>QYQC01000026.1 GCA_007280315.1 Betaproteobacteria bacterium | reverse complement strand
GCCACCGCGCTGCCCGCGCCGCCCATCAGCGAACCTTCCTCCACCGTGACCAGCAGATCATGCTCGCGTGCCAGCTGCTGCACCAGAGTCTGGTCCAGCGGTTTGACAAAGCGCATATTGGCCACCGTGGCATTCAATTCCCCGGCGGCCTCCAGCGCCGGCTTGAGCATGCTGCCGAAGGCGAGAATCGCCACCTTGGCGCCCTGCCGGCGCAGCTCGCCCTTGCCTATGGACAGTGCGGCCATTTCCTTGCGGATTTCGACGCCCGGGCCGGCGCCGCGCGGATAGCGCACCGCCGCGGGTGAGTCGAGCTGGAACGCGGTGTAGAGCATCTGCCGGCACTCGTTTTCGTCGGCCGGCGCCATGACGGTAAGATTGGGAATGCAGCGCAGGTAGGCGAAATCGAATGCGCCGTTATGCGTGGCGCCATCGGCGCCGACCAGCCCGGCGCGATCGAGCGCGAATACCACCGGCAGATTCTGGATCGCCACGTCGTGGATCAATTGATCGTAGGCGCGCTGCAGAAACGTCGAGTAGATGGCCACCACCGGTTTCTCGCCATCGCAGGCGAGCCCGGCGGCGAAAGTCACCGCGTGCTGCTCGGCGATGCCGACATCGAAATAGCGCGCTGGAAATTCCCGGGCGAAGCGCACCATGCCCGAGCCTTCGCACATCGCCGGGGTAATGCCGACGAGGCGCCGGTCGAGCGCCGCCATATCGCACAACCAGTCGCCGAAAATCTGCGTGTAGCTTGGCTTCCCGCCGGACTTGACACCGACGATGCCGGCGTCGGGCTTGAATTTGGACACGCCGTGGTAGAGCACCGGATCGGCCTCGGCCAGCTTGTATCCCTGGCCTTTCCTGGTTACGACGTGCAGGAACTGCGGGCCCTTGAGTTCGCTGATGTTCTTCAGCGTCGGGATGAGTGAATCCAGGTCATGGCCGTCCATCGGGCCGATATAATTGAAACCGAATTCCTCGAACAAGGTGGACGGCAGGGCCATTCCTTTGGCGTGCTCTTCGACGCGCTTGGCCAGCTCCCACAGCTGCGGCACTTTCCCCAGCACGCGCTCACCCGCCTTGCGCGCGGCACCGTACAGACCGCCCGAGAGCAGCCGTGCAAGATATTTGTTGAGTGCGCCCACCGGTCGCGAAATCGACATGTCGTTGTCATTCAGCACCACCAACAGGTCGGTTTCCATAACGCCGGCATTGTTCAGGGCCTCGAAAGCCATGCCGGCGGACATGGCGCCATCGCCGATAATCGCCACTGCGCGCCGGCTTTCCCCGCGCAGCCTGGCGGCCTGCGCCATGCCCAGCGCTGCTGAAATGGAAGTGCTTGAGTGCGCGGTACCGAAGGTGTCGTATTCGCTTTCCGCGCGCCGCGGAAAACCGGAGATGCCGCCGTGCATGCGCAGCTTCGCCATGCCCTCGCGCCGCCCGGTGAGAATCTTGTGCGCATAGGTCTGGTGGCCTACGTCCCACACCAGCCGGTCATTGGGGGTATCAAACACGTAGTGCAGCGCGACGGTGAGTTCCACCGTTCCCAGATTGGACGACAGATGACCGCCCGTCTGGCTCACCGATTCGATGATGTAGGCGCGTAGCTCCTCCACCAGTTGCGCCAGCTGCCGCCGCTCCAGCGCCCGCAATTCAGCCGGACTGTTAACGGTCTTCAGCAGCGCGTAGATAGCCGGATCGAATTCGCCCTGCGGGTCCTGCGACTGTTTGCTGTTCACTTTGTACTTTAAAAAAAGGTCGACCTAAAATTTGCGCAGCACAATGAAATCGGCCAATTCACGCAATCGTCCGGCCGTCGCATCGAAGGTTGAAAGTGCCGCCTGCGCTTCGGCGCGCAATTGCTCAGCCAGGGCCCGCGCCCGCGCCAACCCCAGTATGCTGACATAAGTCGGCTTCGCCTGCGCCGCGTCTTTTCCGGCGGTTTTTCCGAGCGTAGCAGTACTGGCGTCGCAATCGAGCACGTCGTCCACAACCTGGAACGCCAGACCCACTGTGTTGGCATAGCGCCCCAGCCGGTCGAATGCGCCCGGATCCGGGCGGCTGCCACAGCGCGCGCCCAGAATCACCGCAGCACGGATCAGCGCGCCGGTTTTGTGGATATGCATGAATTCGAGTTCCGGCAGGCTGAGCGTTTTGCCCACGCTGGCGAGGTCGATCGCCTGGCCGCCCGCCATGCCGCGCGAGCCGCTTGCTACTGACAGCGTTCTCAGCATCTCGAGCTGCGCGCCGGGATCGTCCGCCAGGACGTGCTCGGTCAGAATCTGATACGCCAGCGGCTGCAGCGCATCGCCCACCAGCAGCGCAGTGGCCTCATCGAATTCGACGTGACAGGTAGGTTTGCCGCGGCGCAGGACATCGTCGTCCATGCACGGCAGATCGTCGTGCACCAGGGAGTAGGCGTGGACCATCTCGACCGCGGCCGCCACCACTTCGAGCCGCGCCGGATCTGCCTGGACCAGTTCGCCCGCGGCGAAGACCAGCAGCGGGCGCACGCGTTTGCCACCGCCGAGCACAGCGTAGCGCATGGCACGGTGCAAGCGCTCAGGCGCGATCTCTGCCGCTGGCAGAAACCGCTGCAGCGCCGTTTCCATGCGCGCCTGGACCGCACCCATCCAGGCGGCGAAATCAGTCGTTGCGTTCGGCACCAGGAAACGCTTGCAATGTATTGGCTTCGAGCACCTGCACCTGCTGCTGGGCCTGGGCAAGCCTGGCCTGGCAGTATTGCGCGAGTTCCAGACCGCGCTTGTGCGCAGCAAGAGACTCCTCGAGGGAGAGTTGCCCTGTTTCCATGCCGGCTACGAGTTTTTCCAACTCGGCCAGCGCGGTTTCGAAACTAAGGGACTCGCCGCCGGCCGCGACTTGCTTGGGCGATTTCGACATGATGATAGGAAGACCTTATAAAACACGAAAATAGCTGATCTCCACCCCGCCAGTCAAATCAAAAACACGGTAAAATTCTGAAATATTGGCGTTTTGCCGACTGACTTACCGTGTCCCCAGGCTGGTCAAGCGAGGTTAATTAATGTCCGATATTGCCAGCCCGTCCAAACTCAAGCAAAGCAGCCCGCAGCTTCCCGTCTCCTGGTATTTCGACCAGGAAATGCTGGAACTCGAGCGGCGGCATCTGTTCGAGAACGGCCCGGGCTACATCGGTCACGAATTGATGGTGCCCAACGCCGGCGACTATCACAGCCTGGCGTGGATGGATCATGCCAAACTGCTTGTGCGCAATGCGCACGGAATCGAACTCCTGTCCAACGTCTGCCGCCACCGACAGGCGATCATGCTCGAAGGCCGGGGCAATGCCCGCAACATTGTCTGTCCGCTGCACCGCTGGACCTACGACACGGGCGGCGCGTTGCTGGGTGCACCCCATTTTCCCGATAATCCCTGTCTTAATCTACCCAAAACCCCGTTGCAGAACTGGAACGGGCTGTTGTTCGCCGGCAAGCACGATGTCGCGCAGGATCTGAGCGGGTTGCGCGAAGGCGCTGCGCTCGATTTTTCCGGCTACATGTTCGACCGCGTGCAGATACACGAATGCAATTACAACTGGAAGACCTTCATCGAGGTCTACCTTGAGGACTATCACGTGGTGCCGTTCCATCCGGGTCTGGGCAATTTTGTCACCTGCGACGACCTCGACTGGCAATTCGGCCCGCGCCACTCGGTACAGACCGTGGGCATCAACAACCGCCTGGCCAGGCCCGGCAGCGCGACTTACGCGCGCTGGCACCAGGCAGTGCTCGATTACTACCAGGGTGAGATTCCGCGCCATGGGGCGATCTGGCTCACGCTCTATCCGAACATCATGATCGAGTGGTACCCCCATGTGCTGGTGGTGAGCACCGTGCATCCGCGCGGACCGCAATCAACCACCAACGTGGTCGAGTTCTACTATCCCGAAGACATAGTCTTGTTCGAACGCGAATTCGTCGAGGCCGAACAGGCGGCCTACTGGGAGACGGCGATCGAGGATGACGAAATCGCGCTGCGCATGGAGCGTGGCCGCAGGGCACTGATGCAGCAGGGTCTGAACCAGACCGGGCCGTATCAGTCGCCGATGGAAGATGGCATGCTGCATTTCCACGAATACCTGCGGCGTGAACTGGGAAGGCCCGTCTGATGCGTCTGAGCGTTCGAAATGCGGCCCGCCTTGCACCATCCGCGCAGGCGATGGCGCGGACACAGCGTTGCAGCGGGGAAACAGCGTGATCGCCATCGACCACAGCGGCAAGCTCGTAAGCGTGAGCGTACTCGGAGAGTTCGTGCTTGCCGATTACAAGGAATTCGAGGACATGGTGCGCGCAACGCTCGCGCCCGGCGGCAAGGTCAGTTTGCTCATCGACCTGCGGCAGATGGCGGGTTTTACCGTGGACGTAGCCTGGGAAGACATCAAGTACACCCGCAGCCACCCTGACGATTTCGACAAAATCGCCGTCGTGACCGACAGCCAGTGGATGATCTGGAGCGCCTGGCTGTCGCAGATGTTCATCAATGCCGACCTGCAGGTATTCGACGACGACGCCGAAGCGCGCGACTGGTTGGAACTGGAAAGCAAATGACGCCAATAGCGCATACCACTCTGGTTAGCACAGCGGAGCTCGCAGCACATCTCGATGATCCCGCGTGGGCGGTGTTCGACTGCCGTCATAGTCTCTCCGAACCCGACTCGGGCGCCGAGGACTACGCGCACGCGCATATTCCCGGCGCGCGCTTCATCCATCTGGACCGCGACCTCTCCGCGCCGGTGAACGGAACGAACGGCCGCCACCCGCTGCCCGATGCGCAGACGTTCATGCGCAGACTGGAGGCGGCTGGCATCGATTCAAGCAAGCAGGTAGTCGCCTATGACGCCCAAACCGGTGTCTATGCCGCGCGCCTGTGGTGGATGCTGCGCTGGGTCGGACACGAAAAAGTCGCCGTGCTCGACGGCGGCTACGCCAAGTGGATGCGCGAAGGCCACCCGCAGAGCGCTGCCGTACCGCAGCCGGCGCCGGCGCGCTTTTCCGGCCAGCCGCGCGCGATCACGGCCGACGTCGAGGACGTGTTGCGCTCGCTCGGCCGGCCCGGGCGCATTCTTATCGATGCGCGCGCGCCCGACCGCTTCCGCGGCGAGAATGAAACCCTGGATCCTGTCGGCGGCCGCATTCCTGGTTCGATCAATCGTTGCTTCCGCGACAATCTGGACTCACGCGCCTGCTTCAAACCGGCGGCCGAGCTCGCCGGCGATTTCGCCGCACTGCTGGGCAATGCGCCGCCTGAAGCGGTCGTGCATTCCTGCGGTTCCGGCGTGACCGCCTGCCACAACCTGCTCGCCATGGAGATTGCCGGCCTTCACGGTTCCAGGCTTTACCCTGGCTCGTGGAGCGAGTGGTGCAGCGATCCGAGCCGACCGACGGAAAAAGGCTGACCGATCGAGCCCATGAGCGCCATCCACCAGGAACAGCAGTATCTCGACCTGATGCGCCACGTGATCGACCACGGCGCAAGAAAAAGCGATCGCACCGGCACCGGCACACTGTCGGTGTTCGGCTGGCAGATGCGCTTTGCGCTGGAGCCGTTTCCACTGCTCACCACCAAGAAACTGCACCTGAAGTCCATCATTCACGAGCTGCTCTGGTTCCTGCAAGGCGATACCAACGTGCGCTACCTGCAGGAGCGCGGCGTCAGCATCTGGGATGAATGGGCCGACGCCGACGGCGATCTCGGTCCGGTCTATGGGTACCAGTGGCGCAATTGGAAATCGCCCGACGGCCGCTCCATCGACCAGATCGCCCAGCTGATCGAGGGCATCAAGAACAATCCGGACTCGCGCCGCCATATCGTCAGCGCATGGAATCCGGCCGACATCGACCGCATGAAGCTGCCGCCCTGCCATGCGTTGTTCCAGTTCTATGTCGCCGACGGCAGGCTTTCCTGCCAGCTGTATCAGCGCAGCGCCGATCTGTTCCTCGGCGTGCCGTTCAATATCGCGTCCTATGCCCTGCTCGCGTTAATGGTGGCCAAGGTGTGCAAGCTTAAGCCGGGCGAATTCGTACACACGCTGGGCGACGCCCATCTGTACCTCAACCACCTCGATCAGGCGCGCCTGCAACTGGAACGCACGCCGCGAGCGTTCCCGCAGATGCGCATTAACCCGGCTGCGACGGACATTTTCGGCTTTCGCTTCGAAGACTTTACGCTGGAAGGCTACGATCCCCATCCGGCGATCAAGGCGCCGATTGCCGTCTGAGCGCACAGACCTCGCCGCCGAAACCGTGACCGCGGACCGATCATCCATCATCGACCCATTGCGCATCGTCGGTGTGCGCACGCTGGTGTTTCGCGCGCCCCTGTCTGAACCGGTACAAACTTCGTTCGGCATGATGCACGACCGTCCGGCGCTGCTGCTGCGCGTGGAAGACGAGAACGGTGTATTCGGCTGGGGCGAGGTGTGGTGCAATTTTCCTACGGTCGGGGCGGAACACCGCGCGCACCTGCTCGACAGTCTGGTCGCGCCGATCCTGCGCGAGCAGGCCTGGGCAGATCCGCGCGCCGCCTTCCACGAGCTCGACCGGCGTCTGCATATCCTCGCCCTCCAGTCGGGAGAACTCGGTCCGATGGCACAGATCGTGGCCGGCGCCGATGTCGCGCTGTGGGACCTGGCGGCGCGCCGCGCCGGGCAACCGTTGTGGAAGCTGCTGGGCGGAACGCCGACGATCGACGTCTATGCAAGCGGTCTTAATCCGACGAAGCCGGAAGCGCTCGCAAAGAGAAAATTGGCCGAAGGCCATCGCGCGTTCAAGCTAAAAGTCGGCTTTGGCGAGGAGCGCGACCGCGCAAACCTAGCCGCGTTGCGCGAGCTCGTCGGTCCGCTGCCGCTGATGGTAGACGCCAATCAAGCGTGGAGCCCTGAGCAGGCGCGCGCGATGAGCGCCGCGCTGGCGGAATTTGCGCCGCTGTGGCTGGAAGAGCCGATCGCCGCCGATCAACCTCTGTCCGCTTGGCAACAGCTCGCAGGTGATTCGACGATTCCGCTCGCGGCCGGCGAAAACCTGCGCGGTAGTGATGCGTTTTCCGCCGCGCTCGATTCTGCCGCGTTCGGCGTGATTCAACCGGACCTCGGAAAATGGGGCGGCTTCAGTGGCTGTCTCGATGTAGGGAAAATGGCGCTCGAGCGCGGCGCAATGTTCTGCCCGCACTGGCTCGGCGGCGGTATCGGCCTGGCCGCTTCGCTGCACCTCAAGGCCGCGATTGGCGGTCCGGGATATGTAGAAGTCGACGCCAATCCCAATCCACTGCGCGAGCTGGGCGTGATCCCTGCATTCAAAGTCGAGGAGGGCCGCATCACGCTGAGCGACATTCCCGGCCTGGGGGTAGTCCCCAATCTGGCCGCGATCGAACCCTACCGGGTTCAATAGGCGCCGGTGACCGCACGCATCTGCCTCGTCGTCGCGATGGCCGCCAACCGCGTCATCGGCAAGAACAATGCTCTGCCCTGGCATTTGCCGCCGGACCTCAGGCGCTTCAAGGCACTGACTCTGGGCCACCCGGTAGTGATGGGCCGCAAGACCCACGAGTCCATCGGCAAACCGTTGCCGGGACGGCGCAACCTCGTAATCACGCGCAATCGCGACTACCTTGTCGCCGGCTGCGAGGTGGTTCACTCGCTCGACGCGGCGCTCGCCGCCTGCGCTGACGCCAAGGAAATTTACATTATCGGCGGCGCCGAGTTGTACCGCGAGTCGCTGCCGCATGCGCAACGCCTGGAATTCACTGAAATCCACGCCGAATTCGATGGCGATGCGCATTTCCCCGAGTATTCCCCGGCCGAGTGGCTTGAAACAAGGCGCGAAACGCACGGCAGCGAAGCCGGCATCCCGTTTCGCTATGATTTCGTTTGCTACGACCGCGTAACCTAAGGGGGTTCCGGCCGACGAGCCCTCCCAATTTATAAGAGACCTCAATCGGTCCGGGTCCCCTTGCTCGCGTACAATAGCTTGCGCTCGAAGGCGGCAGTGGCGTCATTCGGAGTACTTAAGGCATCGCGGAGGCAGGCTGATGGACAAGCGAAGAACGTGGCGGGAGCAGGAGCAACAACTGGTCGAACGCTGGAATACGGCGACGCAACGTTACGACGAGGCCCAGGCGGAGCTAAAGCGGCAGCGCCTGCCACAGGGCACCGGCACACCCACCGAAGAATGCGTACGCACCGAGGAAGCGGCAAGGGCCGAACTCGAAATAATGCGCAAGCAGGTCGCGCGCATGAAGGTCGAATTCACCAACGGCAAGCGCTATTAGCCTGGAGGCGCCCGACTTGCCACCCGAGCGCGCCATTCACCGCGAAGTGAATTTCCTTGACGGCGCGCCCGCCCCCCTGTATAAGGGCGGGGCAGGAATGTAAGGCAGTGGAATTGCTGGTCCGTCGTAGCCGCTTTTGCGGTACTCCTCAGGTCTTCGTTTTCCTCCTTGAAGTTCTCGCATTCGGGCGCAAGCCTTTTATAATCTTTATCTAGGAATAATAGACATGAGTACAGGTACAGTTAAGTGGTTCAACGACGCCAAGGGTTTCGGCTTCATCACTCCCGACGGCGGCGGCAAGGATCTGTTCGCGCACTTCTCGGCGATCCAGGGCAATGGCTTCAAAAGCCTGCAGGAAAACCAGAAAGTGACGTTCGACATCACCGCCGGTCAAAAAGGCGACCAAGCTGTCAATATCAAGCCGGCTGAGTAACAAGCCAGATTGATTGAAAAAGCCCGCGAAAGCGGGCTTTTTTTCGTCCTGCACAAAGGCGCTCCAAGCCAAAGACGTTGTTGTTTTTATCCATAACCGCGTTTTCCCTACGGATGCGCTTTTCATCCGTAGGGAAAACGCGGTTGGCGCGCGAGAGCGCGCAACTGCCGTCACTTCAGCATGGAAGGACGCAGGACTACTGCAACGAGATTGAGTAATCGACGGTGCGGAAATGACCTACGCCGCAGCCTGGGCGCGCGAGGCGCGCTTGCGGTCGTGCTCTTTCAGGTGGCGCTTGCGCAGGCGGATGC
>QYQC01000207.1 GCA_007280315.1 Betaproteobacteria bacterium | reverse complement strand
TGCCGGCCTTGTAATCGACGCAGGCGTCGAAGCCGAGTTCTTTCACCACGTAGTCGCATTTTTCCTTGCCGCCGGCGATACCCACGGCGCGACAGCCTTTGAGCTTGGCGATCTGGCCCACCGCGCTGCCGACCGCGCCCGAAGCTGCGGACACCACCACAGTCTCGCCCGCCTTCGGCTGGCAGATGTCGAGCAGGCCGACCCAGGCGGTGACGCCGGGCATGCCGATCACGCCGAGGTAGGCCGACATCGGCACGCGGCTCACGTCGACCTTGTTCACGCCGGTGCCGTCCGAGCAGCCATATTGCTGCCAGCCGTAAAAGCCGGTGACGACATCGCCGACCTTGAACTTCGGATTCTTAGATTCGATCACCTCACCCACCGTGCCGCCGACCATGACCTGGTCGATCTCCTGCTTGGCGGCATAGGACTTGGTGTCGTTCATGCGGCCGCGCATGTACGGGTCGAGCGACAGAAAGTGGTTGCGCACCAGGATCTGGCCGTCTGCAGGTTTCGCTACGGGCGTGCTTACGATCTTGAAATTCTCTTCCGTCACCCAGCCCGTCGGGCGGCTGGCGAGCAGGACTTGCATATTGGTAGTGGTAGCCATAGTGACCTCTAACGATGATGATGGTACTGCAGGGTCGTGGGATCGAGCTTGCTCGCGAATATCATTGTTCGCGAGCAAGCTCCCTCCCACGAAAAAACGTGGTCTGTCCCCGGTTTTTACGCCGCGCCGGCGAAGCGCTCGGCGTGGTGCTCTACGTCGCCCAACGTGGCGTTGATCATGGCCAGGCGCTTGGCGTAATGGCCGGCGGCGAGTTCATTGCTCACGCCCATGCCGCCGTGCAGCTGTATCGCCTCCTCGCCGATTGCGCGTCCGGAACGGCCGATCTGGATTTTGGCCGCCGACACCGTGCGCTTGCGCTCGTTCGGGTCTTCGGACTGCACCTTGATCGACGCGAGCAGGGCGAGTGAGTGCGACTGCTCGCAATGGATCATCATGTCCACCGCGCGGTGCTGCAGCGCCTGGAAGCTGCCTATCGGGCGGCCGAACTGCTGCCGCGTTTTCAGGTATTCGAACGTCGCGGCGTTCAGCGCTTCCATCGCGCCCACCGCTTCGGCACACAACGCCGACACGGCGAAATCGGCCGCGCGCTCGAGCAGCGGCAGCGCCGCATCCACTTCACCCAGCACCGCGTCGGCGCCGACCTTGACGTTTGCGAACCGGATTTCGGCCGCGCGCATGCCGTCGATGGTGCGATAACCCTGCACTGCGACGCCGGCAGCTTTTTTGTCCACCAGGAACAGGCTGATGCCCTTGGTGTCGCGCATCGCCCCTGCGGTGCGCGCCGACACCACCAGCTTGTCCGCACTCTCGCCGTGCAGCACTACTGCTTTATGGCCGTTCAACACGTAGCCCGCACCGTCGCGCTTGGCGCTGGTCTCGACGCAGTTCAGCTCGTAGCGCGAATTCGGTTCGCCCAGCGCCGCGGCGAGCAACAGCTTGCCCTGCGCCACTTCGGACAGGATCGCCTGCTTCTGCGCTTCGCTGCCGCCAAGATCGATCAGGCTGCCGCCCAGGACCACGGTGGATAAATACGGCTCGACCACCATGCCGCGACCGAACTCCCGCATCACCAGCATGGTATCGACCGAGCTGCCGCCGAAGCCGCCGTGCGCCTCGTCGAAGGCGACGCCGAGCAGGCCCATGTCGGCGAACTGCGCCCACACCTTGTCCGAAAAACCCTGCTTCGACGCGATTATCGCCTTGCGCGCCTCGAAGCCGTATTCCTTGCTGATGAATTTCTGGATGCTGTCGCGCAGCTGCTGCTGCTCTTCGCTGAAGATAAAGTCCATGATCAGAGCCCCAGAACCATCTGCGCAATGATGTTGCGCTGGATTTCGTTGGAACCGCCGTAGATCGAAGTCTTGCGGTAGTTGAAATAGACTGCGGCGGCCGAAGCGGCGTATTCGGGACCGACGGGTTCGCCGTGCCAGCCGGCGTCGCGCGCCTCGGGTCGGAACGGCAGCGCGTAGGGCCCCATCGCCTCCATCGTCAGCTCGGTCAGCGCCTGCTGCACGTCGGTGCCCTTGATTTTCAGGATGGAAGCCTCGGGACCGGGCTTGGTGCGCGAAGACAGCACGCGCAGCAGCGTGATTTCCAGGGCCATCAATTCGACCTCGACGCCGGTCACTCGATCGCGAAAGCGCGGATCTTCCATCAGCGGTTTGCCGTTGCGCAGCTGCTTCGCCGCGATCGCTTTCAACTGCTCCAGCTCGCGCTTGGATTCGCCCACCCGCGCAATGCCGGTGCGTTCGTGGCCGAGCAGGAACTTGGCGTAGGTCCAGCCCTTGCCTTCTTCGCCCACCAGATTCTCCGCCGGCACCTTGACGTTGTCGAAGAACACTTCGTTGACTTCGTGCTCTTCGTCCAGCGTGATGATCGGGCGCACGGTCACGCCGGGCAGTTTCATATCCACCAGGAGGAAAGAAATGCCTTCCTGTTTTTTCACCGTGGAGTCGGTGCGCACCAGGCAGAAAATCATGTTCGCGTACTGGCCCAGCGTGGTCCAGGTCTTCTGCCCGTCGACGACATAGTGATCGCCCTGTCGCACTGCCTTGGTCTTCAACGACGCCAGGTCGGAACCCGAGCCGGGCTCGCTGTAACCCTGCGCCCACCAGTCTTCCGACGACAGAATGCGCGGCAGGTAGTATTCCTTCTGCCACTTGCTGCCGAAATGCTGGATTACCGGCGCCACCATCACCAGGCCGAAGGGCATCACCCGCGGCGCGCCGAGGTAGCCGCATTCCTCGTCGAATATGTGCTGCTGGATCGGGCTCCAGGCGCAGCCGCCGTACTCCTTCGGCCAGTTGGGGGCTACCCAGCCCTTCTTGTACAGGATCTTCTGCCAGCGCTCCCAGTCGTCCTTCACCAGGCGCTTGTGATGCAGCACCTTGCCGGCGATGTCCTTGGGCAGGTTGTCGCGCACGAAGCTATGCACCTCGTCGCGAAACGCCTGTTCTTCCTTGGTGTAATTGAGATCCATGGGGAGTCCTTGAGGGGGCGCGATTGACGCCGCAGATTATATCACCCGCAATGCCCGCTTCTCGGCTGCAGCGCCTTTGCCATTCCTGCCGTCGATCTGCTATGTTCGTTCTGTCTTCAGGCTGAGGGGCAGCAGATGAGCGGACCGCTGACAGGAGTGAAAGTGCTGGAAATCGCGGGCATCGGTCCGGGGCCGTTCTGCGGCATGCTGCTCGCCGATATGGGCGCGGATGTACTGCGTGTGGATCGCCTGCAGGCGAACGACCTGGGGCTGCCGGTGCCGCCGAAGTTCGACATCATGTCGCGCGGGCGGCGCTCGATCGCGCTCGACCTGAAGCAGCCGGCGGCGATTCAGACGGTGCTCGAACTTGCGGCCAGGGCGGACGCGCTGATCGAGGGCTTCCGCCCCGGCGTCACCGAACGCCTCGGACTTGGACCGGACGAATGCCTTGCGCGCAATCCGCGCCTGGTCTATGGCCGCATCACCGGCTGGGGGCAGGACGGGCCGCTGGCGCAGGCGGCCGGACACGACATCAATTACATCGCGCTCTCCGGCGCACTGCACGCCATCGGACGCAAGGGCGAAGCGCCCACACCGCCGCTCAACCTGGTCGGCGATTTCGGCGGCGGCGGCATGCTGCTGGCGTTCGGCATCGCCTGCGCCCTGTTCGAGGCGCGCGCCTCGGGCAAGGGCCAGGTGATCGACGCCGCGATGAGCGAGGGCGCGGCCGCGCTGATGGCGATGTTCTACGGTCGCATGGCCGCGGGCCACTGGCGCGACCAGCGCGGTGTCAATATTCTCGACACCGGCGCCCCATGGTATGAGGTGTACGAGACCGCCGATGCAAAGCACGTGGCCATCGGCTCGATCGAGGCCCGCTTCTACGCCGAACTGCTCGAGCGGCTGGGTCTGGACCCGGCTGCGCTGCCGGGTCAATTCGATTTCGCGCGCTGGCCCGAGCTGCGCACTGCGTTCGCCGCCGCGTTCAAGAGCAAGACGCGGGACGCGTGGTGCCGCGAAATGGAAGGCAGCGATGTGTGCTTCGCCCCGGTGCTGTCGCTTGCCGAAGCGCCGCAGCACGCGCACAACCGCGCGCGCGGCGCCTTCGTCGACATCGACGGCGTGACCCAGCCGGCGCCCGCGCCACGCTACTCGCGCACCCCGGGCGCTATTGCACGCGGCGCGCCGCGCCGTGGCGAAGGCGGGGCGCAGGCGCTCGCCGACTGGGGCTTCAGCCAGGCGGAAATCGATGGGATGAGCGCGCGCGGCGCGCTGCTGCGGGAGGATTGAGGGCGACCGCGCGCAGTCAGCGGCTCGCGCTGCTATGCGACGTTCTGCATCTTGTTCGCGTAGTCGCGGCCTGACGTTGCCACAGGTAGAGGCTTACCGTCTTGGTGGTAAAGCGCAATTGCTTCCTCGACAACCTGGCACAGTTCTTCGAAGACAACTTTTTCATCCGGACCATGGCACCCGCCGTAAACCAACCCTGGTGAGCTTCCGACAAAGCATTGGTCCTCTTCAGACCACTCGACAATCTTTGCGTACCTTGCACTTTCCTTCATGACTTGGACTCCTCAACGGCGCGTTTCACGGCGCGGACTTGGTAATGCATTACATCATCGCCAAGCGCACCCGATTTTGTGATCGGTTTCGGAACTCTGGGGTGGACGAAGTTCCGGTGGCTGCCTTTCCCGCCGCGGTTGACGAAGCCTGCGCGTTCAAGCTCGGTGACAAGTTCTCTTACCTTCTGCGGCATGACATCACCTTCGGATATTTCGTCGCATCACTAGAAGTCAGCTCCCTAAATGGGGCGTTATAAGACCACGGAAGTGGAGCCTGGCACGGCCAGATTACGCTCTAGCCGTTGTTTCCTCAACCGCCGTGAGCGAGATTGCCGTGAGCGAGATGGGCGACGCTTTGAGATTTGAAGAAGCAGATTTCCATCCGGCTGGATGCGGACGCGATCACCTACTTCAAGGCGGTTTCAGAGGAGGTTGGCATCCCCTACCAAAGCCTGATCAACCTCTATCTTCGAGATTGCGCAGCCGCAAACAGAAAACTCAATCTCTCGTGGAAGTAGACAGGCGTCGAATCGGCCAGTTGAAGATATCGTTGTCCGGGTGCGGGTTTTAAACCCAGCGCGCGCCCCACGCGTTCAGCCAACGCTGCCGCAATCCGATTCGCCGCGCAACGCCTTTTGCAGAGCCGAGTTCCACTCTCGTTGCTTGCGCGCGCCGGACATCGAGGCATTAGCCGGACTGGTCGACGGCAAGCGCGATAGACTCTTCGGCCCGAGTCCATCGGCAAGCAATGGCATGACGCGCCTGCGATAGCACGCCTCCGCCTTGGCGCCGTTGAACAATACCTGCGCTATCCGGGGATGGGCGCGGTAGAACGCCGCGAAATCGTTGGCGCTGACGGTGGCGTCGTCGATGGCCGAATCCAGGCTGCCCACGCGCTCGCACGACGCCAGCACGTCCCAGAGTGCGATCCCCCGCGATGTCAGCGCCCGGACCCTGACCGCGTAGGGTGAAGAGGGCGCGACGCCGGTGACCTGCTCCAGGCAGCGCCAGAAACTATTCTGCGCATGCGCATAGTATTGCCCGGCCGCAAGTGAAGCCCTCCCCGGCATGCTGCCGAGGATCAGTACGCGCGCCCCTGCGTCGGCAATCGGCGGAAAGCTCTTAATACGCCGCATTGGTTCATTGCTTCTGCTGGATCTTGTCCGGGACCTTCAACGGCGGCGGTTTCGGCATGCCGCGATCGCCGAACATGAGACCCCAGACCAGCCAGGCTCCGATCGCCGCCAGGATCGCGCAAACGACCAGCACCTTGCGCAGCATCGCGCGCCGGGCGATTTCAGATTCCTCGATTTCGTCCAGCGTCCTGCGCACGTTGCGCAACGCCGCTTGCTCGGCAGTGCGCCGCGCGTGCTCGGCGATTGCGGCGCGGTCGATGTCGTTTGGTGCTTCGCTAGCCATGCCGATGTGCGCTCCAACCAGACTGCGGTGCCCGAAAACCAATTCTATTCCAGACCGGCATCAACCGTAATCCGGCTGCTCACATTCCGCGTCTCGACACGCGTCACACAGGCAGCTGGTAACCCTTTTCCCGGAACAGCCGCAGGCATGCGTCGGCCACGTCAACGTCGTAGGCGCTGCCGCGCCCACGCTCGATTTCGGCAAGCGCCTTCGCCGCGCCCAGGCCTGCACGGTAAGGCCGGTGCGAGGACATCGCTTCCACCACGTCGGCCACCGCCATGATGCGTGCTTCGAGCGTAATCGCTTCGCCCTTCAAGCCCTGCGGGTAGCCGCTGCCGTCGATGCGCTCGTGATGCTGCAGCGCCACGTCGGCCACCGGCCACGGAAACTGCACGTCCTTCAGCACGTCGTAGCCCGACTGCGGATGCCCCTTGATCAGCTGAAATTCGATCGCGCTCAATTTGCCCGGCTTGGACAGGATCTCGGCCGGAATGGTGATCTTGCCGATGTCGTGCAGGTATCCGGCGACGCGCAAGCCCTCCAGCCGGCGCGCATCCAGCCCCAGCTCCACGCCGAGGGCTCGGGCGATTTCACCCACCCGCCGCCCGTGCCCGGCGGTATAAGGATCGCGCAGTTCGCTCAGCGTCGTCGCCACCTCTACCGTGCTCATGAACGCCGTTTCGAGCTGCGCTACGTAATGCTGAATCTTTTCTTCAGCACGTTTTTTCTCGGAGATATCCTGCAACAGCCCGATGATGGCGGGTCGGTCGCCATGGCTCGCTCGCGCGCCGTGTATGCCGACCTCGACCGTCGTGCCGTCCTTGCGCAAGGCGGTGTAATCGTAGCTGACGCGATGTACCTCGCCATCGATGCGCAATCGCATTTTCTCCACCACCGTGGCACGGTCCTTTTCGGCCACTGACAGGAGAACGTCGCGGCCGAGCAATTCTTCGGCCGAATCGTAGCCGAGGATCTCGGCGAGGCGCGGATTCACGTAGACGAACTTGCCGTGCTGAATGATGTAGATCCCGGTTATCGACTGTTCGACCAACCCTCGAAACTGCTCTTCGGCCGCACGCAAGGCTTCTTCTGATCGCTTGCGCTCGGTGATCTCCTGCGCCGTGCCCGAGGCCTGCCGCAACAGGCCGCCGGCATCGAAAGTCATTTGCGCGTGGCTGTGCACCCACCTGGTGTCGCCGTCTACTGCAATCCGGTACTCCAGGTCGTAATCCGCTTGTCCATTTAGCGCCAGCTTCCAGGCGCGATCCACTCTTTCACGGTCGTCCGTGTGTACATTCTTCAGGAACTCTGCGTGACTCAACGGAATGCTTTCGCTCGCCCCGTAGATGCGGGCGAGTTCCATCGAGCCGCGGAATTCATTCGTTTCAGGGTCGAAGGACCAGCTGCCGATCCGTGCCATCGCCTGGGCGTGGTTCATGTCCGCCTCACGCGTCAGGACTTCGGCAGTACGCTTCGCGACCAGCGCTTCCAGGCCCTTTTCATGACCCTTGGCTTCGACCAGAAGCTTCGCGACGTACGCCATGAGCAAGCTCAAGACAAGGCCCAGCGCGGCTTCGATGGAAAATCTGAGTGGTTCGTGCCAGCCCTTTGCCGGCGCGATGCTCAAGGTCCACACCGTACTTGGCAGTTTCATTTCGTACGCGACCGGATCAACCGGGAGAGCGGTGGGCGATGCGGTGACGATCAGTTTCTTACCGCTGATCGGATCGGTGCGCCAAAGTTCGTAGGCATAGCCTTGCTGCACCAGATCGTTGAAACTCGCGGCTTCGAGGATTTGCGGAAAGCGAATCAGCGCGCTGGCAAATCCCCAGAAGTACGGCTTGCCCCCGGCGTCGTCCAGAAACACCGGCAGCCGTCCTACGGCACCTTGCCCGCCCTGCCGCAGGTTAAACGGTCCGTCAAGCGTAAGCCTGCCCGTGTCCCGGGCAACAACGGCAGCCTTGGCCTTTGGGTCGTTCAGGATATCGTGGCCAACTGCCTGCTCGTTCCCGGCCAGCGGTACAACATGTCGAACAACCCCTCCGGGTGCCAGTTGCAGGGAGGCGACACCCGGATAGAGCGGGAGCATGCCGCTGGCGATTGCATCGAAATCGCGGATCGCACCTTGGTCGCGACGGACCAGGACCGCCAGCGCATAGGTGGCGGACAGGGCGCGTTCGATGCTGCGCTCGAGCAGATCTGCGTGGGTGTCGGCCAGGTTCAGGGCGCGCGTGCGCGCGTCCTGAAGGTACGCCTGATTCACGCGCCAGATTAGAACGGCCGCGAGCGTGGCGGCGAGCAAAAAGACGGCAAGCGCCACGACCAGCGCGCGGGGCAAGCGGCTCATAGCGGCAGCGTGTAGCGCTGTTCGCGCAACAAGCGGCAACAGGCGTCGGCGACATCCACGTCATACGCGCTGCCGCGCCCGCGTTCGATTTCCGCCAGCGCCTTGTCCAGCCCCAATCCCGGTCGGTAGGGCCGGTGAGTCGACATGGCTTCCAACACGTCGGCCACTGCCACAATGCGCGATTCGATCCGAATAGCTGCGCCCTTGAGTCCCTGCGGATAGCCGCTACCGTCCATGCGCTCGTGGTGCTGCAGCGCCACGTCGGCCACCGGCCAGGGAAACTGCACGTCCTTTAGCACATCGTAGCTCGCCTGCGCGTGCCCCTGGACTAACTTATATTCGGTCGGACTGAGCTTGCCCGGCTTGGACAGGATCTCGGCGGGAATGGTGATCTTGCCGATGTCGTGCAGATAGCCGGCGACGCGCAGCCCCTCCTGTCGGCGCGCGTCGAAACCGAGTTCTGCGCCGATCGCAACCGCGATCTCCGCCACCCGGCGCTGGTGGCCCGCGGTGTAGGGATCGCGCATCTCGCCCATCGTGGTAGCCACCTCGACCGTGCTCATGAATGCGGTTTCGAGCTGCGCCACATAGGTCTGGATCTGCTCCTCCGCGCGCTTTTTCTCGGAGATGTCCTGCATCAGCCCGATGATTGCGGGCCGGCCGTTGTGCATCGCGCGGGCGGCATGCACGCCGATTACGGTCAGGGTGCCGTCCTTGCGCAGCCCGGTAAACTCGTAGTCCTTGGCCGTCACGTTGCCTTCCATGCGCTCGCGCATGTTCTGCGCGACCATATCGCGGTCCATCTCTGCAACCAGCGACAGTGGGTCGCGGCCGATCAACTCCTCGGCGCTGGCGTATCCCGCGATTTGCGCCATGCGCGGGTTGACATAGACGATCCTGCCGTCCTGGATAATGTAGTTGCCGGTGATCGATTGTTCGACCAGACCGCGGAAGCGCATTTCGGACTGCGCCAGTTCGTCCTCTATCCGGACTCGCTCGGTGATGTCGCGCGTAATGTTGATGATATGCGGGACGCCGTCGATATCGATCGGCGCCGCAGACATAAGGCCGTCGCGAACGCTGCCGTCCTTGGCGCGAAAGCGCGCGTCGAGACTCGCCACGAAACCGTCTTTTTTCAGGCCCTGCACCAGCCGCGTTCGGTCTTTCGGATCGTCCCAGATGTTCAATTCAAGCGAGGTGCGTCCCAGAACCTCGTCTTCGGTATAGCCGGTGATTTGTGTAAAACCGCCATTGATGGAGACGTACATTCCATCTTCGAGCCGGTTGATATTGATCGCATCAGGGTTGAGTTGAAACGCCTTGCGAAACCTGTCCTCGCTGCTCTTGCGCGCGCTCTCCGCACGCCGCAGTTCGGTGACATCGTGCGCCACGCCGCGCACCACCGGCGCGGCGACGCCCTCGGTGCGCAGCGAGTTGTCGTATTCCCACCAGCGCGCTTCGCCGCCCGCGGTGCGCACGTGTATTACACCGCGAGCCCTGCCGCTGGTCGCAATCTCGACGAGGTACCCGGTGAATCCCGGTCGCGCGCCTTGCGTAAGCAGATCTGCCATGTTCATCCCAAGCAGCGCTTCCTGCGAATACCCGGAAGCGCGCACCAGCGCCGCGTTCACCGACAGCAGTTGGCCATTCAGATCGTGGGTGCAGATCAGGTCCTGACTGTTTTCAATCAGATCGCGGTAGCGATCCTCGCTCGCGCGCAACGCATGCTCGGCGCGCCTGCGCGCGGTAACGTCGCTGCCGACTCCGCGATAACCTGTAAACGCGCCCTTGGTGTCGAACAACGGATCGCCGCTGATGCAGACAAAGCGCTCGCCGCCATCGGTGCCGACGCGCGAAAATTCGAAATCGCGAAATGGCTGGTGCGCATCGAGCATCGCCCGGTGCGCAGCCCAGCCCGCAACGTCGGGCGAAAGCGAGGGAATCTCCCAGCGGGACTTACCCAGACGCGGCTCGGATTTGAACACCGCCTTCGACTCATCGGAATTGGTCTCGCTGCGCGCCATTAACCGGTGCCCCTCGTCGGTCTCCCAGTAGAAATCCGAAGACAGCGCGGTCAGGCTGCGAAAGCGCTTTTCGCTTTCAGCCAGGGCGGTTTCGACGCGCCTGCGCTCGGTAATGTCGCTGCCGACTCCGCGGTACCCGGTGAACACGCCGGTCGCATCGAATACGGGATCGCCACTGATCGAGATGAAACGCTCGCTGCCGTCTATGCCCATGCGCGAAAACAGAAACTCGCGAAACGGCTGGTGTGCATCGAGCACGGCTCGGTGGGCCGCCCATCCGGCCGCGTCCGGCGTAACGTAGGGAATATCCCAACGCCGCTCGCCAATCTGCGCCCCGCGGGCAAACACCGACACCGTGCTCACCTTCCTGTCGGCCGAGCCGCGCTGGGTCAGTCGATGCTCCGCATCGCTTTCCCAGTAGAAGTCCGAGGACATCTCGGTCAGGCTGCGAAAGCGCGCCTCGCTCTCCTTCAGCTTGCGGTTGGCCTGATCGAGTTCCGCGATCTTGTCTTCGAGTCTGCGCCTGAGTACGGAATCGTCCATCAACGGCCTGCGCAGGTCAGAGACCACGACATCGGGAAAATCGCGCCGCGCACCGGCCAAATGCTCTCGAGCATGACCGTGCGCGTATGTCGGTCCTGCGCCTGATCGTCGACGATCAATATGTGCGCCACGTAACGCCTTCCCTTGTCTGCTGCTGCGCGCACACGCAGGTATTCGGTACCCGTCTTACCACGCCACAGCGCTAACGATTTCCCGCAAACAGTCTACCCTGAATGGTTCATTTGCGCGTCACCTGCGCCGGCTATAGGTCGATCCGAACAGATCTGGCTGATCGACCCCGTTCGTTCCTGTTCAAGAAATGAACGATTTTACTGCCGCGACGGTTGCGCCGGGATCCTCCTCCTGCGGCACATGTCCGAGGCGCTCGAACACGATCAGCCGGCTGCCGGCGATGTCGCGCTGGAATTTCTGCGCGTCGGCCGGCGGCAACAGGCGGTCCTGTCCGCCCCAAAGGATGAGGGTCGGAACTTTCAGCATCGGAATGCGTTCTGGATGGATGCCGGCCGGGGCCTGGCGGAAGCGCTCGACCAGCGCGCGCCGGTTGCCGTCGCGCAACGTCAGCTCGAAATAGCGATCGACGAGTTGCGCCGTGACTTTGTCCGGATCGCCGTAGACATTGCGCACGCTGGCTTCGATCAGCCGGCGCGGCAGGGTGTACTCCGCGACACGGTTCAGCAGCGGAATCCGGGCGATGCGAAATCCCAACGGTACCGACAACGGCTGGAACGGGTAACCGGCGGCGTCGACCAATATGAGTTTTTCCACGCGACCGGGATACGCCAGCGCCGTCTCCCACGCCACCTGGCCGCCGAATGAATTCCCGGCCAGCACGACGCGCGCCACGCCGAGCCGGTCCAGCACTGCGGCGACGAAACGCACATAGCGCTCGATGCGGTAGTCGGCGTCCGGCGGCGCACCTGTAAGGCCGATGCCGGGCAGGTCGAAGCGGATGACGCGCCGGCTCGACTTGAGCGCCTCGGACCATCCGTCCCAGGTGTGCAGGCTGGACGAGGTGCCGTGCAGCAGCACAATGGGAACCGGATCGTCGCGCGGGCCTTCGTCGCGCAGATGCACTTCCATCCCCTGCACCTGGACGAAAGTGGACGGCGGCGGCGCCCAGCGCGCCTTGAGTTCGGCTAGCGGCCGCTCCGGCTCCCAGCTCGACGCCACGGCCGCGACGGCGAGCAGCACCAGGACCGATACGATTGCGGCGAGGATTTTCGCGGCGGTTTTCACGGGCGGTTACACTTGCCTCGTGCGTTACAGCAATCGATGCAGCCTGCTTATTTGGTTTTCGAATAAGCCGTTGGCGTGAGCATGTAATTCTCCAGGTGCTGCAGGATCGGGCCCTGCTCCTCCGTCTTGGCGCGCGCCGCCAGCCACTCCGGGTCGCTGGCGAATGCGTTCCAGATGCGTTCGCGCTCGGCCAGGCTTTCCCATTCGAGCATGTAGTACAGGGCGTGATTCGACGGGCCGATCAGGACGGTCCAGAAGCCCACCTGGCGGATGCCGTGCTTCGCCCAGATCTTGAGCGTGACGTTGGCGAAGCGGTTGTTGAGATCGTTGAGGCGGCCCGGCATGCAATGGTAAATGCGCAGTTCGTGGATCATGATTCCTCGCTATGGATTACAGTTAAGGTGAGACAAAGCCGGCGCGGTGCAGGATTCAGGCGCTGGCGCAAGTATATCGCGCTGCGGGTTGCTCCAGCTGCGGCGGGCATACGGAACTATTTTCCCGGCACACCAGGCCGTGTCAGAATGTCGGGGGATGGGAATCGGAGCACGCATGGACCAGCGCATCATCGACCTCTACGACGAATTCACCCACGCGCCGCTCGAACGGCGCGTGTTCATCAAGCGCCTCGTCGCGCTCGCCGGAAGCACGTCCGCGGCGATGGCGCTGCTGCCGTTCCTGGATGCCAACTACGCTGTCGCCACCACGATCGCAGCGGACGATGCGCGCATCGAGGCGAGCCATATCACCTACCCCGGCTCTTCGGGCCCGGTGCGCGCCTACGTCGCCAGACCCAGGGGAACGGCGAAGCTGCCTTCCGTCCTGATCATCCACGAAAACCGCGGGCTCACGCCGTACATCGAAGACGTGGCGCGCCGCGCCGCGATCGAGGGCTTTGTCGCACTGGCGCCCGACCTGCTGTCGCACTTAGGCGGCACGCCGGCGGATGAGGATGCCGGGCGGCAGTTGTTCACCAAGATCAATCGCGAAGTCGCCGTTGCCGATCTGGTCGCGGGCGACGCCTATCTCAGGCAGCGCGCCGATGCGACGGGAAAAATCGGCTGCATCGGTTTTTGCTGGGGCGGGGGCGGCGCCAACGAACTGGCGGTGCACGCGCCCGATCTCGATGCCGTGGTCGCGTTCTACGGCATTCAGCCCGCGCTCGCCGATGTGCCGAAAATCAAGTCAAAACTGCTTTTGCATTACGCCGGCAACGATACGCGCGTCAACGCCGGCATCGCCGCCTACGAGGCTGCGCTGACAACCGCCGGCGTGCGCTATACCAAGTACATGTACGAAGGCACCCAGCACGCGTTTCACAACGAAGGCGCCGGCGCCCGCTACAACAAGGACGCCGCCGAGCTCGCCTGGCGCCGCAGCATCGACTTCCTGCGCGCCGAGCTCAAGCCCTAGGTTTGCGCGTCGCTAGGACCAGAGGCCGCGTAGCTTTTCGGCAACGTCGACTTTCGGGCTACCGCCGGCCACAATACTTTCGCTGTCGGCTTCGCCCCAGGCCACCGGTTCAAGGCAGGCCATCACTGCGCGCGTTAAGAAGCGGCTTTTCGCGCCGTACACATGCCTGTCGCCTGAGCGCGACTGCTGCGTCACGTAGTATTTGAGCGGCGCGATCAGGTCGAGCTCGGTCTTGGCGCGCGTCATCGCCACGTAGAGCAGGCGGCGTTCCTCCTCGATCAGTTGCGGATTGCCGGTCGAGAACTCGGACGGAAAATTGCCGTCGGCGACGTTGAGCAGGTGCACCGCGTCCCACTCCTGCCCCTTGGCCGAGTGGATGGTGGACAGGATCAGGTAGTCCTCGTCGAGCATGGGCGTGCCGGCGAGGTCGCCCGAAGCCTGCGCCGGGTCGAGCGCGAGTTCGGACAGGAAACGCTCGCGCGTGCCGTACTGCTGCGCCACGCGCTCCAGCTGCAGCAAGTCGCCGGCGCGCACCTGCGCCGCATCGTGCAGGCGCTCCAGATGCGGCTGGTACCACTCGCGCACCCGCCCCACCTGCCCCTGCCACGGTCCCTCGGGCAGCGCGAGCGCGCCCATCAATGCGGCGAACCCGGGCCAGGCTTCGCGCGCCAGCGGCGGGGCGGCAAAATGCCGCAGACTGGCCCAGGCATGCGCATTGGCGGCGAACGCATCGAAACATTTCGACGCCATCGCCGGCCCGATGCCCGGCATCAACTGCAGCGCGCGAAACGCGGCGATGCGGTTCTTCGGGTTATCCGCCCAGCGCAGCACGGCGAGCGCGTCCTTCACGTGTGCCGCCTCGAGGAACTTCAAGCCGCCGTATTTAACGTAAGGGATATTGCGCCGCACGAGTTCGAGTTCGAGCATGTCGGCGTGATGCGAGCTGCGAAACAGTACCGCCTGACGTTTCAGCGGCACGCCGCGCTCGCGCGTCTCGAGTACGCGCGTGACCACGTACTGCGCCTGCCCGACGTCGTCGAGCACCGTCACGTAGCGCGGGCGCTCGCCCGCGCCGCGCCTGGCCGTCAGCGTCTTGCGATACTGGCGCTCGCCTTCGGCGATGAGCGCATTCGCCGCATCGAGGATGCCCTGGGTCGAGCGGTAGTTCTGCTCCAGCGTCACCACTTCGGCAGGCGGCGCATACTGCGCCGGAAATCCGAGAATGTTTTCCACCGTGGCCGCGCGAAACGAGTAGATGGACTGCGCGTCGTCACCGACCACGGTCAGGCCCTCGCCCGAGGGCCGCAGCGCGCGCAGAATCTCGGCCTGCAGCACGTTGGTGTCCTGGTATTCGTCCACCAGGATCTGGTCGAACTGCGCGCCGATGTCGCGCGCAAGCCCCGCGTCCGCCGTCATCGCGTGCCAGTAGAGCAACAGGTCGTCGTAATCGAGCGCCTGGTGCGCAAGCTTCTTCTCCACGTAGGCGCGATACAGGCCGGTCAATTCGTCCTCCCATTCTGCGCACCAGGGAAACACGGTCTGCAAAGTTTCGGAGAGCGGCCGCTGCGTATTCACCCGATGCGAGTAGATGGCGAGGCAGGTGTCCTTGCGCGGAAAGCGTTTCTCCGCCTTCGACAGTGCCCGCTCGTGGCGCACCAGATCCATCAGGTCCGCCGCGTCGCCGCGGTCGAGTACGCTGAAATTCGCGTCCAACCCGACCTGCGCTGCGTAGCGCCGGATCAGGCGATTGGCGATCGAATGAAACGTCCCCGACCAGGGCAGCTTCACCTCCTCGCGTGCCTCGCCCACGATGCGCTGCGCCCGGCGCGTCATTTCCGCCGCCGCGCGGCGCGTAAACGTGAGCAACAGAATGCGCTGCGGGCTTACGCCCTCCTGCACCAGGTGCGCCACGCGGTGCGCCAGCGTGTTGGTCTTGCCGGTGCCGGCGCCGGCGATGATCAACAGCGGCCCGGCGCGAAATGCGCCATCGGCAGTGCGCGCGCCGTAGCTCGCGGCGGCGCGCTGCGCCGGGTTCAGGGTGTCGAGGGTGGTGACCGCTGCCATGCGGCAACTATAAAGGATAGCTGTATGTTTATCCAGTACCGAAACAGCGCCGTGGTCGTGCTGATCAGATGCCATTTCGCGCGTGTTGCTTTCCTTGCCCGCTTTCCGCGAAAATCCCGTTTCAGAAGCTCGCTGCACGGCCGGTCCATTCGGACGGCCGCAAGAGCGAGGTAGGGAGGATGGCCATGTCAGGGGACCGGTTCGCGCTCGTCGCGCGCTTGCGCGCAGCGCTAAGCAGGTGTCGCCGCATTCTCGCCGTCCTGCTTCCCGCCCTGCTGGTCTCGCCCCCGGCGCTGGCCTACCCCGCGCACTATTTCGTCGTGAACGAAGCGACCGACGGCACACTCAGCGTCGTCTCCCACCAACTGGTGGAAATCAGCGGCTCGCCCGATCTGGCTTACGAACCGCCGCAGCCCGGTCGTCTGGAGCGCAATCTGGACGCCAGCGTTCACGAAAAGTCCACCGGCAGAAAGATGTTCGCCATTCCCGCAGGTTCTTCGCCCTGGCTGCGCGGGGAATTTCACGATGGAAGCCGGATCGACGGGCAAAGCATCGCGGCCGCCAATATGCAGTATGTGCTGCGCTTCCCGCTGGGTGCGGGCCACTACCTGCGCCTGCGCAGCGCAGGCGAGGCGGCGCGCGAACCGACCAGCGGGCCGGTGACGCGTTCCGCCCAGTCAGGCGCCGCAGCGCGGCCCGCAGCGCAAGCGCTGGAGATCGATCTGGACGCGCACTCGTCCCCGGCACGGGTCGCCGCGCCGCCGCCGCAGCTGCCAGCGGGCTACGCCAGCGGCAGCGTGCTTGCCAATGGCGACCCGTCGAACCGGCTGGATCTGCTGATCGTCGCCGAAGGCTATACCGCGGACCAGCAGAGCCAGTTCGTCCTGGACGCAACAAATCTCGTAAACAAATTCCTGTCGATCTCACCCTATCGCGATTTCAAACACCTCACCAACGCGGTTTGGCTGTTCGTGCCATCGAGCCAGTCAGGCGCGAGCAAGCCCAACTGCGCCGAAACGCCCACGCAGCCGGTGGTCAGCGTTGCGACGGCCTTTTCGGTGCAGTTCTGCAGCCTGGGACTGCGACGGCTGGTGACGGTAGACACGGCCAAGGTTTTGACCGCTGCCGCCGCGGTTCCCGACTGGGACAAGGTGATCGTGCTGGTAAACGACAGCGAATACGGCGGTTCCGGCGGCAGCGTCGGCGTGGTCACGACGCACGCGCAGTCGATGCAGATCCAGCAGCACGAGTTCGGCCATTCGTTCACGCAACTCGCCGATGAATATACTTCGGCCTACCCGGGCTACCCACCTTGCAGCGACCTGCCGGCGACCAGCGCGCGGTGCGAGGCGAATGTCACCGATCAGAGCAGCCGCGCGTTGATCAAGTGGACGCGCTGGCTCGCGGCGCAGACGCCGGTGCCCTCCGATGCGCAGCTTGCCGGCGACCCGCTAGGGGCCGGCCTCTGGCTCGGGGCGCGCTTCCAGTCGGCTGGAATGTATCGCCAGTGCTACAACGGCATCATGCGCACATTGGGCGGGCCGTTCTGCCGCGTCGACAGTGAAGCCTTCGTCAAGCGCCTCTACGGCGGCGGCTGGGGGGTGCCGGCGCAGGGCGTCAGCCTGATCGAACCGGGCGCAATTCCGGCCAGCACCAGCGTGGACGCGGCCCCGCAGTCTACGCTGCAGTTTCAGGCGAACATTGCCGGTTCGCTCGCAGCTGGCGGCCTTAAGGTCTCGTGGCTGGTCGACGGCGCACCCGCGCAGATGGAAAGCAGCGTACACGGGGCACACCAGGCGTTCACCTACGTACTGCCCGACACCAGTATGCACACGGTGGAACTCCAGGTCAGCGACACCACACCCTTTCTGCTGGATATGCCATTGCGTTCGCGCAGATGGACCGTCAACCCCGGCAGCCTCGCGGCCGGCTGGAACCTCCTCGGCAACGGCGGCAGCACAACGCTCGATGTGGCGGCGGCATATGGCGATGCGGCCAAGGTGAATACAGTGTGGAAGTGGATCGCCTCTGCTTCCCGCTGGGCCTTCTATGCGCCCTCGCTCACGCCGCAGGCGCTGGCCGACTACGCCGCCGGCAAAGCCTACGATGTCCTGTCCACGATCAAGGGCGGAGAGGCCTACTGGATCAACGCCAAGGTCGCCTTCAGCGCGCCGGCGCCCGCGGGCACGCCGATCACCTCGGCCTCGTTTCGCAGCATGGCCACCGGTTGGAATCTGATTGCGATCGGCGACAACAAGCTGCCGCGCGCGTTCAACAATGCGCTCAGCGCGACGACGCCTGCAGCGGACGAAATTCCGGCCAACGTCACCACGCTATGGGCCTGGGATGCGGCGCTACGCAACTGGTATTTCTACGCGCCCAGCCTGGACCTGGCCGGCACTCTCGGCAATTACACCGCTTCCAAGTCGTATCTTGATTTCGGCACCAAGGTGCTGGAACCGGCAACGGGATTCTGGGCGAACAAACCCTAGCTGCGCGTCAGCGAGGCTACCAGCCGCTGCCGCCGCCTCCTCCTCCACCTCCGCCAGAGGAGCCGCCGCTATCGGAGGAGCCGCCGCTGTCGGAGGAACCCGAACTGCTGCCGGAGAAGCCAGAACCGCTGTCCGACGATCCGGAACTGCTGCCCGGCGGTGTCGAAGCGGAACTGATGCTGTCTCCCATGCCGGCGATGGAATCGCTCAGCCCGGCGATACCGCTGCCAGGCGAATCAGTGTCGGAAAAATCGCTGCTCGATTGATAATAGGAGGACACCGCCTCCGCCACTGCGGCGGCGCCCAGCACGGATGCGAAGGCGTTGGCCCAGGTTTTCTCCACGCCCAGCGCCAGCGCATACGGGAGGAATCTTGCGAACTCCTCGGGCGTGCGCGGCGGCATCTTCTGCCGCGCAAGATCGTCCTTCTCGGCCACGCTCAGGTATTGGCGCAGCCCCTCGATCTCATCCTTGAGTTTTCGCCCCTCGCGTGTGTACGCCGGCAGCAGGCGCGAGAATACGTAGAGGATGATCGCCAGCGCAATGCCGGCGCCTATCAACACCGGCAGCGCGGCTTCAAGGGAAAACATCGCGGCCATGGTGCAAAACGCGATGAACACGCCAAAGGAAAAAGAACCCCGGTTGCGCGAGAACAGGTTTTCGCCAAAATGCGCTGCCAGCGACGTGCCCAGGTCTTCGCGCGCTTTTTTCACTGTCGGGTTGTAGCCGCCGCCGATTACTTCGCCGCTGGCCCCTGGTGCCGGCGCCAGTGGCGCCAGCGCCTCTTCCCCCGGCAGCCAGTCGCCGCGCTTGCCCGTGCCCTCGATGGTGTAGGCGCCGCCGCCCTGCCAGATGGTGAGGTAGCCGCGCTGCCCCAGGCCGAGCAGCGCCGCAGCAAAGCACTGGTCGTCATACTTCATTCGATCGAGATAGCGCGTTCCCGCCGGTCCCAGGCCCGTGGGCGGCTCATAGCGCGGAAACACCGGCCCGTCGCGCGGATCTCGTCCCACCTGCCACCAGCGAATATAGAAAAACGCGAGCAGCAGCAGCGTACCTGCCGCGCCCGCTGCCTCGCCCTTGTTGTCGTGCAGCGCGCGCGCGGCACGCTCGGCCCAGCCGGGCTGCGGAATGATTCCCTTGGGAAAGGCGAATACGATCGTCAGCCCTTCGCCCGGCGCGAGCGCGCGCGTGGTGCGGTACTCGGCGCTGCGGTCGCCCACTGAGGACGTATAGTCGCGTCCCCTCGCGCCGAATGCGCCGGTGTAGGCCTCGGCCCGCAACTTTGCGCCCGGTACCGGACGCGGCAGCCAGACCTCGGCAGAAACCGCGTCCATGGCGAAGGTCCAGCCGTTGCCGTTTACGTTCCAGTAGAGTTCGTCGTGGTCGTCGAAAAAACCGATCTGGTAGCGCGTGCGGTAGCGAATCTCGTACACATGCCGCCCCGTGGGCAGCAGCGCGCCGGCATTGCCGATCTGCACGCGCACGCCGTTGCCGAACGGCCGCACCGCCGCTGGCTCGCCGCGGCCGTCGCGCGTCACCTGGTC
>QYQC01000101.1 GCA_007280315.1 Betaproteobacteria bacterium | reverse complement strand
GTCTGCAGCGTTACGGCAGTTGAGTACGCGGCGTCATTTCTTCAGCGAATAAGCGATTCGGGACACTAGATGGCAACTCTTTATCTGGTCCGTCACGGCCAGGCCTCCTTCGCCGCCGAGAACTACGACCGCCTGAGCGAACTCGGCCGGCGCCAATCGGTGTGGCTGGGTGAATACTTCGCCGAGCGCGGCATCGTATTCGCGCGCGCGGTCTGCGGCACGCTTGAGCGCCAGCGCCAGACGGCGCGCGATATTCTCGACGCCATGGGTTCGACGCTGACGGCCGCGGAGCATCCGGGCTGGAACGAGTATTCGGGAGACGCGCTGTACAAAGCCTATCTCGGCGACAAGTGGGCGGATGCGCGCGCCAAAGGCGATGTGCGTGCCGTGTATCGCACCATCAAGGCGGCGCTCGCGGCCTGGGCCGAAGGCACACTGCAGGGTCCGCTGCCCGAAACCTGGCAGGGCTTCGGCGGGCGTATCGCCGCCGCGATGAAAAGCGCCTGCGCCGATTTGCCCGATGACGCAAATGTGCTTGCGGCGACGTCGGGCGGCGCCATCGGCCGCGGCATTGCCGACCTGCTGCAGGCGCCGGCGCAGACCGCGATCGAACTCAACCTGCAGTTTCGCAACTCCGGATTCTGCGAGGTGTTCTTCAGCCCGCGCTCGATGCGCCTGGTGAGTTTCAACTGCGTGCCGCATCTGGAGCGCAGCGACAGGCGTGAGGCGATTACCTACTCGTGAACTGAACCAAACGTGAAGCAAGTATCGTCGCCAGCATGAACAAAACCTTGCGCGCTACGCGCGCCGAAATGGGAACAACCGAAAACCGCTCAGGGTTGGCTTTATCCAAGATTGCCGATTGCGCACGGATGGATTCATCATCCGTGCGCAATCGGCAATCCGCGCGGACAGTTTTTCGTCCGCGCAAAATCGCGCCACCGCAACACTGGGCCGCAATTTAAGTCATCACGTTTGATCAATGCAGCCGCGGCTTCTTCAGGAAATCGCCGCGGTCGGCCGAGTGCAGCGTGAGGCGCAGCACGTCGCCCTGACGCGCCAGCATCAACGGTACTTCGACCCCCGGACCGCCGAGGCGCCAGACGCTGCGCAGAAAATCCGCCAGACTGTTGCTCCGTTCGCCCGCCACGCCGAGCACCAGGTCGCCGGCCTGCACGCCGGCGCGCTCCGCCGGGCTGCCCGGCGCCAGTCCGCCCACCACCAGACCGGCGTCTCCATGCTGGGTATACATGCCGAGCCACGGGCGCGGCGCGCGCGCCGCCCGCCCGTGCGCCAACAGGTCATTGAGGATGGGTTCGAGAAGATCGATGGGAACGAACATGTTGCCCTGCTCCGCATTCTCGCCCACGGTCTCCTGCAACAGCAGCGATCCGATGCCAACCAGCCGCCCGCGCGTATCGAGCAGCGCCGCACCGCCCCATTGCGGATGCGCCGGCGCGGTGAACAGGGCGTCGTCGATCAGATATTCCCAGTAACCGGCGAACTCGCGCCTGGCGATCACCTTGGCCTTGAGCGCATGCGAGCGCCCGCCGTGGCCGATGACGAACACTTCATCGCCTGCCGTCAACTCTGTAGCAGAGCCGCGCTCAAGCAACGGCGCGCGCAGTTCCCCCAGCGGCTGCACCAGGCCGAAGCCGGTGGCCTGATCGTAGGCGAGCGCATGGCCGGCGACGACGTCGCCGGCATTGTTTGTCAGCCAGATGGTCTCCGCCTCGGTGATCAGGTAGCCGATGGTGAGCACCAGGCCGTCCGCGCGGATGACCGCGCCGTAGCCTAGGCGTTCGGTGCCGAGGATGCCGCCAGTGAATGCGTCCTCCGGAATCTCCGCGCGCAGCAGCACCACGGCATCCAACGCCTGCCCAAGATCGAAACCGACCTCGTCCTCGCGCGGCTGCAGCGATTCGTCGAAGGCCCAGGATTTGGTGTCGGACATGGCGGTGATTTTGCCACGTTGCGCCGGTTCGGGTCGAGGCAATCGCCTGCGTTGCCTGCGAACGTACTATGGGACAGGTCGGAGACGCCCGACTGGCGCCGTTCTCCGCGCTTTAGCCTGATACCGTTGCAAGCACCGCGCGCACGAACGCGTCCGGAGCGAGCACGGCGAAGCGGCCCCGCGAGGCGACTTGGCGTGCGAGCTTGAGCAGGGCGTTGTCGCGGGTAACGAGATGGCTGGCGCGCACCTGCCAGGCGAGTTCGAGAAATTTCTGATCGTCCGCGTCCTCGCAGCGCGGCAGATGGGACGATACGGCGGACTCGGCAAAATCGAATATCGCCGCATGGCCGACATAGCGCTCGTACGCGAGCGCCTGCGCCGCCGGTTCGAGCTTCACCTGTGGGTAGCCGAGAGCGCGGCGCAACTCCAGCAGGCATGCCGCGCTGGTCGCCGCGCGCAGCGTTCCGCCCTCGATTGCATTGACGATGGGCTGCACGCGCGGATCGCCGAACGCGACCCAGTCCAGGACGACGTTGGTGTCCAGCACCAGTAGTGGAATTGGCGCGCGTCGATCAAGGTGCTCCGGACACATGAATAACAGTTTAGCCCAGGCGCCATGTATTATTGACCCCATACGATTGCTGGAGAGGAACGGCATGTTTCCGCTGATCGAAGTTTCCGGTTCTGCGCGCGAGCGCGGGCAACAGTACGGATTGAAGGCGAAGTCGCGCATCGAGCGCTCGATCACGACCTACGCGCGCCTGTTCGCCTACTGCGGCATCAGCTGGCAGGGCGCGCAGCGCGCGGGCGCAGGCTACCGCGATCTGATCGGCGACCTCGACCCGGCGCTGCTGGCCGAAATCGACGGCATTGCCGCAGGCGCCGGCCGGCACGCCGATGAAATCCTGGCGCTCAATGCGCGCACCGAAATCCTGCCGCCGAACTATCCGGGCAACGCGCATCCGGACCAGGCGCGAATCGCCGCTGCCAACGCACAGCTCGGCGTTGCGGACTGGGGGGAATGCACTTCGATCGCGGTGAAACCGGCGCAGAGCGCTACCGCTACGACGCTGCTGGCGCAGAACTGGGATTGGCTGGGCGCGCAGCGCGCCGCGCTGGTGCTGCTGCGCGTGCGCGACGCCGGCGGCGCGTCCTTCATCACGCTGACCGAGGCCGGAATGCTGGCCAAGATCGGCCTCAACAGCCGCGGCTTCGGCGTCTGCCTCAATATTCTGCGCTCGACCGACGACGGCGAACATGCCGGCGTGCCGGTGCACATCCTCCTGCGCGCGCTGCTGGCTCGACACAGTGTCGCCGACGCGGTGACGTTCGCATCCAAGCTTACTTTCGGCGCCTCGTCCAACGTGCTCTGCGCCGACGCGTCGGGCGACACCGCTGCGCTGGAATTTTCGCCGCGCGGCCTCGAGGTGATCCGCGGCACGAATACGGCGCTGTGCCACACCAATCATTTTCTCGCACCGCTCGCGGCGAAGCACCAGGCTTCGCTCGCGCCCAGCCTGTCGACCGTGCCGCGCCTTGCGCGCGTCACGGCGCTGACCGGCGCGCACAGCGGAAAATATGCCGTCGCCGACCTCGAGCGCATGCTGCGCGATGAATCCGCGGGCTTTCTGTCGATCTGCCGCCGGCCGGACCCGTCAATCGCACCGGAGATTCGTCTCGAAACGGTCGCCGCCGTGGTGATGGATCTGGGCGAGCGCATGATGCACATCGCACCAGACATCCCCTCTACCGTCGAATTTGTGCCGGTGGCACTGAGCGAGACCGTTCCAGCCTAGCCTCTCACGCGCGCCGGCGCGGGCAACCGGTTCGGCCAACGCGCCGCCTGACGCGGTATCAGATTTCCATCAGGTCGCGCCCGAGCACGATCCTGCCGCTGAAGTTGCGCGCCGCGGCTTCGAGCCACAGCTCGTCGGCGACGCCTTCGGCAGGAACGAAATGCGACAGCACCAGGCATTTGACCCCGGCCTCGCGCGCGATGACGCCCACCTGGTCCGCGGTCGTATGGCTGTCGAGCAGATGCCGGCGCAGCCGTTTCGCGTTGTCGAGCCTGGCGCAGATCTCATCCAGCGCCGGCTCGTACATCACTTCGTGTACCAGCACGTCCGCCCCTGTTGCCAGCTCGACCAGACTGTCGCACGGCGCAGTATCGCCGGAGAACACGATGGAACGGTCGGCCATATCGAAGCGGAACGCGAACGCGGGCACCACCGGCGGGTGCTCGACCAGCGCGCAGCTCACGCGCACGCGCGCGTCGCGGTAGGCCTCGCCCGCCGCGGATATGTCGTGCGCGCGGACGAGCGGCGCAAGCGGCGGGCGCCCCTCGTCGGCGATGCGCGTGGCGATGTCGTAGGCATTGAGCGCGAGGTACTGCTCGGTCATGCGCGCGAGCGGCGGCGGCCCGAACGCATCGACCGGCGCGTTCAGCCCCGCCGCCCACAACAGCAGGAACAGATTGCCGTAGTCGGCATTGTGGTCCGAATGATGGTGGGTGATGAACACCGCGCGCAGCGAGCGAAACGGCAGCGCCGCCTTCGCCATCTGGCGCGCCACGCCGTTGCCGCAGTCGACGATATAGGTCGCCCCGTCCACGGCGACGGCAAACGCCGGCGCCGAGCGCGTCACCTTGGGCGTGGGACCGCCGCCGGTACCGAGCAGCACCAGCCGGCTTGCGCTCACTGCCGTCCGCCGATGATGCGCGAGAGAAAGGCGCGGGTGCGCTCATGCCGCGGATGCGACAGCATCTCCTCCGGCGGGCCCGACTCGACGATCACGCCGGCGTCCATGAAGGCCACGCTGTCGGCGGCATCGCGCGCGAATGCCATCTCGTGGGTCACCACTATCATCGTCATGCCATCCTCCGTGAGACCGCGCATTACATTGAGCACTTCGCCGACGAGTTCGGGATCGAGCGCGGAAGTCGGTTCGTCGAACAGCATCAGCTTCGGCCGCATCGCCAGCGCGCGCGCGATCGCCACGCGCTGCTGCTGCCCGCCCGAGAGCCGGCTGGGATAGGCGTCGGCCTTGTCCGACATGCCGACGCGTTCGAGCAGTGCGCGCGCGCGTTCGGTGGCGAGCGCCCTCGATTCGCGCCGTACCTGCAGCGGCGCTTCGATGATGTTTTCCAGCGCCGTCAGGTGCGGAAACAGGTTGAAGCGCTGAAACACCATGCCGATATCAGCACGCTGGCGGCACACCTCGCGCGGGTGCATTTCGTAGAGGCAGTCTCCGCGCTCGCGATAGCCGACGAGCTGGCCGTCCACATACAGACGCCCGGCGTCGATTCTTTCCAGATGGTTGATGCAGCGCAGAAAGGTGCTCTTGCCCGAGCCCGACGGCCCGATCAGGCACAGCACCTCGCCGCTCGCCACCTCGAGATCGATGCCCTTCAGCACTTCCTCGTGCCGATAGCGCTTGTGCACGTCCTGCGCGCGCAGCATCGGGCCGGATGGGGACGCTGCGGAAATTGTCTCAGGAACTGGCATGCATCCCCACGCCGGATTTGCCCAGCCGGCGCTCGACATAGTGCTGGCCCAGGCTTGAAATCGTCGTCACCGTCAGATACCAGAACGTCGCCACCAGCATCAGTTCGATGGTGTGCAGGTTAGCCGACGATATGTTGTGCGCCGCGGTCAGCAGGTCGCCACCGGCGATCACCGAAACAAGGGACGTGGCTTTCAGCAACGATATGAACTGGTTCCCCGCGGGCGGCATGATGACGCGCAGCGCCTGCGGCAGGATGATTCGGCGCAACGCAAGCGGCTGCGACATGCCGAGCGCGAGCGCGGCGTCGTTCTGGCCGCGATCGACGGCGATGATGCCGGCGCGCACGATTTCCGCCATGTAGGCGCCCTCATTCAGGCCGAGCGCGATCACCGATGCCACGAACGGCGTCAATACGTCGTTGGTCTTGAACGGGCCCAGATACTCGAACAACAGCGCGAGATTGCCCCAGATGAGGATCTGCACCAGCAAAGGCGTGCCGCGCAGAAGCCAGGTGTAGAAGCCGCTGGCGAGGCGCAGCACCGGACTCTCCGACAGGCGCATCACCGCCAGCAGCACGCCTAGCACGGTGCCGATGACGGCCGCGAGCAGCGCCAGCACCACGGTGACACGCAGCCCCGCCAGGATCGCCGGCGCGAACTGGTACTGCAGGATGACGCCGTGCTGGATATTCGGGTTGCGATAGATGGAGACGGCCAGCAGCGCCGCGATGGCGATTACCGCCGCGCTCCCCAGCCAGAGCCAGGGGCGCCGCCGCGGGACTACGCGCGTCATGGGGGCTGGAACGTCCGTCCGCTAGAGCTTGAGGTTGGCGCCGCCGTTGATGATGGCCGAACTCACCGCGCCGCTCTCGACGCCGTGCTTTTCCAGGATCTTGCGATAGCTGCCGTCGGCGATCAGCGCATTGAGCGACTTTTGCAGCGCGTCGCGCAGCTGCGTATTGGTCTTCGCCACGCCGATGCCGAGCGGCACCGGCTGGTACACATGGCCCTGCACCACGTCGAATACCTTGCCTTCGCCGGCGGTCCTGGCAAGGTACACCATCACCGGCGAATTGCCGAGGAATGCGGCGACGCGTCCGGACTGAACCTGCAGGCGCGCGTCAGCCGGTTGCGCATACTGCAGATTCTCGATCGCGGCCTTGCCGGCGGCGACGCACTTGGCGCTGGCTTCGTCCACCAGCAAGATCTGCGTCGAGCCCTGCACCGTTGAAACCTTCTTGCCGCAGGCCGTCTCCAGGCTCTCGACCTGCTCCGGGTTGCCTTTGCGGATCAGCAGCATGGTGCCGATATTGAAAAAGTCGACGAAGTCGATGATCTTCTCCCGCTCCGGCGTGTCGTTCATCAGCGAGAACACGATGTCGATGCGCTTGGCTTCCATCGCCGGCAGCAGTCCGGGGAACGCCATCGATTCGAACGTGATCTTTCTGCCCATCTGCGCGCCCATCGCGGCGGCCAGATCGACGATCGCGCCCTGCAGCGTGGTGCCGTCGGAGGCATAGGAGATCATCGGCGGGCTGTTGGTGATCGAACCGGCCTTGATGTCGTCGGCCAGCGCCGGGAACGCGACGGTCGCAACAACTGAACCAATGAACGCCACGCCTGCAACAGTTCGGATAAGCCGCATGATCTATGTCTCCTTGGGGACGCGCCCGGATACAGGCTGCCGCGTTGACTGGGTTGCCAGGATAGCGTGACCCGCGAACAGTTTCGCGGGATGCGCTCGAACGGTACCAAAGGCAACTGTCATACGTCAACTAATACTCCTGCGCCGCCTGTACTATCCTGTTCGTCAACCGCCCGAGGAAAACCGCCATGAACAAAGAATTGCCTTTCGCCAGCGACATCGCCTTCACGCCGGCGGTCAAGGCGATCCAGACGCGCAAGGGTTCGCGCGGCGCCTACGCGCGGATGGAGGACGGCGGCAGTTGGGAGACTGCGATCACGCCCGATCTGGCCGCGTTCATCGCCGGGCAGACCAGCGTGTTTCTGGGTACGGCGAACGCGGCCGGCCAGCCCTACATCCAGCATCGCGGCGGCCCGCCCGGCTTTCTGCGTGTGCTCGAAGACAACACCATCGCATTTGCCGACTTTCGCGGCAACCGGCAGTTCATCAGCCAGGGCAATCTCGCCGAGAATTCGAAAGCGCACCTGTTCCTGATCGATTATGCGCAACGTCGGCGCGTCAAAATCTGGGGCGAAGCACGCGTTGTAGAGAACGATGCCGAACTGCTGGCGTCGCTGATGCCGGCGAACTACAAGTCACGCGGGGAGCAGGTGATCCTGTTCCGGGTCGACGCCTGGGACGCCAACTGCCCGCAGCATATTCCGCAGCGCGTCGAAGCGGCGGACGCGGCGCGCCTGCTCGCCGAGCGCGATCGGCGCATTGCCGAACTCGAAGCGGAAATCGCGCAGCTGAAGCAAAAGTAGCATCGGGCGAAAGTAAGCCGTTTGACAAAATCCGCGCGGTCAGGGCTCGTACGCCAGCTTCAGGCGCCGGCGCCGGGCTTCAGCGCGCCGTCGCGCGTCAGGACAGCTGCGACTGCTGGTAATTCTGCAAGCCGACCTTGTCGATCAGCGCGAGCTGGGTTTCCAGCCAGTCGATGTGTTCCTCCTCCGACTCGATGATCGATTGGAACAGATCGCGGCTGACAAAATCGCCGATGCTCTCACAATCGATGATGGCCTGTTTCAAGTCGGGATGGCCGGCGAGCTCCAGTTTCAGGTCGTTTGCCAGCACCGATTTGGTGGAATCACCGACCAGCAGTTTTTTCAGTTTGATCGAAGGCTGGCCCTCCAGGAACAGGATTCTCTCCATCAGTTTGTCGGCATGCTTCATTTCATCGATGGATTCCTTGTATTCGTGCGCCGCGAGCTTGTCCAGCCCCCAGTTCTTGAACATTTTGGAATGCAGGAAGTACTGGTTGATCGCCGTCAGCTCGTTGGCCAGGACCGCGTTCAGATGCTCGATGACTTTCTTATCGCCTTTCATGTTTCCTCCCGAAGGAACTGCACGGGAGCCAGCTTAGCAGGAATTCCAGGTGGGAAGATCGAGCAGGAAGCCAACTGCGCGGAGCGCATTCCATCCCGCGCGCGGGCGGACGGATTCAACTTCGGGCGAAAGCGTCGTTCGGAACGTACCGAGTGCGCGACGGCCGCTAGCGCTGCGATCCGTGCCTCAGCATCGACAGCAGGCTCAGGCAGATCAAATGCGCGATGCGCTGCTTTTCCGGGCGCGCCCGTTTGTGTCGCAGCTGGCGGCAAAGCACGCGCGCCGTCTTGATCTCGGGTGCAAAGTTACTCTTGGACGCGACATCCCGCCGCGGGACCGGCATCTCATCAAATAGATCGCCGGATTCCCCGGCAACGCCTATGCAATTTTCCATATTGCACCTCACGTACTGTAAGTGACTCTTTGACAGCGCCTGCAGCATCTAGTTTCCACGTTGCATGCCGGATCGCATTGCGTTAAAGCAAATGTAGTGAAGAGTTTTTTGTCGTCGCGACGAACCCAACGCAGACACGACGCAGCAGCTGTTTCCTGCTCAATGGCTTTAACAAAATGCGCTATGTGATTGCTTCGATTTGCGAAGCGATGTTCGTATCCTGATCTCCGACGTCGGCCCGACACGCAGCGACACTTCCGGCCGGGACAAAGAAGCGCGTTCTCCCCTCTGCTGGCATAGCGCCGGCGGCGGCAATCACCGACAATCGTTCCGCGCGTCATCCGAACAAGGTGCGCCACCTCGTTCTCCAGGGCGGCAGCGCGCGGCAGGTTTTCGGGGCGAATTCGAAACTATCGACGGGAGTGAGTTCATGAGCGAGAAATTCGACAATCTGTTTTCGATCAAAGGCAAGGTCGCGCTGGTGACGGGCGGATCGCGCGGCATCGGCGAGATGATCGCCGCGGGCTTTCTCGCGCACGGCGCCAAGGTGTACATCTCCTCGAGAAAAGCCGAGGCTTGCGACGCGACGGCAAAGCGCCTGATTGAGCGCTACGACGGAGAGTGCATCGCGCTGCCGGCGGACCTGTCGCAGATCGCCGGCGTGGAGAGCCTGGCCAAACGGCTGGCCGAGCGCGAGGCACGGCTCGACATCCTGGTAAACAACGCGGGCGCAGCCTGGGGCGCGCCGCTCGAAACATTTCCCGAGGCCGGCTGGGACAAGGTGATGGACACCAACGTGAAGGCCGTGTTCTTTCTCACGCAGAAGGTCCTGCCGTTGCTGCGCCAGGCGGCCAGCGCCGCCAGTCCGGCGCGCGTGATCAATATCGGCTCGATCGACGGCCTCAAGGCGGCGGTCTTCGACACCTACTCCTACGGCGCGTCCAAGGCCGCGGTGCACCACCTCACGCGCTTCATGGCGGCGCAGCTGACCAAGGAACATATCCTGTTCAACGCGATCGCGCCGGGGCCGTTTCCGACCTGGATGCTCTCAACCGGCGTGGGCTTTGGCGGGAAGACCGAAGGTGTCGACTGGAACCTGGTCGGCGCGCGCAATCCGAGCGGTCGCGTCGGTACCGCGCAGGACATCGCCGGGCTTGCCATCTTTCTTTGCTCGCGCGCCGGGGAATACGTGGTCGGTCAGACCATCGCCTGCGACGGCGGCGTGGTCGGTACGTCCTGACGCCGATAGGCGCGTCAGTCGATCGCCTTCGCCGCCTTGCGATACGCCGCTGCGAGCTTTCGATCGAAGGTCACAAGGGGCGCCTGATGCGCCAGCGCGAGCCAGAGATAGGCCGCGTCGTAGCAGGACAGACCATGGTATTCGGCCAGCGCCGGCAGTTCGTCGAAGCCGACGGGTTCCAGGTCCAGGCTCAGTTCGCCCAAGGCGGCTACAAACTGGTCGAGCAGCAGGGCGCTCTGCGCCCGATGGCGCCGCATTTTGGTCGTACATACCTGTGCCAATTCGAATGGCAGCAATGCGGGGGCGATCAGCCGTCGCCCCTTCAGTTGCGGCAGAATTTCTGCGCCCCAGTCTTCTTTAAACACCACCGCCGCGAGCGCGGAACAATCAACGACCGTGGCGTTCATCGCGAACTTTGCGCACGATGCGCGCCGACTCGTTTGGGCCGGACAGGCCGAGGCGCTTGCCGCGCTCCCAGATTTCCTCGATCGTGAGCTTCTTCGCGGGCACGCCAGCGCCGGGCTGGGGCACGGTTTCGAGCGCCACGCTCTTCACCCCGCTTTCACCCAGAGATACCCGATAAGGCGCCGTCGTCTGTTCTGCGGTGTTGGCTGCCGAAGCCTGCACCAATATCGCCATTACCTCGCCCTGCAAGGAGCGATGATTGCGCTCGGCGCGCCCTTTCAACTTGCGCGCGAGCACGTCCGGCACATTACGTATGGTCAGGGTCAGCGTCACGGCGTCACCTCTCGGAAGACTGCATAATGCATGCATTATAGCAGCATCGTGCATACAGGCGATAGCCGGCAAATCGCCGTCCGAAAGCCATGCGCGGGGGTTGAATGCGGGCGCCTTCGCCCCAAGTTTGGGTAGACGTTCAACAGAATCGGAGTTGCATGGAAAAGGAGGCGGTAATCCGCACACCCGGCGTCGCACCTGCTGACGCCGCTCATGCCGCCGCCCAACCCAAGGCGCCGGTCACCAGAAAACTCCCGCTGGGGCTTATCCTCACCGCGACGACGCTGATCGGCCTGCTGCACGCCTACATGGGCGTGCGCATCCTGCCCGATCTCGCTATCGGGCAGGATGCAATCCTCCTCGGCATCGGCCTGCTCGTCGTTTCGACGCTGCTCATCCCGGTCGGCCTGGCCTCGCGCCTGCTGCACGGGCGCGCACCCGAGCGCGTCGTCACCGGCATTACCTGGATCGGCCTGATCGCAGCGGGCATTGCCTCTTCTCTGCTGGTGCTGACGCTGCTGCGCGACCTGGCGCTGTTGCCGGCAATGGCTCTGCTCGATTACGCCCCGGTCCTGCGCCTGCAACACTATTCTGCGTGGGGCGCAGTGTGGCTGGCGCTTGCCTTCTCCGCGATCGGACTGTTTAACGCGCGGCGTGGGCCCAGAATCGTCGAAGTAAATATTCCGCTGGCCGGCCTGCCGGATGCGCTTAACGGTTTCAGGATTGCCCAGATCAGCGACATCCATGTCGGCCCGACGATCAAACGCGCGTTTCTCGAACGCATCGTCGCAAAGGTAAATGCGCTGGATGTGCAGCTCGTGGCGATCACCGGCGACCTTGTCGACGGCAGCGTGCACGAACTGGCCGGACACACCAACGTACTGCAAGCGTTGCGATCAACCCACGGCAGCTTCTTCGTCACCGGAAATCACGAATACTATTCGGGCGTAGACGACTGGGTGAGGGAACTGCGGCGCCTGGGCATACGCGTACTGCAGAATGAACACGTGGTCCTGCGGCACCAGGGCGCGTCGCTGGTGGTCGCCGGCGTGACCGACTATTCCGCGCACCAGTTCGACCAGCGTCAGCGCAGCGACCCGCAGGCGGCGATCAAGGGCGCGCCCGATGCCGCAGCAAAACTCCTGCTTGCACACCAGCCGCGCTCGGCAGCCGCGGCCGAGTCCGCGGGCTTTGATCTCCAGCTTTCCGGACATACCCACGGCGGCCAGTTTTTCCCGTGGAATTACTTCGTGCGCATGCAGCAGCCCTACACCGCAGGATTGCACCGGTTGAACAAATTGTGGATTTACACCAGCCGGGGCACCGGCTACTGGGGACCGCCCAAGCGCATCGGCGCCCCGGCCGAAATCACCTTGCTGCGATTGGTCCCGGCGAGCGCTTGATCCACCGCGAATTTCAGGGACAGACTCCAGGGCGACGTCTGAAGCGTGATCGGTACCTGTTGAAACCGGTTTTTGAGCGTTTCGCCCGGGACGGCGATTTCGCGTTGTATCGCGATCAGCGGTCAGCTACTATCGCGCTCCGGTATCCGAGCTGCCGGGCATTTTCCTCGAAGTAGCCGAAGCGATAGACGACATGGCGCGGTTGCCGCAGACAGCGCGTGTCGCCGAAGTCGCAACTGATTTGAGGGCACGGCGGGTTGCGGTAGCCGCCGGGCTGCAGCGAGGCATCTTCGCTGACCTCCCCCCACAAGCCGCCGCGCACCGGCCGGAAACGCCATAACAGATAACCGCGCCGCCCGGCCGTGTCAAGCAAATCCTCTGCATCGTCCACCTCAGACACCGGCGCAAGCTCCGTGTCGAAATAGGGATGCGGCTGCCCGAACGCCAGGTGGCATTCGATCGCTTCCTGTGTGGGCGCACCAGGCCGCATGCAAGGTCGCATCTCGGAGCGGGTGAGGTCCCAGGACCCGAGTTCCCAGGCGACGTCCATCACCGCGTTTTCGACGTCGCGCAGATCGCGCCAGCGTCGATTGACCTGCAGGCATGACGAGGGGACAGACTCGTAGCGGAATTGCAGACCAATTTCCGTTTCCTTTTCATGCTCTATGAATCCGTGCCAGTGCAGGGACAGCACCAGCGGCGTGTCCGCGCAGGGCAGCGCCGCTATCGAGATGCCCGCCAGGGGAAGACGATTGGAAACCATCTGTGACTCGATCGCATCCAGGAATTCCATTTTGGCGGATCCTCCATCTCGTCAGTTGTCAGACAGGCAATGCTGAAAATTACACCATGAGTTTCCGCGAAGGTGTTGCTAGCACTGGCAGGGCGGCGCTGCCAGGCGAAACTTCGACCGGTCGGCCGCGATACAGCCGGCGGAAAACACGATCACCGCGGCCAGAGCGGCGGCGCTCCGTTCCAGGCGCGCAGCGGAGGGCACTGGAGCAAAGTATTGCGCTACATCAAGGCAACCACCTCCGCCCCGGCTAGACTTTCGAAGTAAATTGGCTATCCGGGAAGGAGAACATCTTGGCAACCCGCACACCGCAGCAAACTGCCGGCATCTCGCTTCGCCGCACCAAAGCGGAGGACATGCAAGCCGTGGTCGCGCTGGACGCGACCATCGTCGATCGGCCGCGGCAGTTCTATTTCCAGCGTCGTCTCAAAGCGGCCCTGGACCAGACCGAACTGCACGTTCAGTTTTCGGCGGAACAGGACGGCAGGATCGTCGGCTTCATCAAGGCGCGGAGGCTGAAGGGAGAGTTCGGCCACGCTGAGCCGGCATTGCGCCTGGAGACCATCGCCGTGGCACCGGGCGAACAGGGCCAGGGCGTCGGCCGAGCGCTGCTCTCCAGGCTCGAGGACGAGGCGAAGCGCATGGGGGTGGCGGCAATCCGCACCAGCGCATCCTGGCGCGAACACACGATCATGCAGTTTTTCGACCGCGCGGGATTCGAATTTGCGCATAACCTGGTCCTCGATTGCCCGACGAAGCTAAACCGCGTCACAGCGCATGAAAGGGACAATATCCTGGCCCCCGCGCACGTCACCGGCTTTTCGGCGACAGAGGTCGACTACAGCGCGCTTGCCGCGAATGACTTCGACGCGCTCGCGCAGGACAGGTTCGGCGTGCGCGCGCTCGAGCCAGGCGACTTCGCAGACATCGTTCGCATCGATCAACGGGTCTCCGGGCACAGACGCGAGGACTACATCCGCGAATTATTCGACGAAGCGATGACCGATTCGGCCGTGCGCGTATCGCTGGTTGCGTGCGTGGACGGCATCGCCGCGGGATTCGTGATGGCGCGCACCGACTTTGGCGATTACGGCCGCGCGCAGCCGGTAGCGGTGCTCGATACCATCGGCGTGGACCCGGATTACGCACACCGCGGTGTGGGTCACGCGCTGTTGTCGCAGCTGTTTGTCAACCTGGCGGCGCTGCGCGTGGAGCGCGTGGAAACGATGGTGACGCGCGAGGACTTCGGGCTGCTCGGCTTCTTCTATGATGCGGGATTCGGACAGTCGCAGCGCCTGTCGTTTGACAAGCGGGTGGCTTAGGCGTCTAAGGACGCTGGATTCCTTCGACGCCGGGCTCGCGCCGGGCGGCCTACTGACCGAGCTCCTGTTTCAGCTTCCACAGCATGCGGATGTGGCCTTTTTCCTCGTCCATCAGCGTCTTGACGACCGTCTTGTCGGACTCATTGACGTAAGGCAGGAACTCCCAGAAGAACAGGATGGCGTCCTTTTCCAGGGCGATGGCTAGGCGGAACACGTCCCTGGCGTCGATCGCTTTCTGCACGAAATCCTCTGACCCGATCTTGGAGTAAAGGCGGTCCTCCACCACCGAGTCCATGT
>QYQC01000216.1 GCA_007280315.1 Betaproteobacteria bacterium | reverse complement strand
GCTGTGCCTTGTGCGAACCGGGCGAGCTGTTGAAGCCGTGCAGATAGATCAACATTTCACAGCGTCACCGACCCCCGACCAAGCTCGATCACCCGGCCGGCGACGAAAATCTTCCCCGCTTCGTCCACCTTCAGATGCAACCGGCAGGGGCGGCCGATGCGATCGCCCTGGTAAATCAGACGAGCCAGCGGCAGAGGACTTTTCGCCGCAATCATCCAGCCGCCAAGGTTGGCGCAGGCCGAGCCCGTGCCCGGATCCTCGTCGATCGACCCGGCGTGCTTGCTGAAGAAAAAGCGCGCTACGATTTGTTCATCGCCGGTCTCGGCCCAGACGTAGACTTTGACCATGCCGCCCTCGTTGGCGTGGCGCTGGGCCAGCATCGGATCGGGCTGGCAGCGTGCGACGGCATCTGGCGAAGTGAGCGGCACCAGCAATTGTTCATTGCCGGTGCTGATCCAAAGCGCCGGTTCGCCCAGGTCGCCGGGCACGAGGCCAAGCAGGCTTGCCAGGCCGTCACGTGTCAGGCGTGCCGGGCGCGCTTTCGCTGGGTTCGCCTGCAGTGTGAAGACGTCGCCAGCGGCGGTGACCGGGATGATTCCGGCGCCCATTTCCAGGCTGAGCGCGTCGCCACAGTTGTTCAGTGCCCGTACGACATAAGCCGAACCCAATGTCGGGTGTCCGGCGAAAGGCATTTCATTTGTCGGCGTGAAAATGCGTACGCTCGAGGTCGCCCGAGCGGAGGGCAGCAGGAAGGTCGTTTCCGACAGATTGAACTGCAGTGCCAGCGCCTGCATGGTTGCGTCGTCCAGACCGCGGGCGTCCTCGAAAACCGCCAGCGGATTGCCGGCGAGGCGCTCCTCAGCGAATACATTGACGATGCGATAGTGGTAGTCAGTCATGATCGGCTTTCAGTCGATCGAGCAGTTTCTGGTGGATGCCGCCGAAGCCGCCATTGGACATGATCAGTACCTGGTCCCCGGTACTTGATGCGGCGGCAATGGCGGCGATCAGGGCATCGAGATCCTCATGGCACGCTGCCCTGGCGCCCAGCGGCGCAAGGGCGCTGGCGGGATTCCAGCCCAGATTGGCGCTATAGCAGAAAACCAGATCGGCGTCGGCCAGACTGCCAGCGATGGCATCTTTCATGACACCGAGTTTCATCGTGTTGGAGCGAGGCTCGAGCACGGCCAGAATACGCGCCGCGCCGATCTTGCGTCGCAGTCCGGCGACGGTTTTCGCAATTGCCGTGGGGTGGTGGGCGAAGTCATCGTATACGGTGATTCCAGCCACGGTGCCGCGCAACTCCATGCGTCGTTTTACGTTGTCGAAACGCGCCAGCGCCGCGCACGCGGACTCCGGATCGACGCCGGTGTGACGGGCGGCAGCGATGGCAGCCAGCGCATTGAAACGGTTGTGCTCCCCCTGCAACGCCCAATTTACTCTCCCCTGCTCCTGCCCCGCGAACTTGACGCGGAATGCTTCGCCTTCCATCAATTCTGCATTCCAGGAGTCGTCGGTGCCGAACTGTTCTATCGGGGTCCAGCATCCTTGGGCCAATACCCGCGCCAGCGCCGCGTCGGCGCCGTTGACCAAGAGTTGGCCCGATCTAGGGATTGTTCGGACGAAGTGATGAAATTGGCGCTCGATAGCTTCAAGATCGCTGAAGATATCGGCATGATCGAACTCAAGGTTATTTAATATTGCAGTTCGCGGATGGTAATGTAGGAACTTGGAGCGCTTATCGAAGAACGCCGTGTCGTACTCGTCTGCTTCTATTACAAAAAAGCGCGAATCGGTCAAACGGGCAGAAATGCCGAAGTTCTTTGGTACGCCGCCAATTAGAAAGCCGGGGTGTTTGCCGGCCGCCTCAAGGATCCACGCAAGCATGGCTGAGGTGGTCGTCTTGCCGTGCGTTCCCGCGACTGCAAGTACCCACTTCGAGCGTAATACGTTCTCCGCCAGCCATTGCGGGCCTGAAACGTAAGATTCGCCGCGGTCGAGGATTTCTTCCATCAGGGGGGTGCCGCGGGTGACCACATTTCCGATCACCCACAGGTCTGGTTTCAGGGCGACCTGTTCGGCGCCGTAGCCCTCGACAAGATCTATGCCCTGGGCTTGAAGTTGGGTGCTCATGGGCGGATAGACATTGGCGTCGCAGCCGCTTACTTTGTGCCCCGCCTGCCGCGCGATCGTGGCAAGGCCGCCCATGAAAGTGCCGCATATGCCTAGGATGTGAATGTGCATGAGCGAAATTGTTATTGTCGATCGAGCGCGGTGTCGCGACAGCCCGCCTGCGCGCCGCGGCAAATTCGCGGGCTTTTGGTGCTGCCCTAACACTGCCTGGGAGTTTACCGTATTTCGTTAGTCAGCCCGCTGCGCTATTATTCGCGCATGCGTACGCGCGGAGTGCTGCGATGCCCAAAGAACAAAAGCTAAAGCACCAACAGATGCGCACGCGCATCGCCGCGATCGCCGCGCGCATCATGGCCGAAGACGGGGTCGAGGATTTCGCAGCTGCCAAGCGCAAGGCGGCGCGCCAGCTTGGCGCCGGCGACACGAAGTCCCTGCCCGATAACGACGAAATCGAGGCCGAGCTGCGCCTATACCAGTCCTTGTATCACGGCGAAGAACAGCGCGAACAGCTGCGTTACCTGCGTAACCAGGCGCTGGCGGCGATGGAACAGCTTGCGGAGTTCAACCCCTATCTGACCGGACCGGTGCTAAAGGGCACGGCCGGCCGCTACGCCGACATCGATTTGCAGGTATTCGCTGATAGCGGCAAGGAACTGGAGATTTTCCTCCTGAACCGCAACATTTCCTATCAAAGCTCGGAATCGCGTCATTACAGCGGAAATCAGGAACGGTCAGTCAGCGTTCTTTCGTTGGACTGGAAAGGCACACCCGTTCGGGTAGCGGTGTACTGTTCCGGCGACGAGCGCCGCGGCGTCAAGACCTCGCCTCTGGGCCGCCCGCTGGAGCGGGCGAGCCTGGACGCGGTTCGGACTCTGGTTGCCGGCGGTGAATAGGCGGCTCCAGGCCGGGATCTTTGTTCTGGTAGCGGTGGTCGCCGGGATTGCAGGCTACTATTTCAACCGAGCGGGCATGAACTCGCCAGCGACTGATGCGACGGTACAGAAACTGATGCTGGCGCCTCTGGTTGATCTCAACGGCAAACCGCAGACGCTGTCGTACTGGCGCGGAAAGATTATCGTGGTTAATTTTTGGGCCACCTGGTGCCTGCCTTGCCGTGAGGAAATTCCGGCGTTAATGAAAATACATGATAAATATGTGGCTAACGGCGTCGAAATTGTGGGTATCGCACTTGATGATGTATCTAAAGTAAGAGATTTCGCGGCGGAAATGGGCATTGAATATCCGCTGCTGATAGCGGGCGCCGAGATTCTGGACCTAAGCAAGCCTTTAGGTAACCGGGCGGGTGTTCTGCCTTTTACCGTCGTTCTGGACCGGGGTGGGCAAATGGCTTACTCGCACACTGGGGCCCTGACCGAAGCCGGATTCAAACTGGTGCTCGCCCCGTTGCTCTGATAGGCTCGAATTCGATTCGAAGCACTCGGACAACTTCTTTGAAAAGCTGGACATCTGCTACCTATTTCCGGCAAACTTGCAGATATGCTCAAAAAATCACCTAACGTGGTTTCGCTTGCGCCGGTAAGCCGCATTAAGCAGGACGGCGCAAAGAAAGTACTGGTGCTGCACGGACCCAACCTGAACTTGCTGGGTTCCCGCGAACCCGAAATTTATGGTCGGGAAACACTGGCAGACATCGATCGCCGCCTGGTAGCCCAGGGCAAGGCGGCAGGGGTAGTAGTGACCTGCTTCCAGAGCAACCAGGAAGGCGCGCTCATCGACCGTGTGCAGTTGGCCAAGAAGCAGCAGATCTCATTCGTTATCATCAATCCCGCCGGCTTTACCCACACCAGCGTCGCCTTGCGCGATGCCCTGGCGGGGGTGGCGATACCGTTCGTCGAAGTCCATTTATCGAATATTCACGCGCGCGAGCCATTTCGCAGTCATTCCTATTTTTCCGATCTAGCGGCCGGCACGATTTGCGGCCTGGGCAGCTACGGCTACGAACTGGCACTGCAGTTCGTTTTGCACCGGCCCTAACAGTCGCATTCCCGCGCGCGGGATACTCGCCGCGCCGCAAGGAGAAACCGCCATGGATTTGCGTAAACTAAAGAAATTGATCGATCTGGTGCAGGAATCGGGTATTTCCGAGCTGGAAGTCACCGAAGGCGAGGAGAAGGTCAAAATCGTCAAGAGTGGCGGCACTGGGGTCGGCCATCCTGCGCCTGCCCCAGCCCCGATGCCCCCGGCTTCGTTAGCAAGCGCACCGGCCGCAGCGGTGGCGCCCGCGGAAATGCCCGGACACTTAGTCAAGTCGCCGATGGTCGGAACGTTCTATCGCTCTCCCTCGCCGGGGGCAAAGCCTTTCGTCGAGGTGGGCGACACGGTCAAATCGGGCGATACCATATGCATTATCGAGGCGATGAAGCTGCTGAACGAAATCGAATGCGACAAGGATGGCGTCGTCAAGGCGATACTGGTCGAGAACGGCCAGCCGGTCGAGTATGGCGAACCGTTGCTGGTCATAGATTGAAACACGGGAAGTCCGGAATGAAGGAAATCAGGCGAATTCGCGCTCCGGGTGCGGCTGCGCCCGAGAATTTCGCGCGCAGCCATGTTTAAGAAAGTCCTTATCGCCAACCGGGGCGAGATCGCGCTGCGCATACAGCGCGCCTGCCGCGAGCTGGGCATTAAGACCGTAATGGTGCATTCCGAGGCCGACAGCGAGGCGAAGTACGTCAAGCTCGCCGACGAATCGGTATGCATCGGTCCTGCGCCCTCCGCCGCCAGCTACCTAAACATCCCGGCGATTATCAGCGCGGCGGAAGTGACCGATTCCGAGGCTATCCATCCCGGCTACGGTTTTCTTTCCGAAAACGCTGATTTCGCCGAACGGGTCGAGAAAAGTGGATTCGTTTTCATCGGTCCGCGCCCCGAGACCATTCGACTCATGGGCGACAAGATAAGCGCCAAGGCGGCAATGAACAAAGCGGGCGTCCCCTGCGTGCCCGGCGCCGAAGGGGCATTGCCCGAACAGAACGAGGAAATCGTCAAGATCGCGCGCAAGGTCGGTTATCCGGTGATTATCAAAGCCTCGGGCGGCGGCGGCGGGCGTGGGATGCGCGTGGTGCACACAGAGGCAGCGCTGCTCGCGGCAGTGAATCTGACGCACCAGGAAGCACAGGCGGCGTTCGGCAATCCCGAGGTATACCTGGAAAAGTTCCTGGAAAACCCGCGCCACATCGAGATTCAAGTGCTGGCCGACGAACATCGAAACGCCATCTATCTGGGCGAGCGCGATTGTTCGATGCAGCGGCGGCACCAAAAAATCATTGAAGAGGCGCCGGCACCGGGAATGACGGAGCGTCAGCGCGTACGCATCGGTGAGCGCTGCGCCGAAGCCTGCCGCAAAATCGGCTATCGTGGTGTCGGCACGTTCGAGTTCCTTTACGAAGGCGGCGAGTTTTTCTTCATCGAAATGAACACGCGCATCCAGGTCGAGCACCCGGTAACGGAAATGATCACCGGCGTGGATCTGGTGCAGGAACAAATCCGCGTCGCCGCCGGGGAAAAGCTGCGTCTGCGGCAACGAGACGTCGTGCTGCGCGGACATGCCATCGAGTGCCGCATCAATGCCGAGGACGCGTTCAAATTTACGCCTTCACCGGGCCGCATCACTTCCTATCATCCACCGGGCGGGCCGGGTATCCGCGTCGATTCGCACATCTACCAGGGCTATTTCGTGCCGCCCAACTACGATTCCCTGATCGGCAAAGTCATAGCCTACGGCGAGACGCGCGAGCAGGCGTTGCGGCGCATGCGTATCGCGCTGTCCGAGATGGCGGTGCAGGGGATTCAGACCAATATTCCGCTGCACCAGGATCTGCTGCTGGACGAGCGTTTCGTCAAGGGCGGAACCAGCATTCACTATCTCGAGCAAAAGCTGGCGCAACAGAAGCTCGAGAAAGGGTGATCCTCTGGCCTGGGTGTCGCTCATATTGCGTACGGATGCGCGCCTTGCGGACGAATTGAGCGATGCGCTGCTTGGCGCGGGTGCGCTCTCGGTCAGCGTCGAAGATGCCGACGCAGGCACCGCCGCCGAGGCGCCGCTTTACGGCGAGCCGGGGATGCCGGTCGCACCTGCCTGGCCGCAAAGCCTGATCAATGCGCTGTGCGAGAAAGCTGTCGACCCGGCGCAGCTCGTCGCCGCCGCCAGCGCGCGACTTGGTCTGGCACGATCGCTGGAATATTGCATCGAGCCGGTGGCGGACGAGGACTGGGTGCGACGCAGCCAGCTGCAGTTCGAACCGATTCGCATCTCGGCCAAACTGTGGGTAGTGCCGTCCTGGGCAGAAACACCAGACCCGGGCGCGATCAATCTGGTGCTCGATCCGGGCCTCGCCTTCGGCACCGGCAGCCATCCGACTACGCGCCTGTGTCTGCAATGGCTGGAGCGAACCGTACGCGGTGGCGAACGTGTTCTCGACTACGGCAGCGGTTCGGGTATATTAGCCATTGCCGCGTTGCGGCTCGGGGCGAGTTCTGCGCTTGGTGTGGATGTGGACCCTGTGGCGCTTCCGGCGGCGCAGGCGAACGCCCGGCGCAACCGCGTCGACGCCCAATTTATCAACACGGAGACGACTCCTGAATTCCGGGCAGATCTCGTGGTTGCAAATATCCTGGCCAATCCGCTGATCCTGCTTGCGCCCCTGCTCGCCGGGTGCCTGCGCAGGGAACGGCGCATTGCGCTGTCGGGCATACTCCAGACGCAGGCAGACGAAGTGATAGCAGCCTACGCGCCCTGGTTTGCGCTGCGCGTGGGCGATTGCGAGGGTGGCTGGGTGCTGCTTGAGGGTCCGCGGACATGATTACGCAGTGCCCGTCCTGCCACACCCATTTTCGCGTGCACGCGGAGCAGCTCGCCGCGCGCGCGGGACAGGTACGCTGCGGCAAGTGCAATCGTATATTTGACGCACTCGAATATCTGATCGAGTCCACTACGCCGGCGCCCGAGCCGTTTCCGTCACCAGCGAAGGCGGATGAGCGTTTCGTTGCCGATGCGGCACAGCCCGCGCCGGAATCAACGCCCGCCGATCGCGAAAAATCAGAGCCGGATTTACACGCGTCCGTACTAACGCATCCCAAACATGTCGAACCCGAGGCGGCATCCGTCGCAAACGCGTTCGAGTTCGGACCGACCGCATCGACCAGCTCGGCGAAGCGCGCGCGGCGCTGGCCTTGGGTGTTCGGTTCGACGCTGATGTTATTGGCATTGTTGGCGCAGGCGGGCTACTACTACCGCAGCGCACTGATCGTGTTGTTTCCAGAAGCCAAGCCCTACGCGATCGCGCTGTGCGCCAGCCTGGATTGTGATCTGCCGCTGCCGCGGCGCATCGAACTGATGAGCATAGAAGCGTCCGATCTGCAGGCGGACACGACCAATTCCAACATTATGGTGTTGTCGGCGACGATCAAAAACCGAGCCGTATTTGGTCAGCAGCTTCCGCTGCTCGAACTGACCCTGACCGACGCGCAGGACCTGCCCGTGGTGCGGCGTGTGCTCGTGCCGCGGGATTACGTCGGCAAAGCCGCCAACATCCAAGCCGGATTTGCCGCCAACTCCGAAATCGCGATCAAGTTGTTCATCGAGGGCTCGCAGGTCAAGGCCACCGGCTACCGCCTTTATCTTTTTTATTCCTGAGGCACCGCCGGACCATTGATTTGATGTCAGACTAAAGCCCGGGACGCAGGCACCGGTGGTCAACGTCCGAAGATTTCGCGCGTTGAGGCATTCGATCGCGTCGATCCCGTCGATGTGAGGGCGCCAGCCGGGCGCCTCCAGATGCAACATCTCGAAGTGCAATCACGACAAGAGGAATTACCATGAAAATATTCACCACAATGGCAATCGCTGGCGCAATCGCCGCTTCCACCTTGATCGCTGGCTGTGCCAGCACCAGTTCAGGCAGCGTCTATTCCGGCGGTCAGGCACGGCAGGAACAGACGGTGCGCATGGGTGTGGTGGAGAGTGTGCGTCAGGTCACCATAGAGGGTTCCAAGAGTGGCGTCGGCGCGGTCGCCGGCGGCGTGGTCGGCGGTGTGGCCGGCAGCAATGTCGGCGGCGGCAAGGGCAGCACCATCGGGAGCATCCTTGGTGCGGTCGCCGGCGGCCTGGCGGGCAATGCCATCGAGCAGGGCACGACCAAGAAGCAGGGGCTGGAGATTACAGTAAAGCTCGACAACGGCGAACTACGCGCGGTTACTCAGGATGCCGACGAAAACTTCAGACCCGGCGAGCGCGTGCGCTTGCTCTCGGGTAGCGGGGTAACCCGGGTTACGCACTAGCAGTTGGCGGACGTTTGAGAATCGCGGCAGGAAAGACGTTGCTTGCCGATGCACCTCAAGCGCGCCGATGGCGGATAGGCGGCTGCGCTCATTCCAGCGCCGCACGCAGTTTGGCCGCATTCGCTTCGAGTTGTTCGCGTGGTGGATTCTTCGTTGGCCAGGTGAGGCGCATGCCGTCCTGCGAGTATCTAGGCACGAGGTGCAGATGGAAGTGATACACGGTCTGACCCGCGGCCGGGCCATTGGCCTGATATAGCGTTACTCCCTCGGGCGCGTAGGCTTTTTTCACCGCCCGCGCCACGCGCGCCGCAGTTTGGAATACGGCGGCGGCGAGCGCGTCGTCCAAGCCGTAAATATTTTCCACATGCGGCTTCACCGTCACCAGCACGTGACCCGGGTTGACTTCGCCGATGTCCATGAAGGCGAGGGTCGTATCGTCTTCATGGACCTTGGTCGAGGGAATCTGTCCGATTACGATTTTGCAGAACACGCAGTCGCTCATCAGTTTCTCCGTTCATCAAATCAAATACTCATTGGAAACACGCTGTCAGCCGGTGCACACCGGTGGTCGTGCAGCTGAACTACCGTCCCGGCCGCTGGTATTGTTTGCACGGCACCTGAAACAGTCTGCGGTCCTCGAGGCGCACCGCGCTCAAGCTTCCGCCCCAAACGCAGCCGGTATCCAGGGCAAGCAGATCCGGCCTCAGCCTCAGCCCGAGCGTGGACCAGTGACCGAAGATCAGCGTATGGCCGCGGCTGGCGCGTCCCGGCGCATTGAACCAGGGGAAGAATCCGGGTGGTGCATCGGCTGTCTCGCCTTTGGTGTGGAGTTCTATCGTTCCCGCTGCCGAGCAGAAGCGCATTCGTGCCATTGCGTTGACGATGACGCGCAGGCGGTCCGGCCCGCGTAGTTCCTCGCTCCACGAATCGGGCTTGTCGCCATAGAGTCGTGCCAGAAACACCCGCCAGTCATCGCCGCGCAGCGCGTTCTCGACTTCATGTCCCAGCGCCTGCGCTTGGGCGATGCTCCACTGCGGCAGCAGGCCCGCGTGCACCATGGCCCATGTGCCTTCGACATGGAACATCGGTCGCTGCCGCAGCCAATGCAAAAGCTCATCCCGGTCCGGCGCCGCGAGTACATCGTCCAGCGTGTCGCTGCGGTGTTTTTTCGCCTGCCCGGCGGCCACGGCGAGCAGGTGAAAATCGTGGTTACCCAGCACCGTCACCGCGTTGTCACCCAGATCCTTAACCAGGCGCAGGGTCGCGAGCGAGTCCGGGCCGCGATTCACCAGATCGCCGACAAACCATATACGGTCGCGCCTCCGGTTAAAGCCGATAACGTCGAGCAACTGCAGCAGCGCCCCGGAACATCCCTGAAGGTCGCCGATAGCGTAGGTCGACATGTCTAGTGCGCCCGGTCGAGCTTGCGATACTGAATCGCCTCGGCCACGTGGGTGAGGGCAATGGCTTCACTCCTGGCAAGATCGGCGATGGTACGCGCCAGTTTCAGCACCCGATGATAAGCGCGCGCCGACAGGTTGAGCCGGACGATCGCGCGCCTGAGCAAGCCCTCGGCCGCTGTCTCAGGTCGGCACCAGCGCTCGATTTCGCGCGTGGCGAGACTGCTGTTGCTCTTACCTTGGCGTTCGATTTGCACCCGGTGTGCAGCCGCAACGCGCCCGCGCACGGCATCCGTCGCTTCGCCCGCAGCCTGACTGAGCAGGTCTTCCTGTGGCACCGCAGGTACCTCGAGGTGGATGTCGATCCGGTCCATGAGCGGTCCGGAAATCTTTCCGCGATAGCGCGCCACCTGATCCGGCGTACAGCGACATTTCCCGCTGAAATGGCCAAGATAGCCGCAGGGGCAGGGGTTCATCGCCGCAATCAACTGGAACCGCGCCGGAAATTCAGCCTGGCGCGCCGCGCGCGAAATCGCCACGCGCCCGGATTCAAGCGGCCCGCGCAGCATCTAGAGTACTCTGCGCTCGAACTCGGGCAGTTCGTCCAGAAACAGCACGCCGTGATGGGCAAGTGAAATTTCCCCGGGGCGCGGGTCGCTGCCGCCGCCTACCAGCGCCACGCTGGAGACGGAGTGGTGCGGGGCGCGAAACGGCCGGCGGCGGAACTGCTCCAGCCGAAACCCGCCCGAGCCCAGTGACTGCAGTGCAGCCGACTCCAGTGCCTCGACGTCGCCCATTGGCGGGAGTATTCCGGCGACGCGCGCCGCGAGCATCGACTTTCCTGTTCCGGGCGGTCCTGCCACGAGGATATTGTGTCCCCCTAAACCCGGATGTATCATAGTACCAGGTACCGCGCACTTTCGGCGGCGGTGAGCACGCAGGTCGCACCCGTATGTTTTCATTTTTATATATGTAATCAACGACTTAATATAAAATAATCCTTAGCATGGATCAACTAGCTTCGCCTCGCGCGTACTCATATATTCGGTTCTCAACCCCTGAACAGCGCAAGGGCGATTCTCTCCGCCGGCAGACCGAACTTTCGGCGAAGTACGCGCGCGAGCACGGTCTGGAGCTTGACGAAGAGCTCACCTTTCATGACCTAGGCGTATCCGCATACAAGGGATCCAACCTCAAGGGCGAAGGACAGCTTCGAGCCTTTCTTGACGCGATTGACCGCGGCATTGTCGCACGCGGTTCGTACCTGCTGGTCGAGTCTCTCGATCGTATCTCGCGCGCTGAGATCTTGGAAGCGCTCGAAATCTTCCTGGGAATTCTGAGGCGCGGCATAACGGTTGTTACCTTGGCCGACAACATGGAGTACAGCGAGGAGAAGGCCAACAAGGCGTTCACCGACCTGATCATATCCATCACGATCATGTCGCGCGCGCATGAGGAAAGCCTGACCAAGAGCCGGCGACTAAAGGCTGCCTGGGGAGCAAAGCGACAAGCGATCGGGCAGAAGAAGTTGACCAAGCAATGTCCGGCGTGGCTGACCCTCAACTCTGAGCGGGACGCATACGATGAGGTGCCGGAGAAGGTTGCGGTGGTACGCCAGATCATCGGGATGATGAAGTCGGGAATGGGGAAAGGAGTAATTGCCAAACGCTTAAACCAGCAGGGTGTCCTCACGATCGGTCTGGAGAAATCGAAGCGAAATGCGGCCAAGGGCAAAATCAATATAGCAAATCCTGATCGGTCATGGTACGAAAGCTACATCACCAAGATCGTAAAGAGCCGCGCGTTGATCGGCGAGTTTCAGCCGCACCGTGTAGAAAGCGGAAAGCGGGTCCCAGACGGCGAGCCAGTGCCGGGATACTTCCCTCGCTTGCTGTCGGATGAAGAATTCGCGCTGCTTCAAGACCTAATCAGCGAACGCGGACGTAGATCCGGCGGCAACCGCGGTCGCACGTTCTCCAATCTCTTCACGGGCTTGGCAAAGTGTGGATACTGCGGCTCGACCATGGTCTATGTGGACAAGGGTGACGACAAGCGGGGTAATCGCAACAATCGCGGAAACCGGTTTTTGGTGTGTCACAAGGCGAAACGCGGAGCAGGATGTCATCACATACCTTGGGTGTACGCTGACTTTGAAGATGCGTTCTTCAAGTACGCCAAGCACGCGGACTTCGAGTCCTTCGTCGCGAGGTCGAACGACGCGGGAACAAGGCTTCGATCCGTTCACGATGAACTCATAGTAGAGCGAGCAAAGCGCGCGGATCTCATCACCAAGCGGAACCGCCTTGTCGATGCGATCGCAGAAGGAGATACGCAACCACGTGCGATCTTGGAAAGAATTGCTGAAAGCGAAGTCGAGATCGCGTCGTGTGACGGTCGGGTCCGAGAGCTCGAAGCTGAAGTTCACACGCTGAGCACGCGCCAGCAGCTGAGCATCGAAGCCCTAGAGG
>QYQC01000103.1 GCA_007280315.1 Betaproteobacteria bacterium | reverse complement strand
CTGTTCGGCGTATACAACCTGCGCCAGCAGATCCAGTCCGATCAGAGCCGGTTCGACGCATTAAGCGCCGAATATGCACGCGTGACCTCGACCTTTCCGCCGACGCCGACATCGACCGAGAACCTGAAGACCACGATCAAGCAATACCAACAGCTGCAGGCGCAGACTGCCTCGCCCGCATACCTGTTCGTTGAAATCGGCAAGGCGCTGGCCGGCTTCCCGCAAGTAGAGATCGAGCGTATCCACTGGCGCGTCGGCAAGCCGCAGACGGACAAAGGACCCAAGGGAACAACACCGCCCGCGGCTGCGCCCGCCGCCGCTCCGGCCGCCGCGGATGACCCGGGTTTTGCGCTTGCCGTGATTTCAGCGCGGGTGGTGGGTGCACGTCGCGTCGATCTTCGGGCGATCACCGACATGGCCAGCCAGTTCATCGCGACACTGAAGAAAAATCCGCAGCTGGAGATCTCGGGTGTACGCATGCCCTTCGCCATTACCGCGGACGATACGCTTACCGGCGACATCGGATCGGAACGCGCGATCGCGGAAGACGCCAGCTTCAGCGTCACGGTCGGCAGGAAACTCGGTCAATGAAGTTCGCTCGCCGCGATTTTAAGCAACTTGGCCTGCCGCTCGCGATCTGCATCGCGCTGATCCTCGCCAGCGTGGCCTGCTATTTTTCCTCGGACAATTATTTGCAGGACACGAAGAGACAAGCCGTGGCAACCGCGGCGCAGCGCGTCGAGGTCCAGGGGCGGCTTTCCAGCGCCAATGAGGAAGAGCGTGAAATAAAGGCCAGCCTGCAGCAATACCAGGCGCTGGCGGCGCGCGGCATCGTCGGCGAAGAAAAACGCCTCGACTGGGTCGACACCGTCACTGCGATCAAAAACGAGAGGCGGCTGTTCAATATCAGCTACAGCATCGAACCACAGAAGGAGCTCGACTATCCCGGCTTCACTCCCGGCGGCCGCATAAAGTTCATGTCCAGCCGGGTCAAGATGAACATCCAACTGCTGCACGAAGAAGACCTGCTCAACTTCATCGACGAACTTTCGCGGCGCGCAAAATCCTACCTGTCGGTCAGGAGCTGCGACGTGCAGCGCGAGAGCCGCGGCGGCGGAACCACGCTCGCGCCGCGCCTGCAGGCCGATTGCCTGTTCGATCTGATCACCATACGCCACGACAAACCGGCCTAGACGCCTGTCAGCTACCCCACGTCTATAATGAATCATGGAAATTTCAAGGCGACCAAAGTTCGTTAATTGTCACTCCGAGGCCACAGGCCGAGGAATCTGCTTTTGCTGCACGCTCGCGCTATTGCTGGCGTGCCTCGCCACGCCTAGTGCAATTGCAGCCGAAGAACTCGGACGCCTGTTTCTCACGCCGCAACAGCGTCAGGACCTGGACCGCAGACGCGCGACCAACCGTGCCGAGGAAGAGGCGCCGCAGATCAGGGAAGGACCGCTCACGGTCGAGGGCCATCTCCAGCGCTCCAGCGGCAAGACTACGACCTGGATCAATGGCGCGCCCCAGTACGACGGTGCTGCCGGCCGCGACCCTGCGCAGGTGACGGTAGTGCCGAACGCGGGCGAGCCCGGCGTCAGCCTCAAAGTCGGCCAGATCTACGAGCGCACGAGCGGCGAAATCCGCGGCATATTGAATGGCGGCGAACTTACTGTAGGGAAAGCCTCGGACAATACCGAATCCGCAACGAGGCGTAACCCTGCGGCAAAACCGCCGTCGCCGCGGCGCTGATCCCATGGGCGGCGGTGCCAGGATAAATTCGCCGCAACGCCAGCGCGGACTGGCGCTGCTGGTGTTGCTGGCGCTGTTCGCGCTGACCGGCGTCTACATGCTGGTGAGCGCATTGAATCAAAGCAGCGTATCGCTCACGCTTGCGCGGGCGGAAAAGAACCGGACGGCCTTGCGGGACGCCAAAGCCGCCCTCATCACCTGGTCGGCAGCGCAAGCCATGCTGACGGCGACTCTCCGACCCGGCTCCCTGCCCTGCCCGGATCGCAACAATGATGGCATCGCGGAATCCAGTTGCACCAGCGCCAACCGGCTCGGGCGCCTGCCATATAAAACGCTGGGCATAGATCCGATCTACGACGCAAGCGGGGAACTGCTGTGGTACGGGCTTTCAGGTAACTTCCGCACGACGTCCACCATCAATAGCGACACCGCCGGCCAACTGACGCTCTACAACCGCGATGCCCAAGGCAACGAGACGATCGTGCAAAGCGGCACGGTCGCGGTGCTGCTTGCGCCGGGTACGCGCCTCGGAACGCAGGACCGCTCGTGGAGTGGCGCGAGTTGCAGCGCCACCACCGATCCCTGCAACATCGCCTCGAATTATCTCGAGGGGCGCAACGGCGATAGCACTACCACCGATTACGTCGCCGCAGTCGAGACCCTGACCGACCCCACGGTCGCCAACCTGTTCAACGACCAGCTGCTGGCGATTACCCGGCAAGACCTGTTCGCGGCGATAGAGCCGGCGATCGCGGCACGGATAGAGCGGGACATCGTGCGCCAATACATCTACGACAGCGACACCTCGTTGACGGACAGCGCCAATCAATGGAGCGATACCTCCAGCAACCGGAACAAGAGCCGGTATTTCGACGCCTGGGCCGGATTTCCGTTTGCCGCGCCGTTTGCCAGCCCCGGCAGTTCGACCTTCACCGGCACCGCGGGCACCCTCGAAGGCCTGCTGCCGATGGTAAGCAACCTCAGTTACACCTGGAGCTCAGGCAGTGTCACCCAGACCGGCGGCACCGGTACGGTCTGGGGCGGCAGTAGTTGCGCTCCGGCAAACTCGAACACCGATTTGAGATGCAACATCTGGTACATCTCCGGCGCACCCAGAATAGGCATATCCGGCAGCGTGAGCAATGTCGGTCGCAGCTTCGTACAGCTGACCCGGCTGAGCGACGTGAGTTGTTCGGGCTGCAGTCTAAGTTCACGCACGCTGACTGGATCGCTTAACAGTGCTGGAAACGGAATCGTCAACCTCGACGCAACAATGTCCAGCGTCGGAGGATCATGGACGAACGTTACCGTCACCATCAACAGCGGCAATCTGATCACCAGTCCGTTGATCAGCACGACCGACAGTTTCGCCGGCTGGTTCAACAACAACGGGTGGTACAAACAGACCTACTATGCCGTCTCTCCCGGCTATGCGCCGGGTGGGGCTGGCTCCTGTACTGCCGGCGGTACCTGCCTAACGGTCAACAACCTGCGCACCGCGCCCACGGATGACAAGCGGGCGATCCTGATTTTTGCCGGGCGCTCCCTCGCGAACGCGACGCGGCCAAACGCGACCCTCAGCGACTATCTCGAAAACCAGAACGCCTCCACCGGCGATCGCGTATTCGAACACGGCCTGAGCAGCGTATCGAGCGCCGGCACAGCCATCAACGACAGAGTCATTGTCGTCGCGCCCTGAGGAAAGGATCGTGCGAGCCCGCAGCGTCGGATTCACCCTGGCCGAGATGGCGATCGTGCTCCTGGTCGTCGGCCTGCTGTTGGGCGGCATGCTGTCAACGGTGTCGACGCAGATCGACGGACGTAATAATCGCGATACGCTCGCCCGGCTGGAGCAGATCAAGGAGGCGCTCATCGGGTTTGCACAGGCCAACGGGCGTCTGCCCTGCTCGGCGGACGGCACGCTTGCAACCGGCGCGGCCGGCGCCGGCGTAGAGCCCGCCATGGTGTCCAATGCCTGTCCTACACTTGCGAAATACGCGGTCCTTCCCTGGATCACCCTCGGCCTGCCGGAAACCGATGTCTGGGGCAGGCGATTCACCTATTTTGTAGACGCGAGCTTTGCCGATCTGAACGCAAAACTCACCTGGACGGCGGCATGCGGTGCCGCTCCAGTTCCTGTCCCCGTGGCACCGACGTCCTTTGCCTTATGTTCGACCGGTTCACTCTCGGTCGTAACCAAGACTCCCTCTAACAAGACCCCCACCCCAACCTCAGGAATACCTGCGGTGATCATCTCGCATGGGAGGAACGGCTACGGCGCCTATACCTCCAGCGGACAACTGTACGGGGTGTTGCCCGCGACCACCACCGACGAGTACGGCAACACGCCGACAGCGGCAACGTCGACTTTCTACTCGCGCGAACAGTCGCCGCAGCCTTCCGGCAGCTGCAGTGACACCGCCGCCGGCGTTTTCTGCGAATTCGACGATCTGGTCGCCTATATTCCGGTCAGCGTGCTGGTAACCCGGATGGTGGCCGCAGGGCGGTTGCCCTGACGCACGCGGCGCCGCGCAGCAGGTTGTTTGCGGCGCTGTCGAACAACTCCTGCGGTAGCGTGGCCTGATCGTCGATCCAGTCTTCGCGCAAGTTAATGTTCTGCCCGGCGTAGCTGCGCCGCAGTCCTCTCCGCCGGTCGAGCGCCTGCACTGCAGGCGCTGCGTCATTGCCAGCAGCTCGCGGTAGTCCGCCGAATCAGGTTTGGTTTGCTTTATTGTATATACGCATATACACTAAGTGAGTGGTCATAGATCCCGATAAAGAAGACCGCAATCTTGCAGAGCGCGGCCTTTCGATGGACCTTGCCGAGCACCTTGACTGGGCGACGGCGCTAATCTGGGAAGACACGCGCAAAGACTACGGGGAACGGCGCTACTGCGTGCTCGGTTTCATTGCGGATCGCCTGCATAGCGTGGTGTTCACGCCCCGCGACGGAAAACCTCGGGTCATCAGTCTGCGTAAAGCCAATAAGCGAGAGGTAAAGAGACATGAAAAAGCAACCAAAATCTAATAAAGCCATCCGCGAAAATCCGGAATGGACCATGGAGATGATAGCCAAGGCCCGCCCGGCGAAAGCGTTTTTACCCAAAATATTTGGCGCCCGCACTGCGGCCGCCATGCTGAAACCACGTGGGCGCCCCAAGTCTCCGGAATCAAAAGTTGCAATTAGTCTTAGGCTGTCGCCCGATACGCTGGCACGATGGAAGGCTACCGGCCCAGGTTGGCAGACGCGCATGGCGAATGTTCTGCGTGAATCAGTGTAGGCGCGATCCTACAGCGCGTCGCAGGTGCACGCGCTAGGCGCACGCGGCGACAGGCAGCTACGCCGCCGGCTTGAGCGGACCCGAAAGCACGAACGACACCTTACCCTCTGCATTGTGCGCGAGCACAAGTGAATAGCCGCGGGCCTCGGCCTGACGCGCGACCTGATACAGGCCGATGCCGAGGCCGCTATTGGAGGGAACCGGCCCGCGCAGCAGTTCGCGCGCGGTCTCGTCCGCGATGGCGTGTCCGGCATCGCATACTTCCAGCCGGGCTGCGTCGCCGCAGGCGAAACTGACGCTGATGGCGAAATCGCCCTGCAGCCTGCGCTTGGCCAGCGCGTTCTGCAGCAGATTATCGGCGGCGCTGTCGAACAACTCCAGCGGCAGCGTCGCCTGATCGTCGATCCAGTCTTCGCGCAACTCTATGTTCTGGCCGGCATAGCTGCGCCGCAGCCCCCTCCACCAGTCGAGCGCCTGCACCGCGCTGCTGCTGCCGTTTTCGGGTTGACGCAGCTTGTCCAGAGTTTGTTGCAGGCGCTGCGTAATCACCGGCAGCTGGCGCCGCATCAACGCTTGCAGTTCTTCCGATCCGGCCGCTTCCCTCTCAGTCGCGGCGCACAGCACGTTGAGCGACTGCAGCAGATTCTTCATATCGTGGGTCATGCGCGCACCGGTTTCGTACACCGCCTGCATATACGATTGCTGCTGCAGCTTCTGCTCGCGCAGCTTGGCGCGGTAGAATTCGCCCAGCATCTGTCCGAGCAGGTGAAAATGCCAGGTCAGCGCCGGGCTCAGATTGTATTTGCTGTAGACACGCAGGTGCAGTTCCGGGTCCGTGTATTCGACCAGGTTCTTGCTTTGCTGGCCGAATTCTCCGCTGTAGACCGAGCTGCGCCACGCGCCGCCGCTGACCCAGGGGAGTTCGCCCAGTCCGGCGCAGGCCTGGCGCAGAAAACGCTCGGGCTGCGCTTCGGCTTTTGACAATCCGGCCAGAAAGAAAAGCCATTGCTCGAACGGCAGGCCGACTGACAGCAGGTACCTGGAGAACAACATGCCCAGGCCGGCAAATCCGGCGCGCGGGTTCCAGGTAAGCCCGAGCAGCAGCAATATCCCGGCAATCGAAAGCAGACTGTAGGAGAGCGCGAACGGATAGTTCACCTTGCCCAGCGTCATGAACGCGAAACTGCCCAACACCAGCAGGGCGATAATCATGAACAGAAACGCGCTGTAGAAAAAATCCACCACCTGCGGCGCCTCTCCGCTATCAGCCGCCGCCGGCAGGAACAGCATGGGCAGGAACAGCAATGGCAGCCCGTACTGTGTGAACAGGCGCAATTCATTGGTTTGTGAGAACCCGGGCAACAACTGCGGAAATACCCAGATCAGCAATAAAGACACCAGGTACGACAGCACTGTCAGGTGGAAGTAGCGCTGCCAGCGCGCCTGGTAAAGAAACACCTTGCCGCCGACTACGCCGGCAAGTACGCATAGCCACAGCAGCATCAGCCACCAGTTCCAGAAGAACAGGACGAGTACACAGACCAGAACAATTACCGACAACTGCTGCGGCGTAAGTTTTTGCTCGCCGCGCATGAACGGCTGCCACAGGATGAACAGGCCGAAGTGGGCGAGCATCAGCGCGCGCGCCCATATGTCTTCCACGCCGCGCATTGCGGTGAGATGCAGCAGCGCCAGCATGGCGACGAATAACAATCGCCAGTAGCGGGTGATCAGCATCGGGTTAGCGCGTGTCGGGGTGGCGGCGGACGTGGTGCTTGCACTAGACATGCGGGCAGTTTAACCTGAGACAGGCGCGGTCGATACCCGCCCGGTGCCTGGCATCTGCCGCGCCTGCATCGTTTTTCGAAAGAGTCATGGTGCGCCATATTCTGCCCATCGCCCGTTATACCCTGCTCGAGGCACTGCGTAACCGCCTTCTATGGCTGGCGCTGATCCTGGTGGCTGCGGGGCTGGCATTCACACAGTTCCTGCAACAGGTCGCGATCACCGAATCTACTCAGATCCAGGCGGCACTGCTCGCCGCCTTGCTGCGGGTGGGCGCCGTATTCATGCTCGCCGGCTTCGTCGTCACCAGCATGGTGCGCGAATTCAACGACAAGGTGACTGAGCTGATTCTTTCGCGGCCGCTTAAGCGCCGCAGTTATTTCCTGGGCAAGCTCGCAGGCTACACCGCTGTCGCCCTTGCACTCGCCCTGATATTCAGTCTGCCGCTCACATTGTTCGCGCCAGTGGTGCAGGTTGCGCTGTGGGGCCTGTCGCTCGCCTGCGAACTGCTGCTGGTAACCGCGTTTGCGCTGTTTTGCGTGCTTACGTTGACGCAGGTGATGTCGGCCCTGGCCGCGGTCGCCGGCTTTTACCTGCTCGCGCGTTCGATCAGCGCGCTGCAAATCATGGCCGCCAATCCCCTGTCGGAAGGTACCAGCATCGGCCAGAGCGTCGTTAATTTCGTAATTGACGCGATCGCCTTCCTGCTCCCCGGCATCGATCGCATGACCCAGACCGGCTGGCTGATTTATGCCGGGCCGACTACGACGGAAGTACTGCAGGTGCTGGCGCAAACCGCCGCGTACGCGCTGCTGTTGTGCGGCGCCGCGATGTTCGATTTGCAGCGCAAGAATTTCTGATGCGCGACGAACGCCCGCTCAACTACGTATCGACGCCGGTACTGGCCCTGCTCGCCGCGGGTCTCGCACTGCAATTAGGCCTTCACGCCAAACAACCGGCGCCCGAGGCCAGGGCACCAGACCTGATGCCACCACCCGGCATTGCGCTCCTGCGCCTGGCCAGTATGGGCGAACCGATCGCGCTGGCGAAAATCCTGATGCTGCAATTGCAGGCTTTCGATTACCGCTCGGGCAGCAGGATACCGTTCAAAGACCTGGATTACGCCCGCGTCGAAGCGTGGCTGGCACGCATCCTCGAACTCGATCCGGGTGGGCAGTACCCGCTGCTCGCGGCGAGCCGCCTGTACGCAGAAGTTCCGGACGAACCGAAGCAACGCAGCATGCTGGAATTCGTCTACCGGCAATACCTGCTCGATCCCAACCGGCGCTGGCCCTGGCTCGCGCATGCCACCTTTCTCGCCAAACACCGGCTGAAAGACATGCCGCTCGCGCTCAGGTACGCGGCGGCGCTGCAAAAATACACCACAGCCAAAGACGTGCCTGCCTGGGCAACGACCATGGAAGTGTTCATCCGCGAAGATCTGAACGAACTGGAAACGGCACGGGTAATGATAGGCGGCCTGCTCGCCAGCGGCAGGATCACCGACCGCGGCGAACTACACTTTCTGAATGGCCGGCTGAAGGAAATCGAGGCTCGGCTAATGCAGAGCGCTGAAAAGAAGAAACGCTAAGGTAAAACGTCACAATATCGACATATCTGTCTGAATTCCGACTAATCTCTGATTCGTTTGGTCGAAAAACGTGAAATACCGCACTTAAAACCGGGCATGGATATTGCTGATATGGACCTACGACTAATTTTCTCCAATGGGGGAAGTGCCATGAAAACTAAACAGTCCGGTTTTACCCTGGTTGAAATCGCCATCGTACTGGTGATTATCGGCCTGCTCCTGGGCGGCATCCTGAAGGGTCAAGAAATGATCACCCAGGCGAAAATCAAGAACGTTATCAACGACTTCAACGGCATCACCGCGGCGGTGAACTCCTATCAGGACCGCTATCGCGCCATGCCAGGCGACGAACTGAGCGCCAATACGGTTGCGCGCTGGGGTGCAGCGGCATTCGGCGGCGATGGCAACGGCGTCCTGTGTACCGGCGCGTGCGCCAGCCCGACTACGGCGCTGTACAACGCCGCGGCGGTGGCGCCGGCGGCAGGCGTGAACGAGCCCAATCTTTTCTGGCTGCATCTGCGCCTGGCTGGATTCGTTTCCGGCACGACCGCAGGTGCGAGTTCGACCCAGCAACCGGCCAACGCCGCGAACGGCATCATGGGCGTGCAAACCACCGGTATGGGATTCACTTCCACCATCATCTGTTCGAGCAACCTTACGGACAAGATCGCGATCGCCGTCGATACGCAGATGGATGACGCCACCTCCACCACCGGCCAGGTGCGCGGCTTGCTGCAGACCGCCCCGAACCCGCCGGCCGGCGCTGCTGCGCCCACCCTGGCGTATGCGGAGACCGGCACCAACCAGTATCTGCTCTGCAAGAACCTGTAACACGGTTTTTGTTCCAGACCCGGCCCGCCCTCACCAGGGCGGGCTTTTTATTTTATGCCCTGCAGCAAGCGCGTTTCCGCCGCCTCCAGGGCGTCGGGTTCACCCAGGACCACGACGACGTCGCCCGCCTCGAAACAGGTCTCCGGCCCGGGCTCGCCGGTACGGATGCCGCGCCGGCGCACCCGCGTCACTGTCGCGGCCAGCGCCGTCAGGTCCAGCTCCGCCAGCGTTCTGCCCACGGCATGGGCGCCCTGGGTCAAGGTAATCGAATGCAGACGCGGTTGCCGGTGCTCGGCCACATCGGAAGCGGCGTCGCCTTCGCCGTGAAAAAATCCGCGCAACATACTGTAGCGGCTTTCGCGCACCGCGCGCACGCGACGCACGACCCGTGTCAGCGGTACACCCATCAGCACCAGCGCATGGCTGGCCAGCATCAGGCTGGATTCGAAGGTGTCGGGCACCACCTCGGCGGCCCCTGCCGCCTGCAGCCGCTCCATGTCCGCATCGTCCAGCGTGCGCACGATCACCGGCAGCGCCGGGTTGATCGCATGCGCATGGTGCAGGATTTTCAGTGCGGCCGGTACGTCCGGGAACGAAATAACCAAAGCGCTGGCCCGCGCCAGACCCGCGGCGATCAATGCCTCGCGCCTCGCGCCGTCGCCATAGACTACGGTCTCCCCCGCTGCTGCTGCCTCGCGCACGCGCTCGGGGTCCAGATCAAGCGCGACATAACTGATGCCTTCCTGTTCGAGAAAGCGCACCAGGTTCTGTCCGGTTCGGCCGTAGCCGCACAGCACCACGTGTTTCGCTGCCGCCATGCCGGAGACGGCGATCTGGTGCAGCTCGAGCGAGCGCATCATCCATTCCGAGGCGACGAAACGCAGCACCAGCTTGTCGCTGTACTGGATCATGAACGGCGCACTCAGCATGGACAGGAGCATGGCCGCCAGAACGGGCTGCAGCAGCGTCTGGTCGATCAACCCCGCCCCGCCCGCCTGCGCCAGCAGCACGAAGCCGAATTCACCCGCCTGCGCCAACCCCAGCGCAGTGCGCAGGGCGTTACCAGGGGTGGCGCCGAACACGCGCGACAATGCGACGATCAGACCAAATTTGAACAGCACCGGCACCGTGAACAACAACAGCACCAGCGCGAACCGGTCGATCACCACGGACACATCAAGTTGCATGCCGACGGTAACGAAGAACAGGCCCAGCAGCAAATCGCGGAATGGTTTGATGTCCTCCTCCACCTGGTGCCGGTATTCGGTTTCGGATATCAGCATGCCGGCCAGAAATGCGCCGAGCGCCAGCGACAATCCTGCGAGTTCGGTGATCCAGGCAAGGCCGAGGGTGATCAGCAGTACGTTCAGCACGAACAATTCGTGCGAGCGCCGCCGTGCCACGATATGGAACCAGCCGCGCATCAGTTTCTGGCCCGCGATCAGGATCAGAAACAGCACCACCGCGGCTTTTGCCAGCGCCAGCGCCAACACCGGCGCAAGGTGCTCGGCCGGCTGCGCCAGCGCCGGGATCAGGATCAGGAGAGGCACCACCGCCAGATCCTGAAACAGCAACACGCCGATGATCTCGCGCCCGTGGACGGTTTCAAGCTGCATGCGCTCGGCCAGAAGCTTGACCACGATCGCAGTCGAGGACATGGCAAGCGCCCCCCCCAGCGCGAAGCCGAGCTGCCAGGGGAAACCGAGCAGCCAGGCAAGGGCGGTCGGCGCAAACACGGTGAGCAGCACCTGCCCCATTCCCAGGCCGAACACCACGCGGCGCATGTTGAACAGTTTGGGCAGGCTGAACTCCAGACCGATGGAAAACATCAGGAATACCACGCCGAATTCGGCCAGATAGACATAGCTGGATTCGCTACTCGCCGGAATCCAGCGCAGGGCATGCGGTCCGATCGCCACCCCTACCAGTAAATAACCGAGCATCGGCGGCAGATGGAGGCTGCGCGCCAGAACTACCACCAGAACGGCGGCGGCCAACAGCAGCAGTACAAGTTCGAGCGGATTACTCATCGGGCCGGGCCTAGTGCAAGGAAGGAGGTGGGTGGGGTTCTGCTATACTTTGACCTATGATACCTGCAGCATCCCGCATGGACAAAATCCTACCGTCCAAGACCGCGCTGGAGCTGGCAAAACAGGTGCTCGCCATCGAAGCCGAGGCCATTCAGGGCCTCGCTGCGCGGCTGGGCCAGAGCTTTCTCGACGCCGTGGCGCTGCTGCTCAATTGCAAGGGCCGCGTGGTGGTGAGCGGCATCGGCAAGTCCGGCCATATCGCGCGAAAAATTGCTTCCACCATGGCGAGCACCGGCACGCCGGCGTACTTCGTGCATACGGCCGAGGCGAGCCACGGCGATATCGGCATGATCGCGCGCGACGACGTGCTGATCGCGCTGTCCAATTCCGGCGAAACCGAAGAACTGCTCACCATCCTGCCCATGCTGAAGCGCCAGGGCGCGCACTTGATTGCCATTACCGGAAATGCCAATTCGACGCTGGCGCGGCAAGCTGACGTGCATCTGGATGCGCGCGTAGACAAAGAGGCGTGTCCGCTGAACCTAGCCCCCACCGCCAGCACCACTGCGGCTCTGGCCCTGGGCGATGCGCTGGCGGTCGCCCTGCTCGATGCAAAGGGGTTCGGCGCCGAGGACTTCGCGCGTTCGCATCCCGGCGGCACTCTTGGGCGGCGTCTGCTGACGCATGTGCGCGACGTGATGCGCAGCGGCGACGACATTCCGGCGGTGACCGAGAGCGTTGGCTTTTCCGAAGCATTGCTGGAAATGTCGAAGAAGCGCATGGGCATGACGGCGGTGCTCGACGCAGCCGGACGGGTGAGCGGCGTATTCACCGACGGCGATTTGCGCCGGACGCTGGCGCAAGTCGAGGACATCAGGCGCGCGCGTATCGTCGACATCATGACGCGCAGTCCGCGGACCATCGGCCCGGACAAGCTGGCGGTCGAAGCGGTACAGATCATGGAACAGCGCAAAGTCAACCAGCTGCTGGTCGTAGACGGCGACGGCAGGCTTGTCGGCGCACTCAACATGCACGACTTGTTCCGCGCCAAGGTAATCTGAAGCGCAATGGCAGACGCATCGACGCACGCGGCTCTGGATGGCGCGCTCGCACGCGCCGGGAAACTGAAACTGATGATTTTCGACGTCGATGGCGTGCTGACCGATGGCACACTTTATTACTCCGAGCGCGGCGAGGAGCTGAAGGCATTCAACATTCAGGACGGCCAGGGGATAAAAATGCTGCGGCAAGCCGGGATAGAGGTCGCTCTGATCACGGGCCGGAACTCGAGGGCCGTGGAACTGCGTGCGGCGAATCTCGGCATCGCGCATGTGTTTCAGGGGGCCGAGGACAAGCGTACCGCCTACGCTGCGCTGCTGACACAGCTCGGACTCGCCCCGGAACAGTCCGGCTGCATGGGCGATGACCTGCCCGACCTGCCGCTGTTTACCCGCTGTGGCTTTGCCGCGACCGTGCCTGCGGCGCCGGAGGCGCTGGCGAGCCGCGCGCACTACGTGACACGCGCGCGAGGCGGGCGGGGCGCCGTGCGCGAAGTGTGCGAATTCATCCTGCGCGCCCAGGGGGCGCTCGAACGCGCCATCAGCGCGCATCTGCAATGAGTCCGGCGCGACGCAGCCGTACATCCAATTTGTTTCCGCTGCTGTTGCTGTTGGCACTGGCGGCAGCGAGTCTTTGGCTGGAGCGCGCCGTTCAGTCGCCCGATTACGACCGGTCGGGCAAGACGCGCCACGATCCGGATTTCGTCGCCGAGGAATTCAACGTGATCAAGATGGGCACCTCCGGCAAACCCGAATACAACCTGTCCGCCGCGCGCATGCTGCATTACCCCGATGACGACAGCACCGACATTTTGGCACCGCGCCTGGTGCAGCGCCTGGAAAACGCCGTCCCGATAGTGATCCGCGCAGACCGCGGACTGATTTCCAGGAATGGCGAGGAGGCGAGTTTTTCCGGCAACGTTGTGGTGGTGCGCGAGGCGGGCCAGGGGCGGAGCGAACTGCGCGTGCAGACCGAGTATCTGCAAATCGTTCCCGACCGCGATCTCGCGCGCACCGACAGGCCGGTGATCATTACCGAGGGCCGCTCCCGACTCGCCGGGGTCGGCATGGAAATCAACAACAAGACGCGCAATTTCGCGCTGCTGTCGCAAGTCAGGGGCACATTCGATGCTGGAAAATAGTTTCAGCACCCTGCTCTTGTGCGCCTGTTTCGCCCTGCTGGCCGGTCCCGCCCACGCGGAACGGGCCGACCGGGGAAAGCCGATTAACCTCGAGTCCGATCGCATGCATGTGGACGACGTGCAAAAGGTCAGCGTATTCGAAGGCAAAGTGGTAATGACGCAAGGAACGCTCAGCATCCACGCCGACAAGGTTACCGTGCGCCAGGACAAGGACGGCCACCAGTACGGCAGCGCAATCGGCAATCCGGCGACCTTTCGGCAAAGGCGCGACGGCGCCAGCGAATATATCGAAGGCGAGGCCGCACGAATCGAATACGATGGCAAGCTGGACCGGGTGGAATTCTTCGATCGCGCAAGACTCAAGCGCGAACCCGCGGACGAAGTGCGCGGCAACTATATCTCCTACGATTCCCGCACCGAATTTTTCACCGTTACTGGCGGCGCCGGCCCCGGTACCGGAGGCAGCGCAGGCGAAACGCCGGGCGGCAGAGTGCATGCGGTGATCCAGCCGCGCATCGCCACCGAGGAACCAGGCAAGGTTCCCGCGCGCGACGCGCCCAAGCGGTAGCGGCGATGAGCCAGCTCAAAGCCAGCAATCTGAAAAAGCGCTACAAGTCCCGCACCGTGGTGCAGGACGTATCGCTGGAAGTACAGAGCGGCGAGGTGGTCGGCCTGCTCGGACCAAACGGCGCCGGCAAGACCACATGCTTTTACATGATGGTCGGATTGCTGCGACTGGACGGCGGCAGCATCAGTCTGGACGGAACGGACATCAGCAAATACCCGATCCACCGCCGCGCGCGGCTGGGCCTGTCCTATTTGCCCCAGGAAACCTCGGTATTCAGAAAACTGACGGTGCAGGAGAACGTGCAGGCTGTGCTCGAGCTGCAGAACCTGTCAGAGTCGGAAATCGACGAGCGCCTGGAACAACTGCTGCGCGATCTGCATATCTCGCATCTGCGCAACAATCCGGCGCTGTCGCTCTCCGGCGGCGAGCGACGCCGCGTCGAAATCGCACGCGCGCTTGCGGCCAGTCCGAGCTTCATCCTGCTCGACGAGCCGTTTGCCGGCGTCGACCCGATCGCCGTGCTCGACATCCAGAAAATCATCGGCTTTCTGAAACAACGGGGAATCGGCGTGTTGATCACCGACCACAATGTGCGCGAGACTCTGGGTATCTGCGATCACGCTTATATCATCAACGAAGGATCAGTTCTGGCTCAGGGCAAACCGGATGAAATCGTCTATAATGAAAGCGTGAGAAGAGTGTATCTGGGGGAGCATTTCCGCATGTAGCCGGAAACCCGTTTGGAATCACCAAACGGCACTCCACGCGCCTTGCGTTGCATCCCGATTTACCCGTGTCGCGCTCATGTGGTGATTGCTAAAAGGCCCCAGCGACTTCCCTCCCGCCCAAGATGAAGCAAACTCTGCAACTCAAGCTGTCGCAACAGCTGACCCTGACGCCGCAGTTGCAGCAATCCATCCGCCTGTTACAGCTGTCCACCCTGGAGCTGAACCAGGAGTTGGAGAAATTTCTGATGGAGAATCCGCTGCTGGAGCGCGATGACGCGGAAGCGGAAGCGGAGCCTGCAGCCCCGCCGCACAATGGCGCGGAGCATGAGGTCTACACCGCCAGCGCCAGTGAGGCGCCGGCCGACGACGCCGCGCCCTCCGGTGAAGCGGCTGATATCGACTGGTTTACCGATGCCCCTTCGGCCGGCGCCAGACGCGACGACGGGGAAGAGGCGGAGTATCCGCAACTGGCCGCCTGCACGCCCACATTGGGCGAATATCTGCTGGGCCAGCTCGCGCTGACCCAGCTCGCGGCGCGTGACAAAAGCCTGGTCACCGCACTGATCGGGGCATTGGATGAAGGCGGATACCTGTCGCAAAGCCTGGAGGAAATCGCCGAAATGCTGCCGCAGGAATTGGGGGTCGGGCTGGATGAGCTGCACATTGCGCTGCGTCACCTGCAGAGTCTGGACCCCACCGGCGTCGGCGCGCGTACACCGGCCGAATGCCTGGAACTGCAGCTGATGGCCCTGCCCGAGAACACCGCCGCGCGCGAACTCGCCGTCGGTATCGTCCGCCACAACCTCGATGCGCTCGCCGCGCACGATTTCGCGCGCCTCAAGCGGCAACTTCATTGCGATGACGAGAGCCTGCGCCAGGCACAGCATCTGATCCAGAGTCTGAACCCCCATCCCGGTTCTGAATACGCGGCGAACGAGACGCGCTATATCGTGCCGGATATCATCGTCAGGAAGGTGAAAAACGCGTGGGTTACCAGTCTCAACCCAGACGCCATGCCGAAGCTGCGCATCAACCGCATGTATGCCGAAATCCTGCAGGACAAACACCATTCCGCCGTCGGTCAGATGTCCAATCAACTGCAGGAGGCGCGCTGGCTGATCAAGAACGTGCAACAGCGCTTCGACACCATATTGCGCGTAGGGCGGGCGATCGTCGAACAGCAACGGCATTTCTTTGACCACGGCGAAGTGGCGATGCGGCCATTAGTGCTGCGCGAAATCGCCGAGACCCTGGGACTGCACGAATCAACGGTATCGCGTGTGACTACGCAGAAATTCATGGCGACACCGCGCGGAATTTTCGAGCTGAAGTATTTTTTCGGCAGCCATGTGGCGACGGAAACCGGCGGCGCCTGTTCGGCCACGGCGATCCGCGCGCTACTGAAGCAACTGGTCAGCGCCGAGGACGGCAAGAAGCCGCTATCGGACAACAAGATCTCGCGGATTCTCGGTGAACAAGGCATCGTAGTCGCGCGACGCACTATCGCCAAATACCGGGAATCCCTGCACATCCCGCCGGTCAGCCTGCGCAAGTCGTTGTAATTTTGAAAGGAGTCCAGTATGAACGTCCAGATCAGCGGTCATCATGTCGAAGTCACCCAGGCGATCCACGATTACGTGCTGTCCAAGCTGGAGCGGATCCAACGCCATTTCGATCACGTCATTGAGATCAGTGTCATTCTGTCGGTGCAGAAACTTCGGCAGAAGGCGGAAGTCAGCGTTCACATGCGAGGCAAGGATATTCACGTCGAAAGCGAGGATGAGGATCTGTACGCTGCCATCGATCTGATGATGGACAAGCTTGACCGGCAGATCATCAAGCACAAGAAAAAGGCCTACGCCCACCCCCACGACGCGCTCAAACGCCAGGCGGTCGAGGAATAACCCGGGTCTGGAATTGAGGTAGAATGGCGCGCTTTCCGGCCCAGCCTGCCCGATCCTGACTGCCGCAAGCCCGCCACCCATATCATTTCGCGCCATGAATCTCATCTCAAAACTGTTACCGCCTTCGAACATCGTCCTCGACCTCGAGGTCAGCAGCAAGAAGCGGATGTTCGAGCAGGCTGGCCTGATTTTCGAAAACAACCAGGGCCTTGCGCGCAGCCTGGTGTTCGACAGCCTGTTCGCGCGCGAACGTCTCGGTTCGACCGGCCTGGGGCAGGGCGTAGCCATACCGCATGGCCGAATCAAGGGATTGCGCGAAGCTGTGGCCGCCTTCGTACGACTTAGCGTCCCGGTAGCGTTCGACGCACCCGACGGCAAGCCGGTCAAATTGTTGTTCGTCCTGCTGGTACCGGAGCAGGCAACCGAGCAGCATCTGCAAATCCTGTCGGAATTGGCACAGATGTTCTCCGATCCCGATTTGCGCGAGCGACTGGTCCAGACCGATAACGCCGGCGGCCTGCACCAGCTCATCAGCAATTGGCAGCCCGATGTTACAGACCAGCATCGCGCAGCTGTATGAAGATAATGCCGCGAGGCTGGGCTTAGGCTGGGTGACCGGCCGCGGCGGCGAAGCGCTGCCGGTGCGCCGTGACAGCGCCGATACCGCTGCGCTGGTCGGCCATCTCAACCTGATTCATCCCAATCGCATTCAAGTTCTGGGCCAGCGCGAGCTTGCCTACATCGACGGTTATAGCGGCGACGCCACTGACCAGGTCATCGCCAATCTGTTTGCAGCAGAGCCAGCCGCCATTATCCTTGCCGACAGCCTGGTCGGTCCTGAGGCGCTGCTGCTGTCGGCGGAGGCAAAAAACGTGCCGGTGCTGTGCACCGCCTCCGCAGCCGACGCCGTCATCGATACCCTGCGCCGTTACCTCGGCAAGATCCTGGCCGACTCGACTTCGAGGCATGGGGTATTCATGGATGTGCTCGGACTGGGCGTGCTGATCACAGGAGAATCCGGCGTCGGCAAGAGTGAACTCGCGCTGGAGTTGATCAGCCGCGGCCACGGCCTGGTGGCGGACGACGTGGTCGAGATTTCGCGTATCGCATCCAAGACGCTGGAAGGACGCTGTCCGCCGCTGCTGAAGGATTTTCTCGAGGTACGGGGGCTGGGGGTACTCAATATTCGCATCATTTTCGGTGAAACCGCAGTGCGGCCAAAAATGAACCTCAAGCTGATCGTCCACCTGGATAAACCGGGGCAGACCGGCGGCGCCCCGGCCGAACGTCTGCCGCTGCACGAACTCACCGAGGTTATCCTCGGCCTGCCCGTGCGCGAGGTCGTCATTCCGGTTGCCGCCGGGCGCAACCTGGCGGTGCTGCTGGAAGCGGCGGTTCGAAATTACATCCTGCAGCTGCGCGGCTACGATGGAACCCAGGAGTTCATCGCCCGGCAGCAAGGCG
>QYQC01000100.1 GCA_007280315.1 Betaproteobacteria bacterium | reverse complement strand
GGCCTGGACAATCCGCGCCTGCTTGCCGGCGTCCTTGCGGGCGCCATCGCCTGGCGCACGCGCAACACCCTGCTCACCATCGTGGCGGGCATGCTGGCGCTGCACCTGTTCGGCTATCTGCTGCGTTCGACTTGAACCTATGCGGATTTATCCGGTCTGTGGAAGGTTGTCTCAAACCAACGAGGTCCCGATGCTGCGCCGAATAGTTTCAACGATCCTGGCCCTTTTGCTGCCGGCATTCCTGCTCGCGCCCGCGCAGACAGCGGCAGCAAATACGGACGCGGCGGCGATCCGCAAGATCACCTCGGTCGAAGGCATCACCGAGTATCAACTGGAGAACGGCCTCAAGCTGTTATTGTTCCCGGACGCGTCGCAGGACACGATCACCGTCAGCGTCACCTACCTCGTCGGTTCGCGCCACGAGGGCTACGGCGAATACGGCATGGCGCACCTGCTCGAGCACATGCTGTTCAAGGGTACGCCGCGCCATCCCGACATTAAGAGTGCGCTTCAAGGCCGTGGCGCGCGCTTCAACGCCTCTACTGCATTCGACCGCACCAACTACTTCCAGACCCTGGCGGCCAACGACGGCAACCTCGACTGGGTGCTGGCGCTCGAAGCGGACCGCATGCTCAACTCCAACGTGTCGAAGAAAGATTTGGAGAGCGAGATGACCGTGGTGCGCAACGAATTCGAAGCGGGTGAGAACAGCCCCTACAGCGTGCTTCGCGAGCGTATGGCATCGGCGGCTTATCTGTGGCACAACTACGGACACCCGATTATCGGCGCCCGCTCCGACATCGAAAACGTGCCGATCGAGCGGCTGCAGTCCTTCTACCGCAACTACTATCAACCCGACAATGCAGTGCTGCTCATCAGCGGCAGGTTCGACGAGGCGCTGGCGCTGGGCATGGTCGCGCGCCACTTCGGCAATCTGCCCAAACCGGCGCGCGCGCTCATTGCCACCTATACCACCGAGCCGACCCAGGAGGGCGAACGCAGCGTGACCCTGCGCCGCGCGGGCGCGATCCAACTGGTCGCCGCGCTGTACCATCTGCCGCCCGGGTCTCACGCCGATTACGCCGCGATCGACATCCTCGTCAATGCGCTCACCAAGGTGCCTGGCGGCCGCCTGCACCGGTCGCTGGTCGTCGGCGGCAAGGCGAGCAATGTTTACGGCGGAGACCGGCAGCTGCGCGACCCCGGTTACGCCTATTTCGGCGCCAGCCTGGGCAAGGACCTGCCGCTGGATGCGGCGCGCGCGGCGCTGATCGCAAGCGTCGAGGGTATTGCCGCCGATCCGATCGGCGACGAAGAAGTAGAGCGCGCACGCACGCGGCTGCTGAACGATATCGACCAGGCTTTGACCAATCCGCGCGAACTCGGCATAGCGCTGTCCGAGTACATCGCCATGGGCGACTGGCGTTTGTTCTTCATCCACCGCGATCGGCTGCGCCAGGTGAAGCGCGAGGACGTGCAGCGGGTCGCGGCGCAGTACTTCAAGAGCGCCAACCGAACGCTGGGAATATTCGCGCCGACGCAGCAACCGGACCGCGCCGAAATCCCCTCCGCGCCCGACATTGCCGACCTGGTCAAAGACTACAAAGGCGCGGCGGCAGTGGCGGCGGGCGAAACGTTCGAGCCCAGCGCGGCCAATATCGATGCGCGCACTTTGGTGACGCAGCTGCCGGGCGGCATGAAACTTGCGCTGTTGCCGAAGAACACGCGCGGCGGCACCGTATTGGCGCGGCTGACCCTGCGCTGGGGCGACGAACAAAGCAAAACGGGCCGCAGCGCAGCCTGTACACTCGCTTCGTCCATGCTGATGCGCGGCACCGCGAAGCACACGCGCGAACAGTTGCGCGACGAGTTCGACCGCTTGAAAGCCAACGTCAGCATCGGCGGCAGCGGCGCATCGATCGAAACCCTGCGCGCCAACCTGCCGTCGGTGCTGCGGCTGGTGGCGGAGGTTCTGCGCCAGCCCGCGTTTCCCGCAGCCGAATTCGAACAGCTCAAGCGCTCCGTTCTGACCGGCGTGGAGAGCGTGAAAAGCGAGCCCGGCGCGCTTGCCGGCATCGCGCTCGAGCGCCACCTCAACCCCTACGCGCCGGAGCACTGGAACTACACGCCGAAACTGGAGGAGCGCGCCGAGCGCCTTCAAGGGGTAACGATTGCCGACCTGCGGCGCTGTCACCACGATTTTTACGGCGCCAGCAACAGCGAACTGGCGCTGGTCGGCGATTTCGACGCACGTGAAATCAGCGCTCTCGCGCAGGAACTGTTCGGCGACTGGAACAGTCCACTGCCATTCAAGCGCATCCCCGGTATCCATTTCGACGTACCGGCGATCAATCTCCAACTGGAAACGCCGGACAAGGCCAATGCGGTGTTCCAGGCCGGCCTTAACCTGCGGCTGCGCGACGATTATCCCGATTACCCGGCGCTGGCGCTGGGCAATTATCTGCTGGGCGGCTCCTCCGATTCGCGTCTGTGGCGGCGCATACGGGAGAAGGAGGGTCTTTCCTACAGTGTGCAATCCTGGCTTTCGGCCGGATCGCTCGACGCGGCGGGCGAATTCGGCGTAAGTGCCATCTACGCGCCGCAAAACCGCGCGCGCATCGAAGCCGGAATTCTTGATGTACTGCGGCAGTCGCTGCGCGACGGTTTCAGCGATGCCGAAGTGGCCGAAGCGAAAATCGGATATCTCGCTTTGCGCAAGTTGAGCCGAACGCAGGACGGCGCGCTCGTCGGGCGTCTCGCCAGCAATCTCTATCTCGGCCGTACATTCTCCTGGGAAGCGGATTTCGACGTCAAAATCGCCGCAGTGACGCCGGTGCAGATCACGGAAGCCCTGAGGAAATACGTCGATCCGGCTCAGCTGTCCATCGTCAAAGCGGGCGACTTTACGCGTGTAGCCGACGGCGGTGCCGGCGCGGAGAAGAAGAACTAAGAGCTCATTTCAAAACGAGGGGATATCTCCCCTCGTGCTCCCATAAGTCAGAGGCCATTTCGGTGTTTCTGAAATGGCCCCTAACTTCCTCGGCATTCCGGTTACGGCAGTTCGACGTAGCGGATTTCCTCGACCTCCAGTTCTTCGGCTCCCGAAGGCGAGCGCAGGGTCACGCTGTCACCGGTGCGCGCCTTGAGCAGCGCCCGGGCGATGGGCGAGACCCAGCTCACCCGCCCGCGCGACGGATCGACCTCGTCCATGCCGACTATGGTCACGCTGCGCAACTGTCCGGCGCCGTCGCGCACGCTGACCGTAGCGCCGAAGAACACGCGATCCTGCGCCTGGCCGCCGGAATCCACCACCTCGGCAATTTCCAGGCGCTTGATCAGAAAGCGGATGCGGCGGTCGATCTCGCGCAGGCGTTTCTTGCCGTAGATGTAGTCGCCGTTTTCGGAGCGATCGCCGTTGGATGCCGCCCAATGCACAATGCTGACGATCTGCGGCCGCTCCACGTCCAGCAATTGCTTCAGCTCGGCCTGCATGCGCGCGTAGCCCGCCGGAGTGATGTAGTTCTTCAGCCCTTGCGGCTGCGCCGGTTCGGGCGCCAACTCATCCTCGTCCGCTCCGTCCGGCTCTTTGGTAAACGCCTTGCTCAAGGCCTCATCCTCCGCTGCAAACCGCTGATTCCGCTGTTGGATTATACTAGCGTCCGCTGTGGGCTCTTGCCAATCGCGGCACCTTTGCCCACACTATCCCGGTAACCATCGCTAAGCGGAGGAAGTCATGGACTTTCTACAAGCAAGAAAATACAAAGAATGGGCGCTGGTCGGTCTGGTCGGCGTCGCCACGCTGTTCGCGATACTGCCAGCCGAAGTCACTGAACAGTACAGCATCGACCGCGGCTATATTGCGGCCATCCTCGGCATCCTGCTGGTGATCGCGCTGTTTCTGTATCTGAAATTCGCTTTTTTCATCATGGTGGCCCTGCTCGTGGTCGGTGCCAACGTCACCGACAACTGGTCGGATACACTGGGCATTTCCAAACTTCCGCTGATTATCGCGTTGATTGCCATGGTCGGTATCTCTCTAATCAACTACGTCGTCAGCATACTGCCCACCGGGCTGGAGCCGAAGCCGCGCGAAAAAAGCCCGGAGGGTGTCAAGGCGATGTTCTACGCGATCGAAAAAGACAATCTGGTATATGCGCAGAAGGTTCTGGCCATGGGCTTCGATCCGAACCTGCTCAGCGACAACGGCTATACGCCGCTGCAGTACGCAGCAATGCGCGGCAACGGACAGATGTGCGAACTGTTCATTCGCAACGGTGCCAATGTGGCCATTCTGTCCAAGGACGGGGAAAGTGCGGTCGAGCTGGCTTTGAAACTGGGGCACGGCGACGCCGCGGATGTGCTGAAGAAGGCGCGCCAGGAAATGCTGGCGCAGGAAGAAACGGCCAAGGCCGCAAAGAAATAGGCCCTATTCCGGCGACGCCCTGGTCCGGCGCGACAGCAGCAACAGCACGAACGGCACGAACAGCAGCACGAAGCAGGTGCCGAAAGCGGTGGCATAGCCGACTGCGGCATACCTGCCCGCCTCCACCGGCCAGAGGTTGATGATCAGGCCCGTGCCCCACTGCACCGCGAACGCGCTCAGGAATACCAGGAAGTTGAGCGTGCTGATCACCCGGCCGGAGAGTTCCAGTGGAAATTCCTTGGACAGCATGGCATAGACCAGCGGCTGTACCTGGCTGAAAAAGGTCAGCGAAAACAGCAAGGCCAGCGTGCCGGACTTCACTCCGAGCGCAAGCAGCGCGAGAATCAGCAGACTGACGCCCACGCCGCCCAACACTACATGGACCGTGTCGACACCGCGGCGCGACAACCAGTCTGCAACCCCTCCCCACAGCGCCGCACCGACGATCATCCCCAATGCAACCGCCAGCAGATGGCTGCCGATATCGGCGCGCGCCAGCCCGACCACGTCCTTGAGCCAGGGGGCGATCCACAGCCCCTGCAACGACATGAACACGCCCTGGCCGGCGATCACCAGCAAGCCCAGTTTCCAGAAATTTGCGTTGCGCAGAATCGGCGGCAGGCTGCGCAACGCGTCGATCAGCGTCTGCGGTGCGCGCGGCGCCGCGCGTTCGGGCACGATCAGGAATATCGTGCCGGCGGCGGCGAAGGTCAACGCAGCGAGCAGCAGAAACACGCTGTGCCAGTCGGTGATGCGCAGCAGTTCTTCGGCCGGTTTTGACGCGGACAGCGCGCCCAGGCCGCCGCAGGACAGCAGCCAGCCGTTCAATGTCGCCAGACGATTCAGCGGGAACCACAGGGTGAATACCTTCATGCTCGACATGAGGCAGCCGGAGACGCCCAGGCCAATGAGCGCGCGCGCGACAATCAATCCGGAGAGGCTCTGGCTCAATCCGAACAAGGCGGCGCCGGTTCCTGCGAACATCAACAGGCTGGCATTTACGCGGCGCGGACCGTAGCGATCGAGCAATATTCCGAGCGGCAACTGGAACAGGGCGAAGGTCAGAAAATATGTACTCGTCAGCAATCCCAGATCGCCCGGTCCGAGGCCGAACTCGCGCACCAGGTCGGGCGAGATGATGGCGTTGATGGTGCGATAAAGGTAGGAAAGAAAATAGCCGCCGGCAAAAGGCAGGAACACCTTCAGCAGCAGTTCGATCGGCGGCGATACGTCGTCTTCGTCTGTCATTGGCAGCAGCGATCATACGCGAATGTTCCGCCCGGACATCCTGATAAAATGCGTTTCCACCGTGGAGGAGTCATGGCCCAACCCAAGTATCTAGGCTTCGATACGCTCAGCCTGCACGCCGGGCAGGCGCCCGACCCGCACACCGGGGCTCGCGCCACGCCGATCTATTTCACCACCTCGTTCGTTTTCCGCGACTCGGATCATGCGGCGGCGTTATTCAACATGGAACGCGCCGGTCACGTGTATTCGCGCATCTCCAATCCGACCAATGCGGTACTGGAAGAACGCATCGCGGCGCTCGAAGGCGGGGTCGCAGCAATCGCCACGGCCAGCGGCCAGGCGGCGCTGCACCTGGGACTGGCCACCATTGCCGGCGCCGGCTCGCATATCGTCTCCTCCGGCTCGCTCTACGGCGGCTCGCACGATCTGCTGCATTACACCCTGCCGCGCTTCGGCATCGAAACCACGTTCGTCAAGCCGCGCGATCTCGATGCATGGCGTGCTGCGATCCGGCCGAACACCAAAGTGCTGTTCGCCGAAACGCTGGGCAATCCCGGGCTCGATGTGCTTGACATCGCAGCGGTCGCAGCGATCGCGCACGAGCACGGCCTGCCGCTGATGGTCGATTCGACCTTCACCACGCCCTATTTGCTCAAGCCGTTCGATCACGGCGCGGATCTGCTGTTCCACTCCGCCACCAAGTTTCTCGGCGGGCACGGCGTGGCCATCGGCGGCGTATTGGTGGACGGCGGCACCTTCGACTGGGTTGTTTCGGGACAATTTCCCGAACTCGGCACCCCGTCCGACGTTTTTCACGCCATGATTTTTTCGGAGGATTCCCCCGTGCCCGGTTTTTCCTTCCTCGCGCGCCGCGAGGGGCGGCGCGCCTTGTGCCCCGGTTT
>QYQC01000215.1 GCA_007280315.1 Betaproteobacteria bacterium | reverse complement strand
GGTGACACCGGTAGCACCAGTTGCGATTCCTGCGGCGCCGGCAGGAGTCGTGGGCTCGATTACCGGCGGCAATTTCATAACGACGACGTGGAGTGCGGTTCCCGGCGCGACGTCGTATAACGTCTATATGGCAAACGCGGCCGGTGTGACCAAGGCCAACTACGCCTCTCTGACGGGCGGCCACGTTCATACAAATGCCACGAGCCCGTTCGCGCCTCATTCCGGCGCGGTAGGTGTTCCGTATTACATCGTGGTAACTGCGCTGAACAGCGCCGGGGAGAGCGTTGTTTCTGCCGAGGTCAGCGTTACCGTTCAGTCTACGGCGGCCGTGCCCGCGGCGCCCACAGGAGTCGTCGGTTCGATTACCGGCGGCAATCTCATAACGACAAGCTGGCCTACGGTTACCGGCGCGACGTCATATAACGTGTACATGGCGAATGCTTCTGGCGTGACCAAAGCCAATTATGCGTCTCTGGCTGGCGGGCACGTCCATACGGGCGCAAGCAGTCCGTTTGCGCCCCATTCGGGCGCGCCGGGTGTTCCGTATTACATAGTAGTGACTGCGCTCAACAGTGCCGGCGAAAGCGCCATTTCTGCCGAGGTCAGCGCTACCGTGCCGACGTCAACGCTCAGTTTTGCTCCCGGTTGGAACCTTGTAGGAAACAGTTCCAGCACCGCGCTCGACGTCGCCACCGCTTTTGGCGACACGACCAAGACGATCACCATCTGGAAGTGGGTGGCCTCGACCACGAAATGGGCGTTCTACGCGCCTTCGCTGGTAGGGCAGCAGCTGACCGACTACGTCGTGAGCAAAGGCTACGATGCGCTTACCACGATCAACGGCGGCGAAGGCTTCTGGGTGAATGCGAAGATCGCGTTCACCACGACCTTGCCCGCGGGCGCGCTGGTGAACTCCGCGTCGTTCCAGAATCTGGTCCCCGGATGGAGCCTGAACGCGACCGGCGACAGCAAGACGCCGAGCCAGTTCAACGCACTTATCAGCACTACGCCGCCGACGATCGGTGTCATTCCGGTGAACCTGACTACGCTGTGGGCCTGGGACGCGGGACAGACGAACTGGTATTTCTATGCGCCGAGCCTGGAAAAGAGCGGGGGACTTTCCAGCTACATCACGTCCAAGTCGTACCTGGACTTCGGCACGAAAGTGCTCGACCCGACGATGGGGTTCTGGGTCAACAAGCCTTAGCCGCGTCCGCGTCGATTCGTGCCCAGCACGATTCGACGTAAGCGCCAGCCGTCAGGGCAATCAGTGCCCTGACGGAGGGGCGTGATGCAGGCGCGTGCCCCCGCTCACTCCTCTACGCCTTTTGGTCACCTCAACGCGGCGGCGGCCTTTTCCCGCCTTTCTGCCGCCGCGTCCAATGCGATCCCGGCACTTGCGAGATCCGCCTCGGCCTTACCGCGTTTGAGGTAGGCATTGTGCCGTTCCGTGACCAACCTGGACAGTGCGTCGATATCGGCCTCTGGAATACGGCGATCGTTGCCAGACTTGCGCCGGTCGGGGAACCCCTGGGGCAGCGGTTTCCTGGACTTGCGCCGATCGGTGCCCGGCGCGCGCCGGTCGCTGATCAGTTTTTCCCAGGCGTCATTGGCTTCAGCCCAATTGGTTCGGGCTTGAGCCAAACCTTCGCTTGCCCTGCGCCATGCGGCTTCCGCCAACGCGAGGGCGGCCTCGAGCCCGCTGTTTGTAGTCATGGGTGTTTAAGCTTTTGCGTTGGCGTCGCTGGTGAAGCAGAAAGGTCGGTGTACTGAAATTGTAACTGCTTACTCGGCACGCTGCAGCGCGCGAAACTATCCGAATGGTCTGGACCGTTCGAATGGCGATGACCAAAGCGCGATCGCCTGGGCTGGAATGGCGATTCGATCGCCATTGCGCGGAATCATTCCTCCAGGGTGAATCCCACCTTAATCGTCACCTGCCAGTGTGCTACTTTGCCGCCTTCCACGTGGCCGCGCGTCTCGACGACCTCGAACCAGTGGATGTTGCGCAATGTCAACGAAGCCTTGGCGATTGCACCGCTGACGGCGTCTTCGATACTCTTGGCGGATGAACCGGTCAGTTCGATGTGCTTGTAGACGTGGTTGCCCATGTTGCTCTCCTGAAGGAAATGGCCGATCGCGGCCGGCCTCGGCGGCAGCGCCATTGTCCATCATTTCTTGTATTGGCGGGCGTGGAGCAGGCGGTGCGTTCCGGTTGCGATGTCTCCAGGCCAGGCCGGCGGGCGAGCGCAGGTTCGCTGTCGGCGGGGCAAAAAAATAGGCTATCGAACGCAGTTCGTTAGCCTATGAAGAGCGGTCACCGGGCATTGCTGCCGATGATCGCCCACGCTCCCCGTATAGACTCGCAGCGCGTGACGCTTGCGGTCACTGGCGCATTACGGTCTGATTTCTGGCGGTCTGCTCCTGCTCCTCCTCGTTTTTCGTACGTCCGGGCGCATCGTCTGGTTTTAACAGCAAGCTCGACGCCGGCCCTTGCAGATCCTCCCGCTGCAACCTGGGAAGATTTATTTCTGACATCATATTATTGTGCAATATTATTGTCAACCCTGGCGTTTCCGCAGTCGGAATCTGCGTTCGGGCTCAGCCGCAATGCGTAATTAAGACAATGAGTTATATAATATCGTGGCGACAACATTACAATTCCGTATACGATAAACCGACCGAAAGGACACGCGAAACGATACACTTGCGATCCAGTCTACCCGCAGAGATGCCAGACGATCATCGCTTCGCCAACGTTTCTCAAGGATTTCCCTCCAGAAATCCCCGAACGTGATTGCGGCGTCTGAAATCACAACTAAAACGGTCGAGCTAAAAAAATGAAAAAACCCGCAGTCGCAGAAAAGAGAGGCAAGAAACCGGCAGACGCGCTTGCGCGTCTGTCGGACAAGACGCGCGCTCACGAAAATCGGCTCGAGGTACTGAAACAGTTTCGGGTGATATTGCGTTCAATCAAGCGCCACTACCAATGGATAGAGCGGGAGTGCGGAATGAGCGGTGCGCAATTATGGGCGCTGGCGGAAATCGCCGCTGCGCCCGGGCTCAAAGTGAGCGACCTTGCACGACAACTGGGTATTCACCTGTCGACGGCCAGCAACATGCTCAGGCGGCTGGAGGAGCTGTCAATGGTGAAGCGGCTGCGCATCGGCAAGGACCAGCGTGTGGTTCAGTTGCGTCTTACCGCCAAAGGCGAGAAAATCCTGCAACTCGCGCCGCGCCCGTTCGTCGGGATTCTGCAGCAGGCACTGGCCGATCTTTCCTCGGCCCGTGTGGATTCGCTGCAGGCCGATCTCGGGGAAGTCATCCGGCTGATGAAGTTCAAGGACGTCAAGGCGAGATCCACGCCGTTGTCTGACATTTGAATTGGAAGAACGCGCAGTTGCCGCTGAACTACTACGTCTACTATCGCGTCGCTTCATCCGAAACGGCGCGCGCGCGCGCGGTTGTCGACGCAGTGCAAGCGGCACTGCGTCGCGATACGGGGATCCAGGGCCGATTAATGCGGCGCGATGACGACTCGAACACCTGGATGGAGATTTATGAAGGTGTCGCCGAACCGCTCGGGTTCGAGGCGGAGCTCGACCGCCTGCTGGAGCAGCACGGCTTCGCCGGTTGTATGGCAGCCGACGCGCGCCGCCACACCGAGCGCTTCACGCTGTTCTGACGCGTCGGATCGCCACGCGCAATCGCGCCGTCGCGGGAGCGATGCTAAAGCAGGTCGATTTCGTCGCGATGACCGAATCCTGCCGCGTTGTCGATAAAGTAAAGTCGTCGCGGAATCAGCTTGTACCAGCATACTTTTGCCAGGGCCTTGACGATTGCGGCCGGCGCCTGCTGTAGTTTTCCGACAACGGGAAATTTTTCGCCATAGAGGCTACGCGCGTGGATTTCTTCCTCTCCCGCGAGTACCGAGACGATCCCCTCCAGCTGAACGCCTTTGATTTTTCTCCAGTCGCTGCAATCTTCCTGAACCGCGGCCGAAACGCGCGGGTCCCGGGTCAAGTTGCGGCAATGCCGGCTGGCGGGCGAAGAGAGGAAGTAGAATGCGAACCCGTCATTCGCGTAGAACACCGCGGCCGCCCAGACTCCCTCGTCGCCATGGCTGGCAAGGGTCATTACGTGGTGCTGGCGCAGATAGCGCTGCGCCCTTTCGCTGAGTGATTCCGCCATCAGGCTCGCGCGCCCGGTATCCGGTTCGCCGCTGCCGTCGTCGCGCCCGATTCGACTGCTCCTCCTTCCTGCAGGCGCTTGAGCCTATAGGCGAGTTGCGGCCGGGTGAGGCCCAGCATGCGTGCCGCAGACGAAAGATTGCCGTGCGCTTTATCTACCGCCGTTTCGAGCAGCATCGCCTCGACCTGATCCAGCGTCAGTACACCATTGAATACCGCTTCGCATAAACTCCTGCTGCTCTCGCCCTGACCTGCGCCTAGGTCGCCGTTGGTGTCCAGGCCGAACTCCGGCGCATGCTCGTCGGTGCAATGGGAGAAAAGCTGGTCTACCTCGATGCGGGTTCCGCTGGGCGCCAGAATGACGCCGCGCTCGACCATGTTTTGCAGCTCGCGGATGTTGCCCGGCCAGTCGTAGGTGAGCAGCGCGCGTTTCGCTTTGTCGGTGAACCCGCGCAGCTTTTTCGCGTGAATGACCGAATATTTGGCCAGAAAACGCTTGGCCAGCGGCGATATATCCTCCTTGCGCTCGCGCAGCGGCGGAATGTCGATCTGGTAGGCGTTGAGCCGGTAGTACAGGTCGGATCGTAATTTTCGTTCGCGCACAAGCTGCTGTAGATCGCTGTTCGTCGCCGCCACCAAGCGCACGTTGATCTTGCGCGTCTTCTGGTCGCCCAGGCGTGCGAGCTCGCCTTCCTGCAGCACGCGCAGCAGCTTGCTCTGGGCCGCGAGCGGGAGGTCGCCGATTTCGTCGAGAAACAGCGTGCCGCCGTCCGCGCGCTCGAAGCGGCCGGGACGGGAGACCAGCGCGCCGGTATAGGCGCCTTTTTCGACGCCGAACAACTCTGACTCAACCAGATCGTGCGGGATGGCGGCGCAGTTGATGGCTACAAATGGCGCATCGCGGCGCGGACCCATATCGTGCAGCGAGCGCGCGAACATTTCCTTTCCTACGCCGGTTTCGCCGAGCAGCAGCACGGTGATGCGCGTGTTCGCAGCCTGCCTGAGCAATTCGCAGGCGGCGCGAAAGCCGGGTGAATCACCGATCATGTCCGTCGGCAGTTTCTCTTTCTCGCCGATGCTGGAGCGCAGTTGCACCACCTGGGTCTGCAAATCGAACAGCTGATCGGCGATCGATTCGCGGTTGGAGAAATACCTGTATTCCGTGGCGTCTTCCCACTCCTCTATGGGTTTGCCGACAATCCGGCAGTTACTGTGACCCATGCCGACGCACTCGACTTCCTTGTACAGGATCGGCCGACCCATAAAGGCCGAGGTGTAGCCGCAGGCGTAGCCGATCTGGGTCCAGCACACCGGATCGGAATGGATTCCGTAGTAATGCCGGTGCCACTGTCCCTCCCAGGAATTTTCCCAGAGGAACTCGCCGTAGAATTTTCCGGCGACGCGATCGAGTTCCAGCTTGATCGGCGTGACGCGGACGATGCCCTCCAGCGTATGCAGCTGCGGGCCGGTCATGAAGGCGTCGATGTCGCTGGAATCCTGGGCGCGTATTCGCGCAAGTTCCGCGTCACGTACGCCCGATGCGTAGCCCATGCGCGTGAACAGCCCCTGGGCGCGATCCATGCCCAGGGTATCGATGAGCTCCTTACGCAATGACGCCTGTGCCTCTGCGTGAACCAAGAGCATACGGTGTTCGTGCAGCCAGATCTGACCGGTGTCGGCACAAAAATGTACGCGCGCGCGCAGATCATCGCTGTCGGCGCGTGAGACGCTGCGAAGTTTGACCATGGCTGCCCCCCTCCAATAGACGATTGAGGGCTTTTGCGACGTGTTTTGCTTTGATCTGGATTAAACAAATACGATTTCGGCAGCGAGTTTCCGGGCAGATGCGGCTTTACCGGGATTCACCAATTGATCACATCGTCCGCGCTCCCAGGCAAAACAATCACGAAATGAACAAGCGCCGGAAAAGCGCAGCCGCCGCCAGGAGGCGCGTTCCATGCATTATTCCGCGGCACTATCACGCAGGTGCATCAAATCGCATCATCACTCGTGTCCGCTTTGTTTCAACCAAATCCTGTGCGCTTCAGCCAGGGTCTTTTGCTGCATTGCGCAAGCGACCGCTGGCACAGGTCTTGCGAACGACTTCCTTCTGCCACCGCCGAGCGAATGGAGCGCCCGGGCAATTCCCCGCGTTATTCACGAATCCAAGAAGGAGGCACCAGATGAAGTTTCCAGTTCCGCATGACATCAAGGCCAAGACCATTCCCGGCACCGAAGGTTGGGAGCGGATGTATCCCTACCAGTACCAGTTCGTCACCGACGACCCGGTGCGCAACCAGTATGAAAAGGAAACGTTCTGGTTCTACGACGGCCTGCACTATCCCGAGCCGCTGTATCCGTTCGACACCATTTGGGACGAAGCCTGGTTCCTGGCACTGTCCCAGTTCAACAACCGCATTTTCATGGTGCCCCCGGTGCGCGGGGTCGATCACCGCATGATCAATGGTTATGTGTACATCTCGCCGGTGCCGGTCAAGGACCCGGCGGAAATCGGCCGCCGCGTGCCCAACTTCATGGAACGCGCCGGCTACTACTACAAGAACTGGGATGCGCTCGAAGCCAAGTGGAAAGTAAAGATGGAAGCCACGATACGCGAGCTCGAGGCGCTGCAGATTCCGCGTCTCGCCGAGATGGAAGACATGGCGGTGGTGACCGACGCCATCGGCGAGTCGAAGGGTTACCACCTGCTGAAAAATTACGACGACCTGATCAATCTCGGCATCAAGTGCTGGCAATACCACTTCGAGTTTCTCAATCTGGGCTACGCGGCCTACGTCTTTTTCCTCGACTTTGCGCAGAAACTGTTCCCGAGCATTCCGCCGCAGCGCGTGACGCAGATGATTTCCGGCATCGACGTAATCATGTATCAGCCAGACGAAGAACTGAAGAAGCTCGCCCGGAAAGCGGTTGAACTGGGGGTGGACTCGGTGATCACCTTCAGCCCGGAATGGACGGTGGTCGAAGCGGCGCTGAAGAAATTGCCCAAGGGTGTCGAATGGCTGACCTCGCTGTCGCTGGCACGCGAGCCCTGGTTCAACATTTCCACCGGCACTGGATGGTTCCACCATGACCGTTCCTGGAACGACCAGATGAACGTCCCGCTGTCGGGCATCGCCACCTACATCGGGAAGGTGAAGCAGGGAATTTCACTCGACCGGCCGACCGAAAAAGTTCGCGCCGAGCGCGACCGCATCACCGCCGAATATCGCGACCTGATCGAGAAGGACGAGGATCGCAAGCAGTTCGACGAACTCCTCGGCTGCGCCAAGACGGTGTTTCCGTACGTTGAAAACCACCTGTTCTACGTCGAGCACTGGTTCCACTCGGTGTTCTGGAACAAGATGCGCGAGGTCGGCGTGATCATGAAGGAGCATGGCGTGATCGAAGAGGTCGAGGACATCTGGCTGCTGCGCCGCGACGAGATCAAATCGGCGCTGTGGGACATCGTCACTGCTTGGGCGACCGGCGTCACGCCGCGCGGCACCAAGACCTGGCCCAAGGAAATCTTCTGGCGCAAGGGCGTGATGCAGAAATTCAAGGAATGGAGTCCGCCGCCCGCCATCGGCACTGCGCCGGAAGTGATCCAGGAACCGTTCACCATCGTGCTCTGGGGCGTGACCAACAAGTCGCTGGCGGATTGGGCGTCGGTGCAGGAGGTCAAGGATCCGAACAGCATCACCGAGCTGAAGGGCTTTGCCGGCAGCCCCGGCATCGCCGAAGGCAAGGCGCGCGTATGCAGGACGGTGAGCGAGGTCGGCCAGTTGCTGGAGGGAGAAATCCTGGTGGCGCCGACAACTTCGCCCTCCTGGGCGCCGGCTTTCGCCAAGATCGGGGCCTGCGTTACCGATG
>QYQC01000245.1 GCA_007280315.1 Betaproteobacteria bacterium | reverse complement strand
TACTATACCTATACGTTCGCCACCGACATCAAGGACCCCAGCCAGACCAATGGCGTGGTGTTCGAGCCGGGCAACACCCACCGCGTCGCGATCCAGCTTAGCTACACCGGCAAAGACGGCGCGACGGTCCGGGTCAATCCGTATTTCGATTTCACCATTGATGCCAGCGGCAAGGCCGTACCAGTAACCGACGCGAGCAAGACACGCCAGGTGGTGGACGTCAGCAGTTGCAACGAATGCCACTCGACGCTGGCGCTGCACGGCGGTGGTCGTGTCGATACGCAGTTCTGCGTCACCTGCCACAACGCAGGCACCAAGGATGCCAACAGCGGCAACGTGCTCGATTTCAGGACCATGATCCATAAGATTCACTTTGGCGAGCACGGGAAGGAATTATTCGGTGAGAGTTACACCATCTGGGGCTACCGTGACAGCAAACACGATTACAGCGAAGTTACCTACCCGCAGCCCTTTGCCAATTGCACCAAGTGCCACGACGGCAACAAGAAAGACGACCAGGGCAATCAGTTGGCCGCGCAGGGCGACAATTGGAAGACCAAGCCCAGCCGCGCTGCTTGTGCGACTTGCCACGCCGGTATCGATTTCGCGACTGGCAAAGGGGTAACCATGGAAGACGCGCACGAGGCCGCCGAGGCGGACGCGGTGACGCCGGGGTCGGGTGCTGCCATCCGTGCAGCGAGCATCGGCCATATCGGTGGCGCAAAGCAGGACGACACCAAGTGCGCTTTGTGCCATGGCGCCGTCGAAATTCCGGTCTACCACGCTACCGTCGATCCCGTAGGTTCGATCGGCCGTGGCGGCTACCCGGTGAATACCGCGACTGATATTCCCACGCCTGGCTGGAGCAGGGGCCAGGGTCCAGGCATCCCGCTGGCAGCGCAGATGAACCTGCCTGCCGGCGTCTATAAGCTTGACTATCAAGTCAGGCAGGTTACGGTAGCTGGCGCCGCCGGCGCCAAGAAAGCCAGCGTCGTCTATCGCATTCTGTTGGACGGAAAGCCGCTGACCTTGAATACCGCCGTGGGCAGCAAGCTGAAGGACGATCTCGACGGATCACCTGGTATTTATGTGGCGTACGGAGTTCCCCAGGACGGGATCGCCAATCCGGCAGATTGGAATGCGACCGCGCATGCATTCGTCAGCGAGGTTCGTGACGGAGTCAAGGGCAGCCAGACCGGCCCCGACGCCGACGGCTATTACACCGCGACGCTGTCGGCTGTAATCCCCGACGACGCCGTCATGGTGACTGGCGCCGTCGGCGTCGATTACCAGGGATTCGTGCAGTTGGGTCTTGCGGCCTATCCCAAAGGCATCCGCTTGCGCGAACCGAAGTTCGTAATGAAGGCCGCGGACGGTTACACGCCCCGCCGTGCAATCGTCAGCGCCGACAAGTGCAACGCCTGCCACGGCCAGCTGGGCGTGCAGCCATCGTTCCACAGCGGTGCACGAAATAACGGTGAAGGCTGCGCCTTGTGTCACGACGCAAACAGGGCTACTGGTCATGGTGGCGGCTGGTCGGTAGCGGTCAAGAGCCTGGTTCACGGCATCCACGGAGGATCCAAACGCGAGCAGGCTTACAGCTACGAAGCCACCGCAGCGAACCCGAAGGGTTTCGGTACAGTGACCTATCCGGGCGTGCTGAAGAACTGCGAACAGTGCCACGTTGCCGGCAGCTATGACTTCAGTGGCACGGCAAACAAAGCAGCCCTGTCCAATCTGCTCTGGACCACCGATGCAAAAAATAACGAATCCAGTGCAAGTGACATCGGACTATCGCCTTGGCTCTCGACCCTGGGCAGCGGGAAGGCTGACTATCGGACGGATAACCTGGTGTCCTCGCCGATCGCGTCTTCCTGCTTCGGTTGCCACGACAGTGGTGTAGCGGTCTCGCATATGAGCTCGAACGGCGGCAGCCTATACGCGCGTTTTTCAAGTGTCGCTTCGATCGCAACACGCCCGGCTGTCGGCACGACGTCCACCATGACGTTTGGCAAGGAGGAGCAGTGCATATTCTGCCATCAGCCGACCAGCGCCTTTGGTTTGGGCATCAAGGCGGTGCACGCGAAATAGCGCGACCGAAGTCCGGTCTCGTTAGGCCGGGGACAGTTCACAGTCCCCGGCAATGTATTACCAGACAACCCGGAGGGCGAAAGCTTCCGGGTTGTCTTTTTTGTTCGCCGAAAATGCGCCGGCCGGTGATCGCCGCGCAAAATCCGGTGACCAGATCGGGCCGTAAGTAAAGGGTACAAAGCCGATTTTACCTAAGGTTTCGGGGCCGATTCCGATTGCCAGCAACGCTGATCTCTATTAGGATTAGCCACGGTTTTTATTGCTGCAATGCGGCTGCAAATAGAAGCGCGATTTGTCCTCAGATTACGGGGTATTCATGAAAATAAATCGATCATCGCGTCAGCAGATCGACCATGCTTCGCGCGCGGGCTTGCTTCGGGCCCTGACGGCGGGCGCGCTCGTGTTGGCATTAGCGAGCTGCGGCGGTGGCGGCGGTTCGTCTTCAGCGGGCGGGACCGGCGTCGCGGCAATTACTGGAGGGTCCAGCGGAACCGCGGCGGCGCTGACCGCGTCCACGGCCCTGAATATGGCGATCACCGGCGTCAGCATCAACAGCCCGCCGGTGGTGAGTTTCACCGTCACCAATCAGGCCGGCACCGGCATGGCGGGGCTGACCGCCGCTGACCTGCGCTTCAACATCGCCAAACTGGTTCCGAGTTCGAGCGGCGGCCCGAGCAGCTGGCAAAACTATATCAACCGCGCCGGCGGCGGCGCGGTGCAGGGGACCCAGGAGCAATCTGCTGCCGGTTATGCGTTCGGCACATTGGCAAACAAAGGCGATGGCAGCTACAGCTACACCTTTGCCACCGATATCAAGAATGCCGCCTGCCCCGCGCCATGTACCGACGCCGCGGGCAAGGCGCTTGATCTCAGTTATCAGCCGGGATTGTCGCATCGGGTCACGATCGAGCAGGCCAACAGCGCCTATCCCAAGTCCGCCGGCGTCTTTGATTTCGTGCCTGACGGCAGCGGCAGCGGGGCCAAGCGCGATATCGTGGCGGCAGCAAAGTGCAACGAGTGCCATGGCGAGGTCAGGATGCCCGGCACCAACCGTGTGGACACCAGGCTGTGCGTTACCTGCCACAATCCGGGCACGTCGGCACCCGGGGCACCCAGCACACCGCTGGATTTCAAGGTGCTGATCCACAAGATTCACAACGGCTCCGGCCTGCCGAGCGTGGTTGCCGGCACGCCGTACACTGTCGGTGGCATCGACTACTCCAAAGCCGTTTTCCCGCAGGACGTGCGCAATTGCAGCAGATGCCATGACGGCACGGCGGGGGCGGCGAACGCCACGGCGCAGGGCGACAACTGGAAGACCCAGCCGAGTGCGGCGGCCTGCGGTTCCTGCCACGACAACGTCTATTTCGGCATCAAGGCCGACCCGGCCAGGGCGTATCAGACGAAACCGCATTCGGGCGGCGTCCAGAGCGACGATGGCAACTGCGCCTTGTGCCATGCGACTGGAAGATTCACCGACAAGAAGGACATCGTTGTCGCGCACAACTTCCCGACCAGGTTTCAGGCGGCGTCAGCCAAGTTCAAATACAACATTATCAGTGTCGCACCGACCACGGCGGGGAGCACGCCCGTGATCACTTTCTCCGTCACCGATCCGACCAACGCCAATGCCCCTTACGACATCAAGACCGCGGCGGCATTCACGGCTGCCGGCGGCGCCAGCAGGCTCGCCGTCAGCATCGGCTGGAGCACCGCGGACTTCGGCAATGACGGCAGCGGACAATCATTCGGTCAGCCGATTAGCATCGATGCGCTGGCGGCCTCCGTCGCAGGCGCCACCGCCGGCACATATACGGTCACCTCCACGGTTGCCATTCCCGCCGGACAAACGGGAACCTTGCGTGTCACCATCGACGGCCACCCTGCGGCTGACGTAACCACGGCCGGCAGTTTCACCGACCGCCTGAAAGTCACCAGCGTGTTCAAGGACGCAGCTATCAGCGGCAGTGTAAGCGCGCGCCGCACGGTGGTCGACGTTGCGAAGTGCAATGTCTGCCACAGCGTTCTCAGCCTGCATGGCAACAACCGCACCGATGAGCCGCAGGTGTGCGCGGTCTGCCACAACCCGAATGCAACCGATGCGGGCCGGCGCCCGGCCGCTGCGGGCGTACTTACCGGCGGCACCGATGGCAAGCTGGAACAGTCGATCGACTTCAAGACCATGATCCATGCCATCCACGCGGGCGAGACCGGCAAGGGCGGGATACGCACCAAGGGCATCACCGTGTATGGCTTCGGCGGCAGCGTGAACGACTTCAGCAAAGTCGTTTTCCCGGGCAAGCTGAACAATTGCGCCGCCTGTCATGCCGGCACCTCCTACCAGTTGGCCGGAGTCTGGGCTGCACCCACTGCCAACGGTATTCTCGGAAGCACGATCAGCACCGGTACCTCGGCCGCCGATCCCGCGGACAACCTGAGGATCACGCCGACAGCGGCGGTATGCGCGTCCTGCCACGATGGCGCATCGGCGAAATCGCATATGCAAACCGCATTCAACGGCGCGAATTTCTCGGCTACGCAAACGGCGATAAAAGCCGCGGCCGAAGAGAACTGCTCCTTCTGTCACGGGGCGGGCAAATCGATAGACGTCAAGACGATTCACGGCGTGAACTGACAGTCACGACCGAACAAACGGACAGACAACGATGACACTCAAGAAACTTCTATTTGCCGCGCTGCTGTCCGGCTTCGCGTTTTGCGCAGGGGCAGCGGATAAACCCGCCGACAAGACCGCCGAGCCGCCCGCGCCACCGCCCAGCCTGGGCACCGAGTACACCGAAACCGGCGCCGACACCTGCCTCATGTGCCACGTCGAGGGCGGCGATTTTCCGGTGTTCGCGATTTTCAAGACCAAGCATGCCAATCGCGCCGACAAGCGCGCGCCCTTTGGACCCGGTGGCCTGCAATGCGAGGCTTGCCACGGACCGGGAAAGAAACATTTCGAAGCGGGCGGTGGCCCGGATGGCATCAACAGCTTCAAGTCGAAGTCGTTTCTGACGCCGCAGCAGCGCAACAAGTTCTGCCTGGAATGTCACCAGGGCAACGCGCGCACCGGCTGGCACGCCAGTACGCACGACAGCAATAATGTCGCCTGCAGCAGCTGCCACAAAATTCACGCCGAGCGCGACCCGGTGCTCGCAACCGCCACCCAGCCGGATGTCTGCTACAAATGCCACCGCAAGGAACGCGCCGATTTTTCCAAGCCGTCGACGCATGCGGTGCGTTTCGGCAAAATGACGTGCAGCGACTGTCACAACGCGCATGGCTCGAATGCCGCGGGGCTGCTGGTGAAGCCGACGGTGAATCAAACCTGCTACACCTGCCACGCGGAAAAGCGCGGCCCGTTCCTGTGGGAGCACGCACCGGTGGCGGAGGACTGCACTTCGTGTCACCACCCGCATGGCTCGGTCAATCAGGCGCGCTTGAAAAAGAATCCGCCGTTGCTGTGCCAGCAATGTCATTCGGTAGCGGGGCATCCGTCTGTGGCACGTACGCCAGCCGGGCTGCCCGGAGGAGGGGGGGGCGGAACGGCCTTCCTGCTCGCCGGCAGCTGCCTCAATTGTCATTCGCAGATTCACGGATCGAACCACCCGTCTGGGGTCAAGCTGATGCGCTAGCAGCGCGTCAAGCCGCAATCAAAACAGGACAAGTACATGAAGCCTTCAAATCCGCTGCTATTGCTGTGCGCGCTGTCTGCGCTTTCCTCGACCGCGACTGCGGACGTTGCCGGCGAGGCCGCGGTCGATATGTCGAAGTGGAAATGCGAGTCCTGCAAATTCGAGCAAGGAATCAGCGGAACCGCGGACGCGGTTGCGGGATCGGTGTCGGACAAGTCGGCCGAATTCGGCCAGTACAACGGGCTGTACAGAAAGGGCGCTTTCTTGATCGGCGATGGCGCGGTGCGCTCGCGCAACGAGGACGGGACCTACTGGAATCTCGATGCGTCAAATCTCGGCCTGAAGACGCAGTCGATGGAAGCCGAAGGCGGAAAACAAGGCAGCTACAAACTGCGATTCAAGTACGATGAGTCGCTCCACCGCATCTGGGACCGGGCGCTCACACCCTACGCCGGCAGCGGCGGCGCCTCGCTCACCCTGCCGGCTGGGTTCGCCTCCGCCACGACAGCTGCCATGCCGCTGGCGGGTGCAATGCAATCAGTCGATCTGGCTGTGCAGCGGAAACAACTGGGCGTGGGGGCGTCATGGAATCGCACCAAGGAATGGGAATACGCGGTCAACTTTCGCCATGACACGCGCGAGGGAAATATCCTGCGCACTGGCGGTGCTTTCTTTGTCAACTCGACACAACTGGTCGAGCCGGTAGACTACATCACCGACCAGATGGATGCATCGGCTTCATACGCCAGCAAGAAGTTTCAACTCAAGCTCGCCTATTACGGCTCGAAGTTTCGCAACAGCAATCATGCGCTTATCTGGCAGGATGCGTATGCGCCGATCGCCGGCGAAACCCGCGGCCAGCTGGCGTTGCCGCCGGACAACCAGTTTCACCAGGTCTCGGCCAGCGCCGGCTACCAGTTCAGCGACAGAACGCGCTTAAGCGGCGATGTTGCCGTCGGGCGCGGAACACAAAGCGACAATTTCCTTCCGTTCACGCAGAATGCGACGCTGGCGGCAGCGGCAATTCCGGGGAGTTCCCCCGACGCGCGCGTGGCCACGCTAGACGCCGGCCTGAAACTCAGTTCGGCAGTCAACGAGCGGCTGCGCCTCAGCGCGGCGTACACGCACAACGATCGCGATAACCGCACGCCGCAGGCCGCCTATTCCTATGTAGTGACAGACATGTTCTCCGGCGTGGCGGCGCGGACGAATCTGCCCTACAGTTTCAAGCAGGACAAAGTCAAACTGAGCGCTGATTACAAAGTGTCGGCGAGCCTGAGGGGTACGGTCGGCGCGGATTTCGATTCAAACAAGCGTACGTTGCAGGAGGTCGACACCACGCGCGAAAGCACGGCTTGGGGTAAACTCGGCACCCGTGTGCTGAATCTGGTCGATCTGAGCCTCAAGCTCGCGCACGCCGAGCGCAGGAATTCAGGCAGTTTCCTCGCGCAACCCGGCATCACACCGCCCGAGAATCCCCTGCTGCGAAGATTCAACATGGCGAATCGCAACCGGGAAACGGCGGGATTGCGCGCCGATTTTGCCGTCGGGGAACGGGCCAATATCGGGCTCGGTTTCGAATCGTCCGAAGACAAGTATTCAGAATCGACCATCGGCCTCAGCCGTGCCAAGGACGTCAACCTGAATGCCGATCTGTCGCTGACGGTGTCGGAGCGCACCAGGCTGCACCTGTTCGCGAACCGCCAGGAAATCAAGTCGAAGCAGGCCGGCAGCCAGGCGTTTTCGCTGCCGGATTGGAACGCGGACAACAAGGACACGATCGATACCTTCGGCCTCGGGGTAAAGCACGCGGCAATTCCGGACAAACTCGACCTGGGCGCGGATTACGCGACTACGCGTTCGCGCAGCGAAATCAACGTCAACACCGGCGCGTCGAATCCCGCGTTTCCCCACGTCACCGCTTCGCTCGACAGCCTGAAGCTGTATGCCGCGTACAAGTTGAAGGAAAATCTGTCGTTACAGGCGGGATACTGGATTGAGCGCTACTCAAGCCGGGACTGGATGCTGGAGGGTGTGGCGCCCAGCACCATCCCGAATGTCCTGACTCTGGGTCTGCAGGCGCCGCAATACAACGTCAATGTTCTAAGGTTGTCGCTGAGATACAAGTTCTAGCAAACGCCGGTCGGCCCGGGGGCGGGCTTCCTACAACCCCGCACAGTTCGCGCATTCCGACGAAGTTGTAGGAGGGGCGCCCCCGCCCCGAAACATCTGTTACGAATTCACGACTGCCATAACGGCGGCTCGTCCATGAGCGCGATCTGCTCGCGCAACTCCAGAATCCTGTCCTGCGCCGGCATGGAACAAGGGGGCACGCCCCCTTGTTGATCCCCCAAGTCAGTTTTGATTACGACTGCCACAACGGCGGCTCGTCCATGAGCGCGATCTGCTCGCGCAACTCCAGAATCCTGTCCTGCCAGTAACGCTGCGTGTTGAACCAGGGAAACGCAGTTGGGAAGGCGGGGTCGTCCCAGCGCCGCGCGACCCAGGCCGAATAGTGGATGAGGCGCAGCGTGCGCAGCGCCTCCACCAGATGCAGTTCGCGCGCGTCGAATTCGTGAAAATCCTCGTAACCGGCGAGCACATCGGCTAGCTGGCGCACCATCGCGGAGCGCTCGCCCGAGAGCAGCATCCACAGATCCTGCACCGCGGGTCCCATGCGTGCGTCGTCAAAGTCGACGAAATGCGGCCCGCGGTTCTCGGTGTTTTCCGTCCAGAGCACGTTGCCGGCGTGACAGTCGCCGTGCAGCCTGAGGCTTTTCACCGCGCCGGCACGCGCGTAACAGCGGCTCACGCCCTCGAGTGCCTGCGCCACCACGCTGCTCCATGCCGCCAGCAGGTCGGCAGGAATGAAGCCGTGGGCGAGCAGATAATCGCGCGGTTCCATGCCGAAGGTTTCGAGGTTCAGCGCCGGCCGTGCAACAAACGGCGCAAGTGCGCCCACCGCGTGAATGCGGCCGATGAAACGACCCATCCACTCCAGCGTCTCGCGGTCTTCCAGTTCTGGCGCGCGGCCGCCGCGCTTGGGATACACGGCAAAGCGATAGCCGCCGAACCGGTGCAGCGTTCTGCCTTCGTGAGCAAGCGGCGCAACAACCGGAAGCTCGCGTTCGGCGAGTTCGTGCACGAATTCGTGCTCTTCGATTATCTGCGCCTCGCTCCAGCGCTCAGGGCGATAGAATTTCGCCACCACCACGCCGGAAGCGGGGTCCGCTGCAGGCGCCTCCTCTAGCCAGATCTGATATACGCGGTTTTCGTAGCTGTTCAGGCCGAGCAGGCGTCCGTCGCCGCGCAGCCCAATGCTGTCGAGTGCGTCGAACACGCATTCCGGTGTGAGCCCGGTGTAGGGCGCAGTGCTTATGGTATCCATGCGCCCATTGTACGGGGTGAGGCTCGACGCCGTTTCGAAGCAATGGCCTTGGGCCCGGTCATGTTTGCGCGCGAAGCCGTGTAAAATCGCGGAAACCCTTTCGCTGTGGCTCCCCATCTCGATGAACACCTTCTCCGACAACCTGGTTGAAATCTCCGATCTTGAGTTCGGCTATGGCGGACGCAAAATTCTCAAAGGACTCAACCTCAGGATTCCGCGCGGCAAGGTGGTCGCCATTCTCGGGGCGAGCGGCTGTGGCAAGTCCACGCTGCTGCGGCTGATCGGCGGCCAGGAGAAACCTGCGCGGGGATCAGTCAGGGTCGATGGCCAGTCGGTGCACGAACTCGACACCGACGGCCTGTACCAGTTGCGGCGCAAGATGGGCATGATGTTTCAGGCAGGCGGACTGTTCACCGATCTGTCGGTGTACGACAATGTTGCGTTTCCGCTGCGTGAAAATTCCGATCTGCCGGAAGAACTGATTCGTTCCCTGATTCTGATGAAGCTGCATGTGGTCGGGCTGCGCGGCGCGCGCGCGCTCATGCCGAGCGAACTTTCCGGGGGCATGGCGCGCCGCGTCGCGCTCGCTCGCGCAATTGTTCACGATCCGATGCTGGCGATGTACGACGAGCCTTTCGCCGGATTGGATCCGATTTCGCTCAACGTCATCGCCGATTTGATCCGGCGCCTGAACGACGCCTTGGGCACCACTTCGATCATAGTCACCTACGATGTGAGCGAGTCGCTCAAGCTGGTCGATTACCTGTACGTCATTGCCGACGGCGTGGTCGTCGGCGAAGGCACGCCCGACGAAATGCTGGCTTCGGATAATCCGGTGGTGCGCCAGTTCGTTCACGCAGAGCCGGATGGGCCTATACCGTTTCACTATCCGGCGCAGCCGATCGCAGAGCAGCTCGGTCTGGAACAGCGCCGCGCGTAGCGCAATCCCCAGGCTGGCACCTGAGCGCGCAGCGCGAGCAGTCGTTGTTTTCAGGGCTGGTACGCGCTTTCGGCTTGGACTAAACTGTAGCCAGGGACCGGTCGGGGAGAACACATCATGCATCTGCGGGAAATTCTCAGAATAAAGGGCAGCCTGCTGATCACCATCGCGCCGGACGGGATGGTGAGCGATGCCGTCAGCATCATGTCGGAGAAAGACATCGGTTCGCTGGTGGTGATGAGTCAGGGGATCCTGGTGGGCATGCTGACTTTTCGCGAAGTCCTGCAGGCCCTGCACCGGAGCAAAGGCTCGATTCAGGGCATGCGTGTAGACAGCATCATGGTCAAGAATCCGCGGACCATCGCGCCGAATGTCGAAGTGGACGAGCTGCGCAGCGTGATGCTGGAGCACCACATTCGCTATATGCCGGTGGTGGAAGACGCCGCACTGATCGGCGTCCTCTCGTTTCACGATGTGGCCAAGGCGGTGCTGGAGGAGCAGGCGTTCGAGAACCGCATGCTCAAGGGCTATATCAAGGACTCGCCAACCTAGTCGAGCGATTCTGGGCCGTTCCCGCAGAAAATTTCTTCGACTCTCAGGCGCCGCGGCGCTCGGGGCGGTCGGTCTCGCCGCCTGGCGCTACTGGCCCGAGCAGGGTTTCATCAATCCGTGCCTTTCCGCTTTGCCCGAAGTACTCGCCCGGCACGAACTGGTGCGCGCTGCCTGGGAGGGCATAGATCCGGGAAAGGTGTGGGACAGCCACTGCCATCTTGAGGGCAACGGCGATTCCGGCAGCGGCATCCGTCTCGATCCGGGGATGGAGCGCTGGTTCGATCCGCTGCAGTATGCGCAGCGCCGGTTCTTCACCAACGCCGCTTGTGCGAACGATGCGCCGGGGCAGGCCGACCTGAGCTACGTCGAGCGCCTGCGTCATCTGCTGCAGCAAATGCCGCCCGGAGTGAAGCTGCTGCTGTTTGCGCTCGACGCGAGCGTGACCGAGGCAGGGGCGGCGTCCTGGGAACAGACCAGCCTGTATGTTCCCAATGGCTACGCCGCGCAAATTGCGCGGCGCTACGCAGCGCGTTTCGAATGGGTCGCCTCGGTGCATCCGTATCGCCGCGACAGCGTGGCGCAGCTGGAGGCCGCGGTCGCCGAAGGGGCGCGCGCAGTGAAGTGGCTGCCGGCTGCGATGGGCATGGACCCGGCATCCAGATTGTGCGATCCCTTCTACGCAGCAATGGCGCGGCTGGACATGCCATTGATCACGCATGCAGGCCTGGAGCGTGCGCTGAAG
>QYQC01000055.1 GCA_007280315.1 Betaproteobacteria bacterium | reverse complement strand
GATCAAGGTGGGCGAGCTGTTTTCGCTGCAGGCCGAGATCTGCCCGCAGGCGGGCACCAGCGTCACCGGCCTCAAGGTCGACGCCGGCATGCCGGCGCACAAGCACGGCATGAACTACCAGCCGCAGGTGAGCAACAGCGCACCCGGAAAGTACACCGCCACCGGCCTGATGTTTCATATGCCGGGCCTGTGGCAATTCACCTTCGACGTGGAGACGAGCGCCGGGCGCGAACGCATACGCGTCGATTACCAGGCTGAGTGATGCGCCGGACAGCGGGCCTGATCGCGGCGTTGGTTCTTGCGAACGGCAGTGCGCTCTTCGCCGGCAGCGCGGAGGCACAGATGCCAGCACCAGCCTATTCGCACGACGAAATTCGCCGCATCATGGCCCACGGCCCGTGGCCGCAGCAGCCGCTGCGCGACCCCTCCAACCGAGTTTCGGGCAACGACGACGCCATCGCGCTCGGCCGCGCGCTGTTTTTCGATGCGCGGCTGTCGCCGCGCGGCGATTTGTCCTGCGCCCTTTGCCACCAGCCGGGGCGGGCGTTCACTGACGGGCGCGCCCGCGCCCAACGCGGCGGCGCGGCACTGCCTCGGCTGGATCGCAATACGCAGGGGCTGTGGGACGTCGCGCTTTCCCATTGGTTCGGCTGGGATGGCGGCTCGGACAGTCTGTGGTCATTCGCCATCCGCCCGATCCTGCACCCGGATGAGCTGGGTTCATCGGCCGTGCACGTAGCGCGCTTGTTGCGCGGCGACACGGAACTGGCCTGCCGCTACCGCAACGCGTTCGACCGCAGCGTACCGCCCGACGAGGAATCCGAAGCGGCACTGGTCGATGCAGCGAAGGCACTCGCCGCCTATCTCGAAACGCTGCGCTCGGGCCCGAGCCCGTATGACGAACTGCGCGACGCGCTGGCGCGCGCCGACGGCGCGGCGGCCGCGCGCTACCCCGCGTCCGCGCGGCGCGGCTTCGCACTGTTCAGCGGCAAGGGGCAGTGCAGTGCGTGCCATTTCGGGCCGAACTTTTCCAACGGCGAATTTCACGACACGGGCGTGCCCTATCTGGTCGCGCCCGGGCGCGTCGATTCCGGGCGCCACGGCGGCATCCGCCGCGTGCGCGGGGACCAGTACAATCTGCTCGGCGCGTTCTCGGACGATGCCGCGCGCGCTTCCGGCAGCCGCACGCGCCACGTGGCCGAGAACCACACCACCTACGGTCAGTTCAAGGTGCCGTCGCTGCGCAATGTCGAGTTGACCGCGCCCTACATGCACGACGGCAGCCTCGCGACTTTACGCGATGTGGTGCGGCATTACTCGGAGCTGAACGAAGACCGCCTGCACCAGGACGGGGAAGCACTGCTGAAACCGCTGCACCTCTCCGCCGGCGAGAGCGAAGACCTGGTTGCATTTCTGCGCACCCTGACCAGCAGCAGTTTCCCCGACGTGAGCGCGGCGCCGACGCCGTGCCGGCCGCGCTAGGGCGGTGGATGGTGCCTGTATCTGTCCCGGTCTATACTGCCCGTCGGATCATGCCGCGAACATCAGTCATTGAGGCTACTTGCGCTTCCTCCGGTTTGAGCGCCAATTTGGAAAAATACAGTGAGTGACGATATGTTGATCAAGCGCGCTGGCATCAAACTATTGATGGTCGTCGCGGCTGCGCTGGCGACCGGGTGTGCCACGGTGACGCTGCCGACCTCGCCCGCCGAATTGTCGGACGGGCGTCGCGGCTATGTGAGCGGCTATCTGCAGCCGACGCCGCCGCCGGATGGCGTGGCGCTGTTGCCGCCGCCGCCCGCGGCCGGTTCAGCGGCGTTCGCCGCCGACGCGGAGGCCTATCGCGCGACGCGCAAGCTGCGCGGTTCGCCCCGCTGGCTGCTGGCGGCGAAGGACGCGGACCTTAGCTTCCCGAATGCTGCGGAAACATTTTCCTGCGCCCTCGGCATGCCCGTTTCGGAACAAGCTACGCCGCATCTCAACATTTTGCTGCTGCGCTCGCTCGCCGACGCCAGCCGTACCAGCCAAGGACCGAAGAAACACTACAAGCGCCGCCGCCCGTTCGCCTTTTTTGGCGACGCGAGCTGCACGCCTCTGGAAAAATCAAGCGACGATTCCTTTCCTTCGAGCCATGCCACGATAGGCTGGGCGTGGGCGCTGGTGCTGGCGGAGATCGCGCCGGATCGCGCCGACGACATCCTGGTGCGCGGTCTCGCCTTTGGGCAAAGCCGCGTCATCTGCGGCATGCACTGGCAGAGCGACGTCGAGGCCGGCCGTCTGCTGGGCGCCGCCCTGGTAAGCCGCCTGCACGCGAACCCGGTGTTCTCGGCGCAGCTGGCTGCAGCGCGCAGAGAAATCGAAAGCGCGCGCAGCGCGGGCGCAAAATCGCCGCAGGATTGCACGGCTGAAGCGCAGGTTTTGGGGCGCTAACGCTAACGCGCCGCTGCAGTGCCTGATATTCAGGCAATATGATCGCGACTTGCATGGCTTACCAGCAAACCTTCGAGATTCGCACCCGCGGCCGCGGCACGACGGAGATCACGGCCGAGGTGGCGCGCATCGTGCGCACGGCGGGCATCGCAACCGCAATCGCGCAGGTGTTCGTGCAGCATACGAGCTGCTCGGTGATGATCACCGAAAACGCAGACCCGGCGGTGCGGCGCGACCTCGAGATCCTGGCCGCGCGCTGGGCTCCGGACGCGGACCGCGCCTACGAGCACGACAGTGAAGGCGACGACGACATGGCGGCGCACGCGCGCAGCCTGCTCGCCGGCAGCTCGGTCAGTGTGCCGGTGCGCAACGGCGCGCTGCTACTCGGTACCTGGCAGGGAATCTATCTATGGGAACACCGCACCGGCGCGCAGCTGCGGCGGGTGGTGGTAACGCTCGTCGGTTGATGGCGGCGCGAACGACGCGGCGCTTCAGCCGCGCTTGCCCGCGAGCAGCCCCGGCCTGAGTCCGGTCGCTACGCTGGCGTTCTCCAGCCGCAGAAACGTGGCATAGCCTTCGGCCACGATGGCGAAGCCGTAGGACAGACTGCCGGTCAGACGCACCGCCTGCGGACTGAACAGGCCCGCACCCGGAACGAACCCCGGCAGGTGCACATAGGCCACCGGTTTGTCGGCGCAATCCGGACACACCCCGGCTTCGCCCGCCAGCGTGATCTGGCGCGGGTCGGCATGCATGGCGGCGAGGTAGCCACGCAGCTCCACCTCCTGCCCGGACAAGAGTTCGGCGCGCTTGCTGAAAGTCATGCGTTGGCTGCCGATGTGGTCGAACAGGTCGCGGAATGTAATGCTTTGCATCGGGCGATATTCTAACGCGGCGCGGGCTCAGACCAGCGCCCGTGCGACGAGCGAGCCTCCGGTAGCAAGCAGCATCACCGCCACCAACCGCAGCAAGAGTTCGTGCGAAACGCGCCGGAACAGGCGCGACGCGAGACTTATACCGACGAAGGCCGCGGGCAGGACGGCGAGCACGGCCAGCAGCACCTCGCGCTTAAGCAGCAGGCCAGTAAGTGCGAAGGCAACGACGCGCATGCCGATACTGAACACGGTGGTGAGCGTGAGCGTCGCACGGAACTGCTCCTTGGTGAGTGGACGGTGGGAAAGATACATGGCGTAAGGGGGGCCTCCCGCGCCGAACACGGTGCTGGTGATGCCGCCGATAAATCCGGCGACATAGGCCCAGCCGCTGCTGACCATGCTGCTCCCCGGCCGGCGCAGCAGGCTATAGGCCGCATAGATCAGCACGAACAGGCCCAATGCGAACATCGCGCCGGCGCGCGGCAGATTGACCAGCACCGTCACGCCGACTGTGGTGCCGAGCAGCACCAGCGGCACCATGCGCGCGAGTTCGCCCCTGATCGCGTCGGCCGGACGCTGCAGGCCGACGCGCAGCGCGTTGGCCAGATCCATCAGCGCAAATACCGCCAGCGCGAACGGCAGTGGCACGAAATGGGTCGCGAGCGGAATGGTTACCAGCGCCGCGCCGAAACCGGTGATGCCGTAGACGATGGAGCCGAGGAAGGCTATCGCGGCGAGCGCCGCCAGCGTCGGCAGGTCCTCGAGCATGGTTGCGCGCCTAGCGCGAAAGCGCCCGCGCCAGCACCTGCGCTACGTGCACCGCCGCGCGCGCTGTCGGATCCGGGCCTGCGCCGCGGTCCAGGCCGTCGTGTATCTGGTGGCGGCAGCTGGTTCCGTCGGCGACCAGCAGCGTATCGGCCCCGGCTTGGCGCATTGCCGGCAGCAGCGCGGCTTCGGCCATTTGCATTGAAACGTCGTAGTGGTCCGCCTCGTAACCGAAGGCGCCGGCCATGCCGCAGCAGGCAGACGCCACGGTCTCGACGTTCAATTCCGGCACCAGGCCCAGCACCTGCTCTACCGATGACATGGCGCCGAAGGCTTTCTGGTGGCAATGGCCGTGCAACAGGGCTTTCTTCTGCGGCAGCGCATGCAGCTTGAGATTCAGCCGGCCGGCGTAATGTTCGGCGGCGAGAAATTCCTCGAACAGTACGGCGCGCGCGGCCAGCGCGTCGGTACTCGCGCCGGGAAGCATGGATTTGAATTCATCGCGCAAAGTGAACAGGCACGAAGGTTCCAGCCCGATGATGGGCAAACCGCGTGCAATAAAAGGTTCAAGCGCCGCGATGGTGCGCTGCGCCTCGGCCCGCGCCTGATCCACCAGACCGCTGGCGAGGAAGGTGCGGCCGCAGCACAATGGACGCGCTTTTTCGTGATCGTCGGCGGCTGCGCGTGCAATATGCACGCGATAGCCCGCCGCTTCGAGCACGGCCAGTGCGGCGCGCGCATTGTCGGGTTCGAAATAATTGTTGAAGGTGTCGACCAGAAGTACCACCTCGCGCGAATCGGCAACGGCGCTACGTACGGCAACCGGATCCAGATAAAAGGCATCGCTTCGCCATTTCGGCAGCGAGCGCCTGGCGGACAGGCCGAGCAGGAATTCGCTCAGGCGGGCGAGACCGGGAACCGAATCGCGCAGGTTGACGAGCCAGGGCAGGCGCGCGGCCCAGGGCGCGTAGCGCGGCAGATAGGCGATCAGGCGCTGTTTAAGCGGCAGGCCATGCCGTTTCTGGTAGTGATACAGAAACTCGATTTTCATTTTCGCCATGTCGACGCCGGTGGGGCATTCGCGCTTGCAGCCCTTGCAGCTCACGCACAGATCCATGGCCTCGCGCATTGCCTCCGAGGTGAAGGCATCGGCGCCCAACTGGCCGGACAGCGCCAGGCGCAGGGTATTGGCGCGGCCGCGCGTGAGATCGCGCTCGTTGCCGGTGGCGCGATAGGACGGACACATGGTGCCGGCATCGAACTTGCGGCAGTGGCCGTTGTTGTTGCACATTTCCACGGCCGCGACAAAGCCGCGGCTTGACGCGGCGCTCGTCTGCAATCCACGGCTCGATGCAACGCCCGGGGATGCGTGCGAATCGGCGGCGGAAGCTGCGTTCCATTCGCGCCAGTCCAGGGCGGTATCGAGTTGCTGCGCGGCATAGCCGGGCTTGAAACGGAACAGGCTGCGGTCGTCCTGTTTCGAACCGCGCACGATCTTGCCCGGATTCATCAGGCCGCGCGGATCGAACAGGTCCTTGATTTGTTCCAGCGCTCGCGTCAGGCGCGAACCGATGATGGGCTCTATCCACTCGGTGCGCGCGAGGCCGTCGCCGTGCTCCCCCGAGTAGGCGGCGCCCTTGTAGCGCCTTACCAACTCGCACGCCTCCTCGGCGATGGCGCGCATCTGCTGTGCGCCGCCTTCTTTCATATTGAGCACCGGGCGCACGTGCAGCGTGCCGACCGAGGCGTGCGCGTACCAGGTGCCGCGCGTGCCGTGCTTGGCGAATACCTGTGTCAGCTGGTCGGTGTACTCGGCGAGATGTTCCAGCGGCACCGCGCAGTCCTCGATGAACGACACCGGCTTGCCTTCGCCCTTCATCGACATCATGATGTTGAGGCCGGCCTTCCTCACCTCCCAAACATCCCTTTGCAGCGCGGCGTCGGTGATCTCGACCACGCCGCCGGGGAGGCCAAGTTCGGCCATCAGTTCCACCAGCTGCCTGAGTTTCGCCAGCTGCTCGCCGCGATCGTCGCCAGAGAATTCGACCAGAAGAATAGCGTCCGGGTCACCTTTGAGAAAGCGGTTGACGATGGGCCTGAACGCGGCGTTGCCGCGCGCGAGCTCTATCATCGTGCGGTCCACCAGCTCCACCGCCGTCGGCACAAGTTTGACGATGTGCTGCGGCGCCAGCATCGATTGACGGAACGTCGGGAAGTGGCATACGCCCAGTGTCTTGAATAGCGGCAGCGGCGCGAGATCGAGATGGATCCGCCGCGAATAGGCGAGAGTGCCCTCGGAACCGACCAGTAGATGCGCCAGATTGTGCGCGAGCGGCGCGCCTTCGGCGCCCGGTTGCACCATGTCGATGTTGTAGCCCTGCACCCGGCGCAGCACCTTGGGCCAGCGCGCCTCGATTTCCGCCGCCTCGCGCCGCACTATGGCGTGCACGCGGCCGATCAGCGCCTGATAAGCCGCGGGCGCAGCGGCTATCGCCTCGCTCGCGCCGAAATGGAATTCGCTGCCGTCGGCGAGCAGCGCGTCGATGCCGCGCACGTTGTGCACCATGTTGCCGTAGCGGATAGAACGCGAGCCGCAGGAATTGTTTCCCGCCATGCCGCCCAGGGTTGCCTGCGCGCTGGTGGAAACATCCACCGGAAACCACAGGCCATGCGGTTTGAGACAGGCGTTCAGCGCATCCAGCACCAGGCCGGGCTGCACCACCGCTGTGCGCGCTTCCTTGTCGAATGCGACGATCTGATTCAGGTATTTGGAATTGTCGAGGACCAGCGCCGCGCCCACGGTCTGACCGCATTGCGACGTGCCGGCGCCGCGCGGCAGGATGGGCACGCCCTGGTCGGCGGCAATCTGGATGGCGACGCGCGCGTCCTCTTCGCTCCGCGGCACCACCACGCCCACCGGCTCGATCTGATAGATCGACGCGTCGGTGGCGTAGCGGCCGCGGCTCGCCCGGTCGAACAGCACTTCGCCGCGGATTTCGCGCCGCAAGCGCGCGGCGAGCGCGCCGTCGCCCGTGCGCGGATGCAGGGTTGCGGTAGCGATCTGCTTGGGTGCTCGATCCACAGAGATCTGAATCCGATTGAGTCCTGCCGGCTACGCGGCGGCAGTTTCGGCCTGATGCATGGCGTCGAGCAGCGCTTTCGGACCCTGCGCACCGGACACGGCGACCTTGCCGTTGAAAATAAAGAATGGCACGCCTTCCACGCCGATGGCGCGCGCGCGCTGGTCTTCCTGTTCCACCATCTTGCGCGACTCCGGGTCGGCCAGGCATTGTTCCGCCTTGGTCCGGTCGAGGCCGGCAGCGATGGCGATCGCGACCAGGTTTTGCGCGTTGGTCAGATCGGCGCCGTCGAGAAAGTAGGCGCGCAGAAAAGCTTCCTTGACCCGCCCCTGCAGGCCGGCGGGCGACCCTGTGTTTCCGGCGAGCGTAATCAGGCTGTGGGCGGCGACGCTATTGGGCTGGCGCACGATGCGCTCGAACGCGAACGCGATGCCGTATTCAACGCCGACCGCGGATACCCGCGCGTAGACGTCTTTCGCGCGCGCGGCGCCGAATTTCTGCACCACGTAGTCCTGCCGGCTCATGCCTTCGGCGGGCAGCTGCGGATTGAGCTGGAACGGCCGCCAGGTGACGCTGGGCGGTTCTGCATCCGGATTTTGCTCGGCGTACAGCGCGAGCGCCGCCTCGATCTGGCGCTTGCCGATGTAACACCAGGGGCAGACCACGTCGGAAATGATATCGATGTTCAAAACAAACCCCTTTTGTTGAATGGTGCTGAAAGAACAGGAATTGCGGTCGCTTTCGCCAGCATCACGCCTCACTATTATTACATTTCCTGCGTGGCTGGCTGGGTAAACCCTGCCGTCGCCATCGCTATGCGGCATAATATGCGCAGTCAAATTTTCATTGCCGCGAGGAGTTCCGCAATGGCCAATCGAAGCGGCCGCCATTTCCTGCAAATTCCCGGACCGACCAATGTCCCCGACCGGGTCCTGCGCGCCATCGACCGCGCCACCATGGACCACCGCGGACCAGATTTCGGGCGCATGGGTCTGGAGATCATCGACGGCCTGAAACACATATTTCAGACGCAGCAGCCGGTGGTGATCTACCCGGCCTCGGGCACCGGCGCCTGGGAAGCGGCACTGGTCAACGCACTTTCCGCCGGCGACAGGGTGCTGATGGTCGAAACCGGGCATTTCGCCAGCCTGTGGCAGAAAATGGCGGGCAAACTCGGCCTGAAGGTCGAGTTGATCGCCAGCGACTGGCGCCGCGGCGCCGATCCTGCGGCAGTCGAAGCAAAATTGAAGGAAGACAAGGCGCACGCGATCAAGGCGGTATGCGTGGTGCACAACGAAACTTCGACTGGCGCCACCAGCCGCATTGCGCTGGTGCGCAAGGCGATCGATGCGGCCGGCCATCCGGCGCTGTTGATGGTGGATACGATTTCCTCGCTCGCCTCGATCGACTACCGCCACGATGCGTGGGGCGTGGACGTGACGGTGGCCGGCTCGCAGAAGGGACTGATGCTGCCGCCGGGATTGTCGTTCAATGCGGTGAGCGAGAAGGCGCGCAAGGCTGCGCAGTCGGCGACGCTACCCAAGGCATATTGGGCCTGGGACGAAATTATCGCCGCCAACAAGACCGGCTACTTTCCGTACACGCCCGCGACCAATCTGCTCTACGGATTGCGCGAGGCGATGCAGATGCTGCGTGAAGAAGGCCTGCAGCAGGTATTCGCGCGCCATGCGCGTCATGCCGAGGCGACGCGGCGCGCGGTACGCGCCTGGGGCCTGGAAATCCTGTGCATTAACGCCGAGGAATACAGCAACACGCTCACGGCAGTGGTGATGCCTGCAGGACACGACGCAGATGCACTGCGGAAGACCATACTCGACGCCTATGACATGTCGCTCGGCACCGGCCTGGGCAGGCTCGCAGGCAAGGTATTCCGCATCGGCCATCTGGGCGATTTCAACGACCTCACGCTGATGGGTGCGCTGGCCGGCGTCGAAATGGGACTGGCGCTGGCGTGCGTCCCGCACAAGAAGGGCGGCGCGTCGGCGGCAATGGACTATCTCGCCGAAGCCGCGGGAAAGCACGCGCCCGG
>QYQC01000091.1 GCA_007280315.1 Betaproteobacteria bacterium | reverse complement strand
GGCAATCGTGTACATGGCCTACAACAGCCCGCAGGCGGCGGAATTTCTGTCCGAGCGCACAAAAATTCCCGCGGTCATGTTGCCCTTCACCGTCGGCGGCAGCGACAAAGCCAAGAATCTGTTCGGCCTGTTCGACGATACCCTGGCGCGACTGCTGGCGGTGGCGAAATGAATGATCCGCTGGCGGTCCTGTCGATACTGGGCCCTGCGCTCATCGTCGGTTTGCTGGTCACCGCGGTGCTGGTTCCGTTTGGCTTCGAAGTACTGAAGCGCGGCATCGTGTTCATCGACCTTGCGGTCGCGCAGATTGCGGGGGTAGGCGTTATTTTCGCCGACTTTCTCGGCTGGGAACCGCAGGGCATCGCCGTGCAGGTCTCGGCGCTGGCGGCCGCGCTGGCCACGGCGCTGCTGCTCACGTGGACGGAACGGCGCTGGCCGGAGATACAGGAAGCGATCATCGGTGTCGTGTTCGTGCTCGGCGCGAGCGCTGCCATTCTGCTGCTCGCGAGCAATCCACATGGCGGCGAGCATCTGAAGGATCTGCTCGTCGGCCAGATTCTGTGGGTGAGCCCGTCCAGGCTACCGCTGGAAGCATTGATCTACACGGTCATTCTGGCCATCTGGCTCGGCTTTGGACCGCGGCTGGGGCGTGTGGGCTTTTACGCGCTTTTCGCGTGCGCCGTGACGTTTTCGGTGCAATTGGTCGGGCTTTACCTCGTTTTTGCCTCGCTGGTTTTGCCGGCATTGGCGACCTATTATGCCAAGCGACGGCGCAAGCTTAAAGCGTACGCCGTCGGTTCGTTCGGCTATGCGTCGGGCCTGTTGGGGTCCTTGTGGCTGGATTTGCCCTCGGGCGCGATGATCGTATGCGCCATGGTCCTGGTCGCCATCCTGGCGGCCGGCCTGGAGCGCCGGCTGCCGGCAGCGGGAAATCCGGGTTGATTCCCGGAAAAGCGCCCCAATGTGGATAAATTGACCGTGCCGGACCCGAAAATGGAACAATTCCGTGGCACCACCATCCTTTCCGCGCGGCGTGGCGCCAGTGTCGCGCTCGGCGGGGACGGCCAGGTAACGCTGGGTAATATCGTGATCAAGTCCGGCGCGCGCAAGGTGCGGCGCCTGTACCACGACCGTATTCTGGCCGGATTTGCCGGCGGCACGGCCGATGCGTTCACCTTGTTCGAGCGCTTCGAAGCCAAACTGGAGAAGCATCAAGGGAACCTGCTGCGCTCGGCGGTGGAATTGGCCAAAGACTGGCGCACCGACCGCGTATTGCGGCGCCTGGAGGCGATGCTGGCGGTGGCGGATCGCGAAACCTCGCTGATCATTACCGGAATGGGCGATGTGCTGGAACCGGAACTCGGCCTGATCGCCATCGGCTCGGGTGGCCCCTACGCGCAATCGGCGGCGCGGGCGCTGCTGGAAAACACCAAACTGGCACCCAAGGAGATTGTGGCCAAGTCGCTCGGTATTGCCGCCGACATCTGCATCTATACCAACCAACAGATCGTGATCGAAACCCTTGAATGAGGAAACCGACGCAAGGTTGGCGTTGTCCAACACCTTTCGGCACCAAGCCATGTCGCAAATGACCCCGCAGGAAATCGTCCACGAACTGGACAAGCACATCATCGGCCAGGACCGCGCCAAGCGCGCGGTCGCCATCGCGCTCCGGAACCGCTGGCGCCGGCAGCAGGTGGCCGAACCGCTGCGCCAGGAGATTACGCCGAAGAACATCCTGATGATCGGGCCGACGGGCGTGGGCAAGACCGAGATCGCGCGGCGCCTGGCCAAACTCGCCGACGCACCGTTCATCAAGGTCGAAGCGACCAAATTCACCGAGGTGGGATACGTCGGACGCGACGTGGACAGCATCGTGCGCGACCTGATCGAGATCAGCATCAAGCAGACGCGCGAGCAGGCCATGCGAAAAGTGAAGGCGCGCGCCGAGGACGCGGCAGAGGAGCGCATCCTCGATGTGCTCCTGCCGCAGGCGCGCCAGTCAGGGTCCCTGGACGGGGTGGACAGCGGCACGGTGACGGAAAGCGCGGAAGCTTCGGCGACGCGGCAGAAATTCCGCAAGAAGTTGCGCGAAGGCGAACTCGACGACAAGGAAATCGAAATTGAAGTGTCTGCCGCAGCGGCGCAGATGGAAATATTCGCCCCGCCGGGAATGGAAGAGCTGACGTCGCAAATCCAGGGCATGTTCCAGAATCTGTCCGGCAGCCGCAAGAAAACGCGCAAGCTGAAAATCCGCGAGGCGTTGAAGCTCGCCGCCGAGGAAGAAGCGGCAAAGCTCGTTAACGACGAGGACCTCAAGACCCACGCGCTCGCCAATGCGGAGCAGAACGGCATTGTTTTCATCGACGAGATCGACAAGATCGCCAGCCGCTCCGAGATGTCGGGCGCCGACGTGTCGCGCCAGGGGGTGCAGCGCGACCTGCTGCCGCTGGTCGAAGGCACCACGGTCACTACCAAATACGGCATGGTCAAGACCGACCACATCCTGTTCATCGCCAGCGGTGCGTTTCACATGGCGAAGCCATCCGACCTGATTCCGGAGCTGCAGGGGCGTCTGCCGATACGGGTGGAGCTCGATTCGCTGTCGGTCACCGATTTCGAGAGCATCCTCACCCAGACCGACGCCTGCCTCACGCGCCAGTACCAGGCGCTGCTCTCGACCGAGGGGGTGACGCTTCAGTTTCAAGCCGAGGGGATCAAGCGCCTGGCCGAGATCGCGTTCGCCGTAAACGAAAAAACCGAGAACATCGGCGCGCGCAGGCTGTACACCGTGATGGAAAAGCTGCTGGAAGAGATTTCTTTCGATGCCGGCAAGCGCAATGACGAGGCGATCACCATAGACGCCGCCTATGTCGATGCGCGACTGAAAGAGCTGGCGCAATCCGAAGACCTGGCGCGGTACGTTCTGTAAAATATCTTATGGAGACAAAAATGAAACATTCCACACGCGCCGTTCTGTTCGGTTCCATCGGTCTGGTGCTCGGCGGCGGACTACCGACCAGCGTGGTTCACGCGCAGGAGGTGACGATCAAGGAGCCCTGGGTGCGCGGTACCGTGCGCGGGCAGCGCGCGACCGGCGCCTTCATGCAGCTCACCGCCACCGAATCGGCCACTCTGGTCTCGGTGGAAAGCCCGGTCGCCGGTTCGGTGCAGATCCACGAAATGAAAATGGAGAACGACGTGATGCAGATGCGCTCGATCTCCAGGCTGGACCTGCCCGCGGGCAAGGCGATCGAGCTGAAGCCGGGAGGCGGCTACCACGTCATGCTGATGGACCTGAAACAGCCGCTGAAGAAAGGCGAAGCCGTGCCGATCAAGCTGCGCTTCGAGGCCAAGGACAAGACCTTCAAGACCATCGAGGTTCAGGCGCAGGTGCGCGAACTCGGTGCGAGCCCGCAAAAGTAACGAGGTCCCCGGCTAGCTCCCCAGTATCTTGGACAGGAAGTCCTTGGTACGTTCGTTCTGCGGCCGATCGAAGAATTCGTGCGGCGTGTTTTGCTCGACGATCTGCCCCTGATCCATAAAGATCACGCGGTCGGCAACCGCCTTGGCAAAACCCATTTCGTGGGTGACGCAGATCATGGTGATGCCCTGATTTGCCAGCTCGATCATCACATCCAGTACTTCCTTGATCATCTCCGGGTCGAGGGCGGACGTCGGTTCGTCAAACAGCATGATCTTTGGGGTCAGGCACAGCGCGCGTGCAATCGCCACGCGCTGCTGCTGGCCGCCCGAGAGTTGCAGTGGATACTTGTTCGCCTGTTCCGCGATTTTCACGCGTTCCAGCTGCTGCATCGCGTTTTCCTCAGCCTGCTTGCGCGGCGTCTTGCCCACCCACATCGGCGCCAGCGTCAGGTTCTCCAGCACCGTGAGATGGGGAAAAAGGTTGAACTGCTGGAACACCATGCCCACCTGGCGGCGCACCTGCTCTATCGCTTTCACGTCGTCTGACAGTTCGATCCCGGTGACGACGATGCGGCCTTCCTGGTGGTCTTCGAGACGGTTGATGCAGCGGATCAGGGTTGATTTCCCGGAACCGGAAGGACCGCATACCACGATGCGCTCACCCGCGGCCACCACGAGATCGATATCACGCAGAACGTGAAAGTCGTTGCCGTACCATTTATTGACTCTTTCAAAACTGATAATGGGTTCGGCCATGGTGGTTTCCTATCGGGTCTTGCTGCGGCCGACCTGGTGCTCGATCCACAGGCTGTAGCGGGACATGGAAAAGCAGAACACAAAGTAGATGAGCGTGATGAACAGATAGCCTTCTATTTTGAACGGGCGCCAGTCGGCTTCCGAGTTCAGCGCGAGGCCCATCGCGCCGGTCAGTTCGTAGAGTGAAACGATGGTGACCAGCGAGGTATCCTTGAAAATGGCGATAAAGCTGTTGACGATCCCAGGCACCACCATGGCAAGTGCCTGCGGCAGCACGATCTTGCGCTGCGTCTGCCAGTAAGTGAGGCCCAGCGATTGCGATGATTCAACCTGACCTTTCGGAATGGCCTGCAAGCCGCCGCGCACCACCTCTGCGAGATAGGCGGCTGAAAACAGCGTGATCCCGACCAGCACGCGCAACAACACATCGGGTGACTTTCCCACTGGTAGAAACAGCGGAAACATGAAACTCGCCATGAACAGTACGGAAATAAGCGGCACGCCGCGTATCAGTTCCACATAGATGATGCACAGTGACCGGATTGCCGGCAGTGTGGACATGCGTCCCAACGCAACCAGAATTGCAAGCGGGTAGGCGAAGACGATGGAGAGCGTCGCCAGCATGATGGTGAGCGGCAGCCCGCCCCATTGGTCGCTTCCCACGTCGGAAAGTCCCAGCCTGCCGCCCCCCATGAGCGAAAAGAAAGCAAACAGAACGACAATCCAGGCGGGAACCAGCCATGGTTTCCAGAAGCGACGGATGCAGCTCATGATGAGCAGGCCCAGCAGCAAAATGGTGCCGATTTCGGGTCGCCACTGCTCGGCGTACGGGTAGCGGCCAAAAATAATGATGCGGAACTTCTCAACGATTACGCCCCAGCATGCGCCGCTCCCACGCGCGGCCTGGCATTGATCTGCGCTGGGCGCAAACACCGCGTTGACCAGGCCCCAACTGAGGAATGCAGACGCCGCATACCCGATCGCGACGGCGATCAGCGCCGTGACCAGAGAATTGACCCAGTTTCCGAACAGGTTGGCGCGCATCCAAGGCAGTACCCCTTCGGTTTTCACCGGGGCCGGCCGCGCCGGAATCGGTAGAAAAACACTGCCGGCCATTTCAGCGCTCCTTGATCGCGGCATGGCGGTTGTACCAGTTCATGAACGCCGAGGTGGCCAGCGACGTCGTGAGATAGACGGCCATGATCAGTGCAATGCACTCCACCGCGCGTCCAGTCTGATTCAGCGACGTATTGGCGATGGAAACCACGTCGGGATAGCCCACAGCCACGGCCAGCGACGAATTCTTGGTCAGATTTAAATACTGGCTGGTGACGGGCGGGATGATGACGCGTAACGCTTGCGGCAGTATGACCAGGCGCATGGATTGCGGTTTTGACAGCCCCAGGCTGCCGGCGGCTTCGACCTGGCCATGTGCTACCGACGCGATTCCCGCACGCACGACCTCGGCGATGAACGCCGAGGTGTAGAGCACCAGGCCGAGCAGAACTGCGAGAAACTCAGGGGTAGCGGATGCGCCGCCTTGCATGACGAAGCCGCCGGGCTTGGGTATATCCCACGCCGTAGGCGCTCCGCCCGCGATCCAGCCGAGCAACTCTCCGGCGACGACGATCGCTATCGGCACCCAGAAAAGACTCCTGATCTGCCCGGTAGCCTCGAATTTCGCGATTGCCCAGCGTCGATAGAACCAGGCTGCCACCACGCCGGCCAGCGTTCCCAGCAGCGCCATGCCGACACCCGGAACCCACACCGGCACGGGAAACGAAAGCCCGTTCTTGGAGAGAAAGAATAGGCCTCCCACGGAAACCGCTTCGGTAATCGGCGGCAGGATGTCCGCGAACAGCAGGTACCACATCAGGAGCTGCAACAGCACCGGCACGTTGCGAAACACCTCGACATAGGCATAGCAAAGTCCGCGCACGATCGCATTGGCGGAAAACCGGCCGACACCGAGGATGGTTCCCAGCAGGGTGGCAAAGATAATGCCGACCACGGCGACACGCAGCGTGTTGAGCACGCCCACCGCATAGGCCTTCCAGTACGGGTCGAGCGCGTCATAGGGAATCAGCGATTCGCCGATGTCGAATCCGGCGGGCTGCAGCAGGAAACCGAAACCGGACTGGATGCCGCGCGCGGCCATGTTGGCGAGCGTCGACTGGGCGAGATACCAGACCGCGAGGGCGATGAGCGACACCGCGACGAGCTGGTACACGAGACCGCGAAGCGCCTGACTGCGCCAGGTCCAGGCGCGTTTTCTTGGCGGCGCGCGTTCAGTCAAGATGCGACTCCTTCATGCTGCGTCATCAGCCAGACCGGTACGCCGGCGTCGCGGCGCAATTTCGGCAATTCAGAGCAGCAACAAGATTGAGCGCGGCGCGGTCATGCGACCGCGCCACCGGGCCGGCGTCAGCGAACCGGCGGGGCGTACATCAGGCCGCCCTTGTTCCACTGGGCGTTAATGCCGCGCGGCAAAGCCAATGACGTCTTCGGACCGACGTTGCGCTCGAATATTTCGCCGTAGTTTCCGACAGTCTTCACCGCGCGCGCCATCCAGTCCTTGTCCAGGCCGAGCAGCTTGCCGGTGTCTTCCGAAGTGCCGAGGATGCGCATTACCACCGGATCCTTGCTATCGGCTTTGAGCTTGTCGACATTGTCCTGGGTGATGCCGTATTCCTCGGATTCGACCAGCCCGTAGATCACCCACTTGGCGATGGCAAACCATTCATCGTCGCCGCGGCGCACTACCGGACCGAGCGGCTCCTTGGAAATCAGTTCGGGCAGGATGACGTGTTCCTTCGGGTCCTTCGCATCCTTGTTTCGGGTCGATGCCAGGCCCGACGCATCCGTGGTGTAGGCGACACAGCGGCCGGAGAAATAGGCGCCGGTGGCGGCTTCCTGCTTTTCGAACACGATCGGTTTGACGTTGAGGTTGTTGGTGCGCGAGTAATCGGTCAGGTTCTTTTCCGTGGTCGTGCCCGCCTGCACGCATACCGTGGCGTTCTTCAATTGCTTGGCGCTCTTGACCTTGGTTTTTACCGGCACCATGAATCCCTGTCCATCGTAGTAGGTGATGCCCACAAAACTCAGACCCAGCGAAGCATCGCGCGTGAGCGTCCAGGTGGTATTGCGCGAAAGAATGTCGATCTCGCCCGACTGCAGCGCTGTGAACCGCTGTTGCGCGGTGAGCGGCACGAACTTAACTTTGTTGCCGTCGCTCAGCACCGCCGCTGCAATGGCGCGGCACACATCCACATCCAGCCCAGACCACTTGCCCTGGCTGTCGGCGGCGGAGAAGCCAGCCAGGCCGGTATTGACGCCGCATACGAGTTCGCCGCGCGCCTTGATCGCATCGAGCGTCTTGCCCGCCTGCGCCGGGCCGGCAACGACTAGTGCGCTGGTGGCAGCGACAATGGCGAGCGCTAGTTTGGTGTTGTTGATCTTCATATGCATAAACTCCTCCTGGTTAAAGTTCTGCTTACCCGATTCGCTGTTCCCGATTTATCATCCCTGGAATGTCCTATGCGCGTGCGCTGAAGCGCTGCGGGGAAAGGCGGCCAGACCGGGACAATTCCAACGAACGTGACACTACTGTACCAAATCCCTGCCGCCTTGGGCCAGTATCAGGATTTGACTTGTCAGGATTTTTTGACGCCGCGATCGCCAACTGGTGCGCTGTCTCGCTCTCGCCTGGCCGCGGCGCTTGCCAGCGGCCTAGGTCGGGTGCCGGATGCTCAATACTGAACCATCACCCCTTGAAAGCGAATGGTTGCGCCCCATATTCATGTTACTGGCCGCAAGGCCGCCGACTGAAAAATTTTGAAAGGAGAATGACCATGGCAAACATTTCGCGTTATGACCCTTTCGGAGACGTTTTCGACGATCTTCTGAAAGGTTTTTTCGTGCGTCCGGTCGCGTATGAAGGACAGCCGGCGACGCCGGCGCGTATCAAGATCGACGTGAGCGAGAAGGACAACGCCTACATCGTGCACGCCGAGATTCCCGGGGTGAAGAAGGAAGACATCCAGGTCAACATCGATGGTGACCAGGTTTCGATCAGCGCCGAGGCGCGTGCGGAAAAAGAAACCAGGGAAAACGAACGGGTGCTGCACCGCGAACGCTATTACGGAAAGGTCGCGCGCGCGTTCCGTCTGGGAACGGATATCGACCAGTCGGCTGCCAATGCGAAATTTGCCGACGGCGTGCTCGAGCTGACATTGCCCAAGAAAGCCGATGTGGCCGGGCGTCAGCTGACCATCCAATAAGCAAACGCTGTTGCGGCAACGGGAAAAGGCGGCTTGTGGCCGCCTTTTTTCGTCCTGGGGGCGGTAAAATGCGGCCATTACATTGATAGTGGCTGCTTCCATGTCCACGCCTGCCGCACCTGCACAGAAGGCCCTTACGCTGGCCGAAGCGCTGCCTTACATCAAGCGCTTTCACGGCAAGACCATCGTCGTCAAATACGGCGGCAGCGCGATGGCGGATCCGGTTCTGCAGCGGAGCTTTGCCCACGATGTAGTGTTGTTGAAGCTGGTGGGCATGAATCCGGTGGTGGTGCACGGCGGCGGCCCGCAGATCGAGGCGTTGCTCAAACGCATCGGAAAGACCGGTGAATTCGTGCAGGGCATGCGTGTCACCGATGCCGAGACCATGGACGTGGTCGAGATGGTGCTGGGCGGCGCGGTCAACAAGGACATCGTCACGCTGATCAATCAGGCCGGCGGCAAAGCGGTCGGCCTGACCGGGCAGGACGGCGCGTTCATCCGCGCGAAGAAACTGATGCTCGCCGACAGGGACAAACCAAAACAGATGCTGGACATCGGCCAAGTGGGTGAAATCGACTCCATCGACCCGCAGGTGATTTCGGTGCTGGAAGCCGGCGGGTTCATTCCGGTTGTCGCGCCCATCGGGGTGGGCGCCAACGGCGAATCCTTCAACATCAACGCCGATCTGGTCGCGGGGAAACTGGCCGAAATTCTGAAGGCGGAGAAGCTGGTGCTGCTCACCAACACGCCGGGCGTTCTGGACAAAGAGGGCAAGCTCCTTACCGGACTGACGGCCAAGCAGATCGACGCCTTGTTTGCCGATGGCACGCTCTCCGGCGGCATGCTGCCCAAAATCAGTTCGGCGCTGGATGCGGCCAGGAGCGGGGTGAAGAGCGTACACATCATCGACGGCCGCGTCGAGCACGCACTGCTGCTGGAAATTCTCACCGACCAGGGCGTCGGCACGCTGATCCGCGGCAAGTGACTCTGCCGGGCATGGCCCGGCAGAGTCATCCCGAGGCGCGCAGCGCCGAGGGATCTGCTGTACGGCCGTGGGGCGCGCGGAGCCGAGGGATCTGCTTTTCAATGTGACAGATGCAGTGGGCAGGGACCTGCGTCCGCGAAACTACGCGATCTGCGTGCCGCCTTTGTCCCGCAATCCGTCGAGATAACCCTGTCTGGAATCGTATATCGTCAGCACCTTGCGCCGCGGTGCCTTGCTGAAGGAGATATGCACCCATTTCGCATATTCCAGTATGCATTGATCGAATTCGATATCGGAGTCGCGGATGGCTTTGATAATATCCACCGGCGGACCGAATTCGTCGCAGGTGAAATCGGCGGCCAGCCCGAGGGTGTGCTGTGAAGTTTTTGCACCGCCGACGCGCCGATTGAGCGCCGGGCAGCGGTAGCCGCTGGAGATTTCGAGCGGAAATCCGGTCAGGGCACGCACCTGTTCCAGGCCCTCGGCCAGCCGTCGCAGGTTGTCGACGAGGTCGGTACCCGGTGTGTTGTCTATGTGCTCGCGCTGCGCGGTTTCCGAATGGATTAATTGCTCAAGCGAGAAATTTTGTGTAAGCCGCATGCGGCGATTCTAGGACGGATGGGTGACGATGCCAACGCGGCTGACCTGGGTGTTCGACCTGGACAATACCCTGCACAATGCGTCGCCGCATATTTTTCCGCATATCAGTCGCAGCATGACCGCCTATTTGCAGCAGCATTTGCACCTGTCGGAGGAGGACGCCGGCACGCTGCGCACGCACTATTGGCGCAGCTACGGCGCGACGCTGTTGGGCATGATGCGCCATCACGGCACCGATCCAGGGCACTTCCTGCGCGAGACGCATGCGTTTCCAGACCTCTCCAATATGGTGGTGTACGAGCGCGGACTCACCGCCATGCTGCGCCGGCTGCCGGGCCGCAAGCTGGTGTTGTCCAACGCGCCGCGGCACTACGCCAGCGCGGTGCTGCAGATGATGGGCGTAGAGGACCATTTCGACGCGCTGCACTGTATCGAGTCCACCGGCTACCGGCCGAAGCCGTCGCTCTCCGCCTTTCAAAGCGTGCTGCGTGCGCACGGCCTGATCGCTTCGCGCTGTGTCATGGTGGAGGACAGCCGCGAGAACTTGAGGCCGGCCAAGCGCCTGGGAATGAAGACGGTATGGGTCACGCGCGAAGCGCGTGCGCCGGCCTATGTCGATGTCAAGACTGCCT
>QYQC01000118.1 GCA_007280315.1 Betaproteobacteria bacterium | reverse complement strand
CGCGGCGCGCATGGCCGCGGCCGATGCCACCTCCGCGTACAAATCCTACCTGCGCCGCATCGCCAGCATGGTGGACCATAAACCTGTCGTCATGCGCCTGCAACCCTGCCGCGCCGGTTTGTCCGGCTATCACGCGCTCGGGTTTACCCGGCGCATCGCGCCGCTCGCCGGCGTTTTCGATGCCACGCCCGGACTAGTTGCGGGGATGGATCGCATGGGTGCATTCGGCCCGGGAACCATGGAAAAATCCGATGCGTCGGCCGCGATTGCGGTAGCCAGACAGGCGACACCCGCGAGCGTCGAAAGCGAATTTTTCCAGGACGACCACGGCATTGCGCTTGGTACCCAAGTGAGCATCACCGCGGAGAGCTTCGGCCTGGAGCCGACCGAAGGCGAGTTGATCGCCGCCACCCGCACCCGCTACAGCCTGCGCCGCAGCGACGCGCGCGCCGGCACGCTGCACGTGCACTTCCCGCGCATCGGCTACCAGCTGAAAGCGCTGACACCGGGATGACCTTGGTAAAGGAGTTTTCGCCATGAGCACGCCGATGAAAATAGATTTCGTCTCCGACGTCTCCTGCCCCTGGTGCGCGATCGGGCTGAAGGCGCTGGAAGCGGCGATCGCGCGCCTGGGCGAAGACGTGAAAACGGAAATTCATTTTCAGCCGTTCGAACTCAACCCGCAAATGCCGGCCGAAGGTCAGGACATCACTGAACATCTGGCCGAGAAATACAACGCGACTCCCGAACAATCGGATAGGACGCGCGAGATGATCCGCGCACGCGGCGAAGAAGTCGGGTTCATCTTCGCCCTGGCCAAGCGCAGCCGGATCTACAACACCTTCGATGCCCACAGGCTGCTGCACTGGGCTGAGCTGGAGGGCCGCCAGCTGGCGCTCAAGCACGCCCTGTTCAAAGCCTACTTTACCGACGGCGAGAATCCGGGCGCGCATGCGCTGCTGATTCGACTCGCCGGCGAGGTCGGTCTCGATCCGGCGCGGGCGAAGGAGATCCTCGCTTCGGATGCCTATGCTGCGGAGGTGCGCAAACAGCAGCGTTTCTATCTCGAACAGGGCATCCAGGCGGTACCTGCGGTGATCGTCAACGACCGCCACCTGATTCAAGGCGGACAACCGTCCGAGGTATTCGAGCAGGCGCTGCGCCAGATCGCCGCCGACAAATGAGCGACGCGCACGGCCCGGCGCGCAGGACGCGATGAAAACTCTGCTGATCGTCTATCATTCGATGACCGGCGGCACGCTGCAGATGGCGCAGGCGGCGGCAGAGGGTGCGGCGACGGAATCCTCGGTGCAGGTCCGGCTGCTGCGCGCGCCCGATGCGGGGGCGGACGACCTGATCGGCGCGCACGGCTACATTTTCGCCACGCCGGAAAATCTGGCGGCGGTCTCCGGCCTGATGAAGGATTTTTTCGACCGCACCTACTACGCGGTGCTGGAACTGCTTAACGGCCGCCCCTACGCCAGCCTGATCTGCGCCGGCTCTGACGGCGCGAGCGCTGCGCGGCAGATCGAGCGCATCGCCACCGGGTGGCGCCTGAAACCGGTCGCTCCGCCACTTATCGTCTGCACCCACGCCCAATCGCCGGAGCAGATTCTGCGCCCGAAAAAAATCGAAGCGCAGGCGCTGCAATCCTGCCGCGGGGTTGGCACGGCGATGGCGGCGGGCCTGATCCTCGGCGTATTTTGACTGGGTAACCGGTCTTTTAGGAATCACAAATGGATTACCGCTGCCCGGATTGCGGCTCGAACATTGCAAAACGACGACTGAGCGAGACCGTGCTGGTCGGTTTGGAGATCGAGTGCCCTCACTGCAAAAACGTGGTGAGACATAACATTCACCGGATCGAAGCCGGCATCGTCATGCTCAATTTCGCAGCGATCGTCGGGCTGGCCGCAATTGCCTATTGGCTGCAGAGCAGGGACCTGGTCATCGCAGCAGTAGGCGCGGCCATGTTCGGCGCGTTGGCCCTGCCGCTGATCGAGCGCACCTACCTGCGACACTGGCCGCGCTATGCATCGATCGCGTCCGCGACCAAACCGCAGCGCGGCGACGCTGGGTAAAATGACCATCGAATTTGTCGACCGGAGGTGCGCATGAATCCAATCGTTTATCTGTTACTGCTGCTCGCCGCGCCGCTCCCCGCCTGGGCCGGCGGCTCGAATTACGGCATCGCACCCGGCGCGCACCCCGAGCTTGCGGGCAAAGTCAAGGAATGGCCGGTACCGACACCGAAGTTCGCGCGCGACCCGGCCGCTGCGCCGGACGGCAGCATTTTCATTTCGGTGATGAGCGGCAACAAGGTGGCGCGCTTCGATCCGAAGACGCAGACGTTCAAAGAATGGGAGATGCCCCCCGGACACCGCCCGCACGGCGTGCTGGTGGACAAGCAGGGCATCGTCTGGACCACCGGCAACGGCAACGGCAGCATCGGACGGCTCGACCCGGTGAGCGGAAAAATCGCCGAGTTCAAGACACCCTCCGGCGGCGGCGGACCGCATACCCTGGTGATCACCGACGACGGCAGCACCATCTGGTTCACGTTACAGAGCGGCGACAAGATCGGCCGCCTCGACCCCAGGAGCGGCGCGATCAAGGAATACCCGACCTCCGGCTGCCCCTATGGGCTCGTGCTCGATCTGGCAGGCAACGTCTGGTTCTGCCGCATGGGCGACGACAAAATGGGCAGGCTCGATCCGGCGAGCGGGAAGATGAGCGAGGTCGACATCGGCCGCGGCGCGCGGCCGCGCCGCGTCGCCACCGCGCCCGACGGCATGCTGTGGGTTGCGAACTACGGCAACGGCAAGCTGGCGAAGCTCGATCCGGCGGCGATGAAAGTTGTCAAGGAATACGCCCTGCCCGGCGGTGATGCCGGACCCTATGCCGTCACGGTGGACGGCGGCGGCATGGTATGGGTCAACGAAATCAACACCGACACCGTGGTCCGCTTCGATCCCGGGACCGAGAAACTGCGGGTGATACAGCTTCCGTCGCGCAACACCGGCATCCGCAAGATGATCGTCGATGCTGGCGGCAGGCTGTGGTACATGGGCTCGCACAGCGGCCGGCTGGGCGTGATCGAATGAGTTTAAGGCGGGACGACGCCGCTACTATTTCCTGCTGCCGTAACTGATGCGATAGATCGCCCCGGCGTGATCATCCGCCACCAGCAGTGAGCCGTCGGCCATCACCTCGATGTCGGCCGGCCGGCCCCACGCCGACTCGCCCTGCAGCCAGCCTTCGGCGAATACTTCCTGGCGCACCAGATTGCCGCCGGCCACGATGGCGCGCTTGACGCGATAGCCGATTTTCTTGCTGCGGTCCCACGAGCCATGCTCGGCGATGAAAATGTTGTTGCGGTATTCGGCAGGAAATTGGGTGCCGGTGTAAAAGCGCATGCCGAGCGACGCCACATGCGGTCCGAGCATCGCCACTGGCGGGGTGAATTCCGAACACGGACGCGTCCCATGGTCCGGGTCGGGCGTGTCGCCCTGGTGGCAATAGGGAAATCCGAAATGCATGCCTGCCCTGGGCGCGTGGTTGAGCTCGTCCGATGGGAGGTCGTCGCCCATGCTGTCGCGGCCGTTGTCGGTAAACCAGAGTTCGCGCGTGACCGGGTCGAAGTCGAAACCGACGCTGTTCCTGACGCCGCGTGCGAATACTTCGTAGCCGGAACCATCGGGGCGGATGCGCGCGATCAGACCATGGCGCTCGTCCGGCAGGCACACGTTGCAAGGCGCACCCACCGGCACATAGAGCCAGCCATCGGGACTGAAGCGCAGGTATTTCCAGCCGTGGTGCGTCTGGTCCGGAAATTTGTCGCTGACCACCACCGGCCGCAGCGCGCCGGCCGGGGCGGATGCGAGGCGGGCTTCAATATCGTCATAGCGCAGGATGCGGTCGACGGCCCCGACGTAAAGCGCGCCGTTCGAAAACGCGAGGCCGCTGGGCATGTTGAGATTCGTGGCGATAACGCGCACCTGCGTCGCTTTTCCGCCCCGGTGCTTTATCGCATAGACCTTGCCCTCGCGGCGCGAGCCGACGAACAGCGTGCCCTTGTCGCCCCAGGCCATGCCGCGCGCATTCGGAACATCGCCGGCGAACAGCGTGATGTGAAAGCCTGGCGGCAGCCGGATCTTCTCCAGCGGCAGGCCCTCGGCCCGTGCGCCGAGCGCAGCCAGACCGGCCAGCGCGCAGAGCATCCAGCGCAGCAGGGAGGACGCAGGGAATGTTTTCATGGGTACCCTTTCCAGACCGAGAGAGATCGATTGTTGCAATCGTAAAATTCTATTGTTCGCTGCGTTCGTGCAGGTCCCGTATTTTCAGCGCAAGCGCCACCGCGTAGGAGTCAGTCATGCCAGCGACGAAATCGGTGATTCCGAGCACGCGCGCGTAGAGGTCGCCCGCCGCCTTGCCATCCGCGGAAAGAAACTGCCCGGGGAGAAGATTCAGGATTGTTCGCTCAGCAGAAACCGGCGCTCCGCTGGCCGCAGCCTCAACCGCGCCGACAAACGCGTCCAGCAGCTCCCCCAGGATCGCCGCGCCCGGGCTCTGCAGATTCAGCACCACCGCCGAGTGGTAGACCCGGTCGCGCGCCAGCGCGCGAAACGCCTCCAGCACCTGCGCGTGCGGGATCAGTGCAATGAGCTCTTCGTCGAAACTGCCTTCGAGCATTGCGCCCTCGCGCGCGGCAAACACCACGGCCGCTTCGTTCACCAGCGCATCGATGGTGCGGGCGCGCAGGTATTCCACGCGCTTCTCGTCAGTCGAGATCGCGCCGGCTTTGCTCCACGCGGCCGGGTCGGCGACGATGCCGCGATACAGCGGCTCGATTTCGGCGTAGCTCACCTCGCCCGCGCGGAAGGCGTCTTCGACGTCGATCACGCAATAGCTGATGTCGTCTGCCGCCTCCACCAGGAAGGCGAGCGGGTGGCGGCACCAGCAGTTCGCGCCGGCACGGCGCCGGAGGAGCCCGGTCGCCTGCGCCACCGCAGCGAAGCGCTCGCGGTCGGCGTTGAAGAAATTGTGCTTCTTGCCGGAGATGCCCACCGGCGCGGCAAACGGAAGCCAGGCGGAGCGCGGGTATTTCGCCACTGCAGCCAGCGTGGCGCAGGTGAGCTGCATCCCGCCCGGATTATCGGGCATGCCCAGGCGCGCGAGTATCCTGAAGGTCTGGGCGTTGCCCTCGAAATGCGCGAAGTCTGCGCGTTCGTCCGCGGCAAGACGCGCGAGGATGGAACTGCCGAGAATGGAACTATCGAACCAGGATTGAATCGCCGCCTCTCCGGCATGCCCGAACGGCGGGTTGCCGATGTCATGTGCGAGGCAGGCCGCCGCAACGATGGCGCCGAAATCGCCGGCACCGTATCCGGTCGCGGATATCTCGGGGTGCTGTCGCAGAACATGGTCGCCTGCGAGCACGCCGAGCGAGCGCCCGACCGACGCGACTTCCAGACTGTGGGTCAGGCGCGTGCGTACATAGTCGTTTTTCGCCAGCGGGAACACCTGCGTCTTGTCCTGCATGCGCCGGAAGGCGGAGGAGAACACAATGCGATCGAAATCGCGCTGGAACGCCGAGCGCGGGCCGGGACCGGCCGCAGCCGGGCCGCCCAGGCGGTGATGAGACAGGAGCGATGTCCAGTGCATGTGTTGCTGCGCCATGGCGGACATCTTACGGGCAAATGGGGCGCGGCGGCGATGGGCGCGAACCGCGTGAAACGTGCTGCGGATTGTTCCCCGGCGCGCGGCGCGCTACTTCGGCGGCGGCGCGGCCTGGGCCAGCGATGATGCCAGCAGCAGGGGCGCGCCAATGCTGCGGATGCATGAATTCATGCGTGTGTCCTTGACTTCGAATCGCACAACTGTTCTCTCACCCACCCTCACCTCAGCCCTTCAGCCACTCGGCCAGATCGCCCTTGAGTTTCTTCAAGTCGGCGCCGCGCGTGTACATCATGTGACCTGCATCGTAATAGTGGTGCGTAACCCGTTGCAACACGTCGGGCGGCAAATCGAGTTGCGCCAGCGAATAGTCCGAGGCGCAATAGGGCGTGCCGAGGTCGTAGTAGCCGCTCGCCACCAGCACGCGCAAGTGCGGATTGCGCCGCATCGCCCGCGCCAGCGCATCGCTGGTGCAGGTGTAGCTGTTGCCCTTATTCTCGCCCTGCAGCCAGTTCCAGGCCTTGTTGACGTCCATCGCCAGCACTTCGTAGCGCTGGTCGGTACGCAAACCCAGCACGTCGCCGAAATAGGCGTTCGCCGCCATGGTGTAAGGCCCCGCCAGCGCCTCGACACCGGGATCGAATTCCCATTGGCGCGATTTGCGCGCCGCCATCGGTCCGGTGACGCGCGCTTCCAGCCGCCCGACCTGGCGGCCCTCGGCGCGCAGCAGTTCGAAAAAGAAATCCTCGTCGCGAATGCGCAGGTTATGGTCTTCGATCAAGGCCGCGGGGAGCCCGGTCAACTCCGCCATTTTCTTCGCCAGGCGCGCCTTGTCCCGGGACGGAAGGCGCGCGCCCTGATACAGGGCCCGCAGGTAGTCCTCTTGCACGAACGCTTCGCCGGCGGCGCGCGCGGCTGCCGCGGACTGCGCGACACTGCCCTTCAACTTGCCGTGATATTGCGCCACGCAGGCAAAGGCGGGCAGAAACAGCGCATAGGGCAGATCGTTCTTGCCCTCGAACACCAGGGTCTGCAGATCCATCGCGCACGACACCAGGATCAGGCCGGCGAGCGACACGCCCAGCGACTGCAGCTTGTCGGCGAGGGCGGCCCCGCGCGTGGTGCCATAGCTTTCACCGGCAAGGTACACGGGCGAACTCCAGCGCTGCATGCGCGTCAGGTGCAGACGGATGCATTCGGCCAGTGCCTCCACGTCGCCGTCCACGCCGAGCATTTTCTTTTTCGCCTCTTCGCTCGCGCTAAGCGAATAGCCGGTGTGCGGCGGGTCGACGAACACCAGGTCGAAATGCTCCAGCCACGAATGCGGATTGTCCTGCACCATGTAAGGCGGCGCCGGCATGGTGCCGTCGTCATTGATCGGCACGCGCTTGGGCCCGAGCGCGCCGAGGTGCAGCCAAACCGAGGCCGAGCCCGGTCCGCCGTTGAACGCGAACAAAATCGGCCGCGCCGCCTTCTGCGCCGGCGCATCGACGCCATCCAGGGTATAGCTGGTCAGAAACAGCGCCGCGTCCGGTTCGCCCCTGTGCGAATCGGACATGCCCATCGCAACCGGCACGAAACCGGCGCTGACGCTGTAGCGCAGACGGCCGCTCGCAAGTTCCACGCTGCCCTTGCTCGCGGATGCGGGCAGGGCGTTGAGTTTTTCCACCCGCTCGCGCATGCGCTTTTTTTCGTCGGCACTGGCGGCGGTGTTCGGATTCGAGTCGGCGGGAGAAGCGTCTGCCATGAAGACTCCAGGTAGTTGATGGAAGAAATTGCGTGGCGCGCGGGCATTGTATTCTACAGATTGCCGGATTCGCTCCCGGTGCGCGGTATAAAATGTGCCTTTTCCAGGCAAGACGTTCTCATGAGCGAACCGAAGCGGGACGTCGAACACCGCCGCAAATTCAAGCGCCATCCTGTGCGCTGGAAGGCGGCGATGGTGTTCGATAGCGCGGACGGCAAACCTGTCCTGCACACGCACACCCTGGATTTGTCCGCCGGCGGCACGGCCATACAGTGCGACTATGCCGATCTCGTCGGAACCTCGGTAACCTTGTTGCTGGCGCGGCCGGCGAATCCGGGCGCCGAAGCGCCGAAACTGCTGAAGATGCCGGCGCGGGTGGTCTCGAGCGCGCATCTGCCGGCCGAGTCGGGCTTTCGCTACGGCCTGCGCTTCGTTCCGTTGGAGGATGAAGACCTGGGCGCGTTCGCAAAGCTGATCGCTGCCGCGGCGACAACTGCTCCCGCGACGGCGACGGTCGCGACGGCGGCGCCGGGGGCCGAAGAAACTCCCTTATTCGACGCGGCGCCCGGCGGCCTCCTGGCGCAATTGCGCCAGGCCGCGGCCGCAAAACTCGCGGAGGAAAGGCAGAAACCGGATGCGGAGGAGCAGAACGCGCGGGTCGGCGCGGCGCTGGAGCGGGCCTATCGCCATCTGAAGAATTTCGCCCAGCCGTTCGTCGCGGAAAAACCGCCCTACGGCAAGGAATACTCGATCGTCGGCATGCCCAAATTCGACGGTATGAAATGGGAGCAATGCGATGTCGATTTCCACGCGCTGGAAGTCTCGGCCTCAAGAAAACTGTTCGATAAGGTAACGATGAATTACCGCCTCTCGGCCGGCAAGGAACTGCGCGTTACGCGCGAAATCCCATCGGATGCCAAGTTGAAACAGTTGCTGGAGGATACCGGAGTCGCCTTCACCAACCTGGGCGAGCGCAACGAGCGCGGCACCGTGGTCAAGACCACCTTCGTGGTTCCGTGTGAAGTCAAGGCAAACCTGCAGCTGCTCGCCAATTTCGACAGCGGAAGACTGCTGCTGAAAATGCGCAACGTCGAGCACTTCGGCACGGTCGAGCATGTGCTTGCCCCCGAATCGGTGACGGACGAATCGCTGGCAGAACTCACCCGATTGATCCTCGGCGAATCCCGCCGCATCGGCCCGCTACTGCTGAAAGACGCCTGAGCCCGAATCCCGGTCTCCATCGATAATGAGGACGGACTCCCCCTCTGCCCTCGGGAGATCAACCCGCGCACGAGCGCGGTGAAGCTGCAGGGCCCCGGCCCGCTTACTGGAGCACGATGACTCAGAAGACAGCGGACGCGGCGCATGCCATGCACAAGCGGGCGATCATCGCCATCGCCAGCGCCACCGGCAGCACGTCGCTCCTGGTGAACGTGTGGTTTCCGTTCCTGCCGTTGTACATCCTTCAGGTCGGCGCCCGGGACGAGGCTGCGGCCTTGCTCTGGGTCGCGGTCGGGATGAGTTCGCTCGGCGTCGGCCGGTTGATCGGCGGTCCGATGTGGGGGCTGCTCTCGGACCGGCTCGGGCGCAAGAAAATGTTCGTGCGCGCGGTGTATTTCGCCGCACTCACTTCGCTCGTGCTCAGCATCATCAACGCCCCGTGGCAGGTCGCCATCGCGCTCGCGCTGCAGGGCCTGCTCTCCGGCTTCGTTCCCGCGGCGGTAGCGCTCACCAGCGTCAGCGTGCCCGACGCCAAAGTCAGGGACGCCCTCAACGCGGTCTCCGGCGCGCAGTACCTGGGCGGCGCGATCGGTCCGGCGGTGGGCGCGGCCATGGCAATCGCCTTCGGCTATCGCGGCGCGATTTTCACCTCCGGGCTGCTGATCGCCGTGGTCGCGACCGCGGTCATTTTCCTGGTGCCCGCGGACACCCTGCGCAAGAAAGAGCTCGGCCCCTCGGGCGCGGCAATCGAACTGCCCCCGTTCAAGCCGACAGTGCAGTTCGCGCTGGCGATCCTGCTCTACTTTTCGCTGTTCACCCTGGGTACGTTCAGGGCCGTCGCGACGCCGATCGCATTGAAGGACATTGCGGGCGCCGACGTAACTGCGGTCACCGGCCTCGCGTTCGCGCTCGGCGGCATCGCCAGCGCTCTGGGCGTATGGATACTGTCGACGCGATTTTTCCGCAAACACCGCCTGCGCGACATCCTCGCCGTCACCTGCGTGCTCACTGCGCTCGCGCACCTGCTGCTCGCACTCAGCAACTCCGTCTGGCTCTATGTCCTTGCCTTCACCCTCGCCGCGTTCCTTAACGCGTCGATGATGCCGGCGACGAACACCATGATCGCGCTCAACGTCACCCGCGACCGGCGCGGCACCGCCTTCGGCATCGGCAGCGCCGCGCAGGCGGTGGCGTTCATGGTCGGCCCGATGGGGGCGGCGATGTTCGCGACGTACTCGCTTAAAGCCGGCTTTGCCACCGTCGGCGTTCTGCTGCTCGCTCTGGCAACCCTGGTTGCGTTGACGCTGCGCGAACCGCAGGCGGAGAAATAGGACGCGCCACCGGCTATGTGGGACACAACGGAGGTCGAGCGCTCAGCCGGGAGTACCACGGCATGTCAGCGCCGCGATCGAATCGCCCTGCTCCGCGGCTCTCAGTAAAACGGCGCAGCAATACCTTCGGCGGCGAAAGCGCGCTGCGTCGCCGGGCGCGCCATGACCGTCTCGAGAAAGCGCGCCAGATGCGGCCGCGCGCGCGCCGGATGGTGCATGCCGCGCGTCCAGCGGCACAGCATCAGCAGATAGGGATCGACGGCGCGGTACGCCGCGCCAAGCAGAAACGGGCCGCTTCCGGCAGCCAGCGTCGCCTCGATCAGATCGAGCATGTCGCCGGTGCGGCGCTCTGCATGCGCCTTGACCTGCGCCGCCGCGGCGGCATCATCGGCCAGGCGCTCCGGGTAGAAGTAGACGATGAGCTCGGCCTGCAGCGTGTTGGTGAGATACACGATCCACTTGTAGAACTCGGCGCGCTCGCGGCTGCCGATCGCAGGCGCCAGACCCGCCGCGGCGTGGCGGTCGGCCAGATGCAGACAGATCGCCGCCGTCTCGTACAGCACCAGATCGCCATCGACCAGCACCGGGATGCGCCCCGTCGGATTGAGCTTGAGGTAGGCGGGACTCTTGTGTTCGTTCTGGTTGCGATCGACCAGCACCAGCTTGTAGTCCGCGCCGATTTCCTCCAGCAGGATATGCGGCGCGAGATTGGCGTTGCCGGGGTAATAGTAGAGCTGGTACATGGCTGATCCTGGAAGTCGGAACGGCTGGGCATTGCAGCTGCGGATTATGCGGTGAATCGCTGCTCGGCCTCAAGGCGATTCAACTTCCACCTGTACGACGACACCAGGGCGAAGCTGCTCGCTCAACAGGGCGCGGGGGCAGTGTGGGCGGGGGTGAGCAATCTGGCCGACGCGCTTCCCTGCTAAGCTGCGAGGACGCCGCCGCTTACGCATACTTCCCCGCCACCCGGTGCGCGATGCGAGCGTGGCGCCAGTCGGGAACCGCCAATGCCGATCATGGAAGAAATCACGTCGCAGCGCGTGCCGGTCAGGATCTGGACCGGCGACGCCGACGCGAATTCGAAGCGCCAGCTGGAGAATATCGCCAGCCTGCCCATCATCCACCACCACGTCGCCGCGATGCCGGACGTGCACCTGGGCATAGGCGCAACGATAGGCTCGGTGATCGCGACGCACAAGGCCATCATTCCGGCCGCGGTGGGCGTCGACATCGGCTGCGGCATGGTCGCCAGCCGGCTTTCGCTCACGGCAAATCAGCTGGACGAGCGAGCGCTCAGGAAAGTGTTCGACCAGATCAGCCGCGATGTCCCGGTCGGGCGCGAACAGCACGGCGACAGCCGCGCGCTCGCCGCGGCGGCGCGGCCGTTCGCGCGGCGGCTGGAGGCGATGACGAAGAAGCATCCACAGCTGTTGAAGTCTGTTGGCAGGCATTCGAAGTGGGTGAACCAGATGGGCACGCTGGGCGGGGGCAATCATTTCATCGAGGTGTGCCTGGACGAGGCTGACCGTGTGTGGGTGATGTTGCACTCGGGCAGCCGCGGCATCGGCAATGCACTCGCCACCTATTTCATCGCACTCGCACGGCGCGACATGGAGCGCTCGCTGCTGCAGCTACCCGATCGCGATCTTGCGTACTTCGAGGAGGGCAACGAACATTTCACCGACTATGTCGACGCGGTGAGCTGGGCGCAGGAATACGCGATGCAGAACCGGCGCGAGATGCTCGATCTGGTGCTCACCGGCCTCGCGCGCCACCTGCCTGCGTTCGCTATCGAGGGCGTGGCCGTGAACTGTCACCACAACTACGTTGCGCGTGAGCATCACTACGGCGCCGATGTCTGGCTCACTCGCAAAGGCGCGATCCGCGCGCGCGGGGGATATGGG
>QYQC01000106.1 GCA_007280315.1 Betaproteobacteria bacterium | reverse complement strand
GCGACGCCAAGCTGCTGGCAGGCGGCCAGAGCCTGATCGCGGCGATGAAACTGCGCCTGTCCGCGCCCTCCGACCTGATCGATCTCGGCGGCATCAAGGAACTCACCGGGATCAAGGTCGAAGGATCGGGCATCACCATCGGCGCCATGACCCGGCACGCGGAAGTTGCCCGCTCCAAGGACGTGCTGGCCAAGATCCCGGCACTCGCCAGCGTCGCCGGCGGCATCGGCGATCGCATGGTGCGCAATATGGGCACCCTCGGCGGTTCGCTCGCGCACAATGATCCGGTCGCCGACTATCCGGCGGCGGTGCTCGGTCTCGGCGCGACGGTGAATACCAATAAACGCAAGATCGCCGCGGATGATTTCTTCAAAGGCATGTTCGAGACCGCGCTGCAGGCGGGCGAGATCATCGTCTCGGTGAGCTTTCCGGTACCGAAGCGCGCCGCCTACATCAAGTTCAAGAACCCGGCCTCGCGCTATGCCATCGTCGGCGTAATGGCCGCCGATACTGGCAGCGGCGTGCGCGTGGCCGTCACCGGTGCTGCATCGTGCGTATTCCGCGTCGCAGAAATGGAGAAAGCACTTGCAGCTAAATGGTCGCCCGATGCCGTCGCCGGCGTCAGCGTGCCGGCGGGCAAGCTCAACTCCGATCTGCATGCAAGCGCCGAGTACCGCTCGCATCTGATCACGGTGATGGCGCGGCGCGCAGTGGAGGCGGCGAAGTAAGCAAGCCGCTCGACACCAGCCGCCAAAGGGCGCAAAGGATTGAATCTTTTGCGCCCTTTTTTATTTGTATAGACTCCATTGCGAACACGAACGAAAAGCATGAACACCTATCCGATAGAGCTTCAACCGCCCGACATCCAGCCCTACCGCGCCGGCAATTGCGGCATCGACTACGTCAGCACTTTCGACAGCGGCAAGGCCGGCCCGCACCTGATGCTGGCCGCGCTTACCCACGGCAACGAGCTGTGCGGCGCGATTGCACTCGACTGGCTGCTGCGCCAGGGCGTGCGGCCGCTCGCGGGGAAGCTGACGCTTGCCTTCATCAACGTCGCGGCCTACGCGCGCTTCACGCGCGATGATCCGCGCGCCTCGCGCTTCGTCGACGAGGATTTCAACCGCGTGTGGAACATCGAGGCACTCGAGAGCGGACGCAACAGCGTGGAACTGCGGCGCGCGCGCGAACTGCGCGCACTCGTCGGGAGCGTCGATGCGCTGCTCGACATCCACTCGATGCAGCATGCTACGCCGCCGCTGATGCTGTGCGGCATGACCGAGAAGGCGCGAAGACTGGCGCGGCAACTGGGCACGCCGGCGCATCTGGTGTGCGACGCGGGTCATGCGGCGGGGCGACGCATGCGCGACTACGCCGATTTCGCCGACGAGGCCAGCACCAAAATCGCCCTCCTCATCGAATGCGGCCAGCACTGGGCGCTCGCCAGCGGCATTGTCGCGATCGACGCGATGCTGCGCTTCCTGCTGCACTTCGGCGCAATCGGGTCGGAATTCGCCGCGCCGCACCTGGCGCCGCCGCCCGCGGTGCAGCGCGTGGTCGAGGTCACCCAGGCGGTGACCGTCGCAAGCGACGCGTTTCAATTCACCGCGCCCTATGTCGGCATGGAACTGATCGCGCGCGCGGGCACCGTGATCGGTCACGACGGCGGACGACCGGTGACCACGCCCTACGACGACTGCGTTCTGATCATGCCCTCGATGCGCCTGCGCAAAGGCGAGACCGCGGTGCGCCTCGGCCGCATTGTGTCCTGAGTCGTCTGCGTGCGGCGCCGGCTGGGGGTTGCCGGTCCAGACCGTCAACTTCTACGGCGCGGACGATCTATGCGTACAATAGGCCGCACGCGGTCAACCGCGGCTGCATCTAGTTTGGACGACTGACCGCCGCCTTGCATCACGCCACCTCCAAAGACTTGCAGTCCGCCAGCCTCTGCGGGCTTTGGCATAATGGACACCCACCCAGGGAGGGGGAATGAATAACCGCCGTAAGTTTCTTATCGCGCTTGGAGCGGGTTCGCTCGCGGTGCCGATCGGGGTATTCGCTCAACAGCAAGGCGACGTGCCGCGAATTGGACTGTTGTGGATCGATTTGGGCACCACTGCGCATTACCTCGCTGCGCTTCGAGATGCGCTGCGCGCGCAGGGATACGTTGAAGGCAAGAATATTCACATCGACGACCGTTACCTGGTCAAGAGATACGATCAACTTGAGAAAGCGGCCGCGAAACTGGCCAGCGAAAAAGTTGCCATAATCATCAGCTTTGGGGCGACGGCAACGCAGGCTGCGGCAAAAGCGACATCGTCTATCCCGATCGTCATGCTTACGGGCAATGATCCGGTAAAACTCGGACTGGCCGTAAATCTCGCGCGGCCCGGAAAAAACATCACGGGAATGACGTTCATTTCTGCAGACATGGCCGGCAAACGTCTGGAACTGCTCAGGGAGGCAAGGCCGCGCATCCGCCACGTAGGCGTCATATTGAGTACGGCGAGCATTTCCGAAGTCATCTACTTCCAAGCGCTGGAAGCGGCAGCGCGCTCGCTGAATCTGGAGGTGCATTCAATTGGAATCCAATCTCCCGAGCGAATAGACGCCGCCATTGCGGCGGTCAGCGATATGGGTGTTGGCGGACTAATAGTGGTAGCGGGCACTTTGCTGACCGCCAATCGAAAGCAAATCGTTAAGGCGGTGGAAAAAACACGCTTGCCGGCTGTCTATTCGAGCTCCGATTACACCGATGTGGGCGGACTGATTTCCTACAGCCCGAACGTTGCAGAGGGATTTGCGCGCATAGCAGTGTTTATCGATAAAATTCTGAATGGAGCCAATCCGGGTGACCTGCCGATCGAGCAGCCGACAAAGTTTGAGTTGGTAGTCAATTTGAAAACCGCGACTGCGCTCGGCATTAAAATTCCCAGCTCAATTCTGGTGCGTGCCGACAAAGTGATCGAGTGACCGCGGAAATCGCCGCTTTTCGATCCGGGCGGGTTCAACTCAGAGTCGGGAGCACGCATCGGCTACCTTGAAGCGCGGCCGCTCAGATTGGTTTCATCGCGGGACAGCCGCGGCGGACGTCTTTGATTCCGGAATTGCAGGCATTCCCGTTCGGGCGGCACCGCCGGAGCCGGTAGAATGCGCCGGGTGAAGCCCGCGCAAATCAACCGCAGGCGCAGGAATGCGCAGCAGCACCGATACTCTGCCGCCGAGCTCGAACTGCGCCGTGCCGCCTGCCCCAAGCCTGAATACCCCGAAGAATTGCCGGTCAGCGCGCGGCGCGCCGACATAGCCGACGCGATCAGAAAGCGCCAGGTGGTGATCGTCTGCGGCGAAACAGGATCGGGCAAAACCACGCAGCTGCCGAAGATTCTGCTTGCGCTCGGCTACGGCATCGGCGGGCTCATCGGCCACACCCAGCCTCGCCGCATCGCCGCGCGCGCCACGGCGGCGCGCATCGCGCAGGAGCTGAAGACCGAACTTGGCGGTGCGGTCGGCTACAAAATCCGCTTCAACGACAAACTGAGTCCGCGCTCCTACATCAAGCTCATGACCGACGGCATCCTGCTCGCCGAAACGCAGAGCGACCGGGAGTTGCGCCAGTACGACGCGATCATCATCGACGAGGCGCACGAGCGCAGCCTGAACATCGATTTCCTGCTCGGCTACCTGAAGCAGCTCCTGCCGCAGCGGCCCGATCTCAAACTGATCGTAACCTCCGCAACCATAGACGCAGAGCGCTTCTCCAGGCATTTCAACGATGCGCCGGTGATCGAAGTGTCGGGACGGCTGTATCCGGTGGAGATGCGCTACCGGCCGCCTGCGGCAGCGAGACCAGCGCTCGGCGCGGCAGCGCGCCCCGGAGCCGCCGCGCCGCGCGCGGGCGTCGCCGCACAACGCGCGGGAGGAGACAATGCGCCGGACATGGCGGACGCCATCGTCGATGCAGTCGACGAAGTGTCCCGCTGCGGCCCCGGCGACGTGCTGGTGTTCCTGCCGGGCGAGCGCGAAATCCGCGAGGCGGCCGAGGCACTGCGTAAGCACCATCCGCCGCACACAGAAATTCTGCCGCTGTACGCGCGACTGTCGACGGCCGAACAGGAACGCGTGTTCAAGCCGCACGGTGGCCGGCGCATCGTGCTGGCGACGAATGTCGCCGAGACCTCGCTCACCGTGCCCGGCATACGCTACGTCGTCGATCCCGGGGAGGCGCGCATCAAGCGCTACAGCTACCGCAGCAAGGTGGAGCAGCTGCAGGTGGAGAAGATCTCGCAGGCGAGCGCCAATCAGCGCGCCGGGCGCTGCGGGCGCGTGGCAAGCGGCGTGTGCATCCGCCTGTACGACGAGGACGGGTTCAACGCGCGCCCGGCCTACACCGAGCCGGAAATCCTGCGCTCTTCGCTCGCCGGTGTGATCCTGCGCATGAAATCGCTCGGCCTGGGCGAGGTGGAAGATTTTCCGTTTCTCGATCCGCCGCTGCCCAAGGCAATCAGCGACGGCTACGGCCTGCTCGCCGAACTGGGCGCAGTGAATGAGTCGAACGATCTCACTGAAATCGGGCGCCAGCTTGCGCGCCTGCCGCTCGACCCGTGCATTGCGCGCATGATCCTGGCGGCGAAGACCGAAGGCAGCCTGGCCGAGGTGCTGATCATCGCGGCCGTGCTGTCGCTGCAGGATCCGCGCGAGCGGCCGCTGGAGCGCGCCGGCGCGGCCGATGCGGCACAGTTGAAATTCGACGATGAAAAATCCGATTTCCTCTCCTGGCTCAAGCTGTGGAAGTTCTATCACGAGGCGCTGGCGCACAAGAAATCCAACCGCAAGCTGATGGATCTGTGCCGCGACAATTTTCTTTCCTACCGGCGCATGCGCGAGTGGCTGGACATTCACAGCCAGCTGCATACCTTCGTCGCTGAACTCGGATGGAAGGTGTCGGAGAAGGAGGCGAACTACGCGCAGGTCCACCGCGCGCTGCTCGCGGGACTGCTGGGCAATGTGGGCTGCAAGTCGGAGGACAGCGAACACTATCTTGGCGCGCGCGGCATCAAGTTCCTGATTCATCCGGGCTCAGGCGTGGGCAAGAAGGCCGGACGCTGGATCATGGCGGCGGAAATCACCGAGACCACGCGCCTCTACGCACGCTGCATCGCACGCATCGAACCGGAATGGCTGGAGAGCGTAGGCGCGCATCTCGTCCGGCGCCATCAATACGAACCGCACTGGGAGAAGAAGCCGGCGCATGTCGCCGCGTTCGAGCGTGCCACGCTCTACGGCATCCTGCTCTACGTCAACCGGCGCATCCACTATGGCCCGCTCGATCCGGTGGAGTCGCGGCGGATTTTTCTGCGCCAGGCGCTGGTCGACGGGACGTATGAAACGCGCGCGCCGTTTTTCGCGCACAACCGCAGATTGATCGAGGACATAGAGAGACTGGAGCACAAATCGCGCCGCCCCGATGTGCTGGTGGACGAAGAATTGATCTACGCCTTCTACGACAGCCTGATTCCGGCGGGCATCCACAACGGCGCCGCGTTCGAACACTGGCGCCGCGACGCGGAAACCGGCAACGCGAAACTGCTCTACCTCAAGCGCGAGGACCTGATGCGGCACGAGGCGGCCGGCATCACCACGGCGCAGTTTCCGCATCAGCTCGACATCGGCGGGCGCGCCTATGCGCTCGAGTACCTGCACGACCCGGGCAATGCACGCGACGGCCTTACGCTCAGCGTACCGCTGATCGCGCTGAATCAGCTCTCCGCCAAGCGCTGCGACTGGCTGGTGCCGGGCCTGCTCAGGGAAAAAGTCGCGCTGCTGGCGAAGACCCTGCCGCAAAAGCTGCGCCACAAGCTCGGGCCGCTGCCGGAGTTCGCCGAAGCCTTCGTCGTTCGATTCGGCGCGATGGCCTCGGCCGAGGCGCAGCATGCGCGGGAGCTGGCGCTCACCGAGGCGATTGCGCGCCACGCGCGCGAGGAACTCAACCTGGTGCTGCCGCTCGACGGCTTTCGCCCCGAGCTTCTGCCGGCGCATCTGGCCATGAACTTTCTGGTGGTGGACGAGCACGGCCGGCAGCTCGCCATGGGCAGGAATCTGGCGCAGCTGCGCGCGGAGCTTGGCGATCAGGCGGGCGAGCAGTTCAGCGCCGTCGCCCAGCCCAGGGCGGCGCTGTCCGGCATCACCAGCTGGAATTTCGGCGAATTGCAGGAGGTGATGGAAATACGCCAGGGCGCGCACACCCTGATCGGCTATCCGGCGCTGGTCGATCGCGGCGACAGCGTCGATCTGGAAGTGCTCGATGCGCCGCAGAAGGCGCGCGAGCTGCACCGCGACGGCCTGCGGCGGCTGTTCATGCTGCAGCTGAAGGAGCAGACGAAGTACCTGGAGAAGAACCTGCCCGGGCTGCGCGACATGACGATGCAGTTCCTCGCCTTTGGGGACGCCGCCTCGCTCAGGGACCAGCTGCTGCGCGTGACGTTCGACCGCGCCTGCATGGCCGAACCGCTGCCCGCGATGCAGGCGCAGTTCCTGCGCCGCTGCGACGAGGGGAAGACGCGTCTGTCGCTGCTGGCGCAGGAAATCTGCCGCCTCGCAGGCGCCATACTCGGCGAACATCAGGCGCTGCAGAAGAAGCTGCAGGGACTGAAGAACGCGCAGGCCCGGCGCGAGATCGACGAGCAGCTCGCGCACCTGCTGCCGAAGAACTTCATCGCCGCCACCGACTGGGAACGCCTGCAGCACTTCCCGCGCTACCTCAAGGCGGTGGCGCTGCGGCTGGACAAGCTGCGCGCCGACCCGGCGCGCGACGCGCGCTGCGGCGCCGAATTCAATCCCCTGTGGCAGATGTGGCTGCGCGAAGATCTCAAACAGCGAAAACAAGGCGTGGCCGATGCGCAGTTGGCGCAGTTGCGCTGGCTGCTGGAGGAGTTGCGCGTATCGCTCTACGCGCAGGAGTTGCGCACCCCGGTTCCGGTATCGGTGAAGCGGCTGCAGAAAATGTGGCAAGCTATGCAAAGATGAAATGCGAGGACTGAGGCGTGCATGAAATTACCAAAGCCCTGATCAAGGCCTTCGCCAGCCTGCTGCATCCGCGCATGCTGCTGCTGATGCTGTGGCCGGTGATTATTGCGCTGGTGCTGTGGCTGGGATTGGCGTTCGCGTTCTGGTCGCAGGCCGCCACCTGGCTACAGCTGCAGTTCGAACAATCGGCCGCCATCGGCTGGGCGGTCACGGTCTGGCCGCTGTCGCTGATCGCCACGCATCTCGCCTGGATTCTGCTCGCGCTGCTGTTCGTCCCGCTGGTGCTGGTGACGGCGGTACTTATCATCAGCATGTTTGCCATGCCGGCCATGGTCACCCACGTGGCCGCGCGGGCTTATCCGCAACTCGCCCGCCGCCAGGGCGGCACCGTTGCCGGCAGCGTATGGAACGGCGTGGCCGCGCTCGCCTGGCTAGCGCTGCTGCTGGTGCTGTCGCTGCCGCTGTGGTTTCTGCCGCTGCTCTGGCCGGTCTTGCCGGTGGTGCTGTTCGGCTATCTCAACCAGCGGGTGTTTCGCTACGACGCGCTGGCCGAGCACGCCACCGGCTGGGAGATGCAAACGCTGTTTCAGCGTCATCGCCGCGAACTGTTCCTGCTCGGTGTCGCGCTGGCGCTGGTCGGGCTGGTTCCGCTGCTCGGATTTTTCGCGCCGGTGTACGGCGGGCTCGCGTTCATCCACTATTGCCTGGCGCGCCTGGCGCAACTGCGCGACGAACCGGTTGCAACGCAGTGAACCGCTTTCAAGGAGACGAAACATGCCTATCGGCGCCCTGATCATCGGCGACGAGATCATGCGCGGCAAGCGCCAGGACAAGCACATGGCGCAGCTGATCGCGATTCTGCGCAGCCGCGGCCTGACGCTCGCCTGGAGTCACTATCTGGGCGACGACCCGGCGCTGATCACGGCGACGCTCGAGCGCACGCTCGCCGGCGCGGACATCGTGTTCAGCTTCGGCGGCATCGGCGCGACGCCTGATGACCATACGCGCGCCTGCGCTGCCGCCGCTGTAGGCGTGGATCTGCTGCTGCATCCGGAGGCCGAGGCAGAAATCCGCGGCCGCTTTGGCGCAGACACCACACCCAACCGCCTCAAGATGGGTGAATTTCCGCGCGGCGCGCGCACCATTCCCAACGACTACAACCGCATCCGCGGATTCTCCCTGGGCGATCATCACTTCGTCCCGGGCTTCCCGATCATGGCCTGGCCCATGGTCGAGTGGGTGCTCGACCAGCAATATTCGCACTTGTTTCACCTGCAGGCAGAAGCCGAGGCATCGATCCTCGTGTACGACTCGGCCGAGAGCACGCTGACGCCACTGATGGAAGCGGTCGAGGCCAGGTATCGCGGGCTCAAGGTGTTCAGCCTGCCCAGCATCGGCGAGGGCGGTCGGCGCCGGCATATCGAACTCGGCGTGCGCGGCGCGCCCGACGAAGTACCTCTGGCGATGGACGAACTGCGGCGCGGCGTAACCGCGACCGGGGGAACGTGGGAGGCGCGGCCGGCATAGCCTTGATAGCCAAGAAGATGAAAAAGGATCAAACTGAGATTCGATCCAAAGCAACGCTAGCCGGAGGTTCCATTGAGTCACTCTAAGATGCTGCAGACCAGGCGAACGAAACAAAGAACCAGAAAAGTTCTCGCGGGCATAGCCAAGCGGGCGAAGAAAGCAAAGCAGAAAGGCGCCCGGAAGGCCGGGGCGGTTGCGGCGAAGAAAGAATCGACCTAGTACTGTGACGCGTTGAATTCGAAGCATGCTTGGGAGGCGTGGGAGAGAGCGTGCTCGCGAATCCCATCATTCGCGAGTCCCCCAAGGGGATTTCCTTCGGGGCACAAGCTCGCTCCTGCAGGGCAAGATATGCAACTTGCTCGCTACTTCCTTAATCGTATTGCATTTATCAAAGACAAAACATGGCAACTCCCAACGCTGTCGATTTGAACAACAAGCGTGCCCTGGATGCGATGCTGTTGAAAATTGCGGGAGTGGAAGGCGGCGAAATGACCGGCCTCTTTGCCTATTTCGTCGCCAAGAAGATGTTCGCCTGCATCTGCAACGGCGGTGTGGGTGTGAGACTTCCGGCGGCAGAAGCTGCCAATCTCCAGTTCTCCAATGGCAACGTCGTTCCGTTTGAACCAAAGGGCAGAAAGAGCACCCGGGAATGGATTCAGATCAATCACGAAGATTCCACCGATTACGAAAAGGACCTGGAAATCTTCAAGTCGTCGATTGCGTTCGTCAGGTCCACAAAAAATTGAATTCAGCTGTCCTGCCGTGATGCAGCGGCGACGTCGGCGCTCACGCCGACGCGCGTCCGGCGCGGCCGCAGACGCCGATCGAAATCAATTCTGCGCGAGCACGGCGAGCATCGCCTCGACGTCGACGATCTTGTCGCGCGGGGCGCCGCGGCGCGCGCCGCGCGCGACTTCAGCGTCATCGAGTTGCTTCCAGTCGTTGAACGTGACCGGCTGCACCCCGCGTGCTTTCAGCAGGGCGACGATTGCGTCGCGATCGGGCAGTGCGCGCGGTGCGAGCCTGGCGCCGTCCGCGATCATGTGTTTGGCGACGTCGGCGGACGCGCGTTTGTGTTCGCCGATCAGCCCCTGTGGGCCACTGCGCGCCCAGCCGACGACATATTCGTTGGCGATCACGGCGCGGCTTGCGGGATCGACGACCCGACCGTCTTCATTGGCAATCACTCTCGCTTTTTCGTCGTAAGCGACACCGTCAATCCGATCAGCGGCATAGCCGATCGCGGGCAGCACCATGCCGACTTCGAGGATTTCGGTTTCGCCGGTCCCGCGGGCAGCGCGCGTGCCGTCGGCTCGCGTTTCGATGCGGTTTTTCTCCAGCGCCAGTCCAGCTACATTACCCGCCGAGTCGGCGATGATTTCGGTCGGCGACAGGAGAAAGCGCAGGTGTAGTTTTCTCGCATTCGCGCTCGGCTCGCGCGCGGCAAACGAGCGAAGAATGTCCAGGTTCTTGGC
>QYQC01000027.1 GCA_007280315.1 Betaproteobacteria bacterium | reverse complement strand
TGGCCGAGCGCCGCGGGCGCAAAATGCTGTTGTCGCCCGACATCGGGCTGCAACGCCTGGGGGTGACTGCGGCGCAGGTGCGCGAAGTCATCATCACCCATTTGCATTACGACCACGTCGGCAATTTCGCCCTGTTTCCCCGGGCGCGGTTCCATCTGCAGGACGCAGAAATGCAGTTCGCCACCGGCCGTCATATGGCGCAGCCGGTGTTTTCACATTCCTACGAAGTGGAGGAAGTGGTCGGCATGGTGCGTCAGGTCTACCAGGGCAGGGTGCAGTTCCACGATGGCGACGCGGTGCTTGCGCCGGGATTGTCGCTGCATCACATCGGCGGACACACCCCGGGCATTCAGTCGGTGCGGCTGCATACCCGCATCGGCTGGATCGTGCTTGCTTCGGATGCCGCCCACCTCTACGCCAACATCGACGCGGTGCGGCCGTTTCCCATCGTTCACAGCGTCGGCGCCATGGTGGAGGGCTACCGCCGGCTGCGCGAACTCGCCGATGATCCGCGTTGCGTCGTGCCCGGACACGATCCGCTGGTGATGCAGCGCTATCCTGTGGCCGGTCCGGGCCTTGAGGGCGTGGCGGTGCGGCTGGACGTCATTCCGCTGGTATAGATCGATTGGTTGCGGGCAAAGAGCTCTGTCGAAAGCCGGCGGAAGCCTTGCGCGCTGCGCGCGCCAACCGTGATTTCTGTACGGATAAAAGGCATCCGTACAGAAATCACGGTTACTGGTAAAAGCAAGGATGGTGTTGGGTTCTAACAAGATCGTCGATTGCATGTGGATAGCTTCATCATCCGCATGCAATCGACGATCCGCACGGACGGATTTATCGTCCGTGCAAGGTCTTGCTGAGTCATTTTTTGCAATTGGCTCCAGGAATCTGCTGGAAAACGCGGGTTTGTCGTCCGCGCAAATTGATGACCTCGCAATAGCGCCGGACTTATTTCTTGTCTTCGACCTTGCCCACGCGCTTGACTGCTGCGGCGAGCATGGCGGCATCCTGGTCCCAGAATTTCTGGAACTCCGGCGCATCCAGATAGTGTATCGGCGTCTCGATCTTGGCCATGATCGCCTTGAACTCCGGATCTGCGACCGCCTGCTTTGCCGCGTTGCGCAGCGTCGCCACAACGGCGGCCGGGGTGCCCGCCGGCGCGAACAGCCCGGACCAGATATAGAACTCGGCGTTATAGCCCAACTCTTTCAGCGTCGGCACATCGGGCAGTGCCGCAAGCCGTTTGTCGCCCCAGGTGGCCAGCGCGCGCAGCTTTCCGCCCTTGATCTGACCGATCACCGCGGCCGGTCCGGAAGCGAGCGCATCGACGTGGCCGCCGACGAGGGCGTTCATCGCCGGCCCGCCACCGGTATAGGGCACGTGCCAGAGCTTGATGTCCGCCGCCTGGGCGAACATTTCCATCGCCATGTGCAGGGTGCCGTAGATGCCGGAGGAACTGAAGCTGATTTTTGTCGGGCGCTTTTTCGCATCGTCGACCAGATCCTTGACTGTCTTCCACGGGCTTTCGCTACGCACCACCAATACCGTGGGGTCGGCCGAAATCAGCGCAATCGGCGTGAACTGGTCCATCTGATAGGGTGATTTGCGCTCGAACAGTTTTTCCGCTTCCGGAATGATCGAGATCGACGAGAGCGCCATCATGATGGTGTAGCCGTCGGGCTTCGCGTTGGCGAGATAGGCCATGCCGATGGCGCCGCCGGCGCCGGCCTTGTTCTCAATGATGATGCGTTGCTTCAGCGCCTTCTCCATGGCGAACGCAGTAGGACGCCCGGTGAGGTCGGCGATGCCGCCGGGAGGAAAGGGCACGACCATGGTGATATGGCGGCTGGGGTAGGCGTCCTGCGCCAGCGCGGGGCCGGCGAATAGTGCGAGCAAAAGCACGCATGCGATTCGTTTCATTGTTTTCCTCTCTCGGGATTGACGTTTCGGCGCATCTTGTGCGTTGTGCGCAGCGGTGTCAAGGAGCGCCGGTCGAGACTGCCGGATGCGTTAAAATGCCGCGTGACATTCTCCCGCCTGTCGTGAACCTCATAGCGCTGGAAACATCGACGGAATACTGCTCGCTCGCGTTGTCGCGCGGCGAGCAGGTATTCGAGCGCGGTTTCCACGCCGGACAGCGGCATTCGGAGCTCGCGCTGCCTGCGTTGCGCGAACTGCTGCAGCAGGCGGATCTGGCGATGGCGTCCGTCGACGGCATCGCCTACGGCGCGGGGCCCGGTTCGTTTACCGGTTTGCGCATCGCCTGCGGCCTGGCGCAGGGACTGGCACTGGCGGGCAATCTGCAGGTGGCGGGCATCGGCACACTGCTTGCGCTGGCCGAGAATTGCGCCGCTGACAAGGTCGTCGCCTGTCTCGATGCGCGCATGGGCGAGGTGTACCATGCGGCGTATTGCAACAGCGGCGGTACCTGGATCGAAATGCACGCGCCCGGCCTGTACCGACCTGAAGCGGTGCCGCGAATCGAAGGCGGCGACTGGGTTGGTTGTGGCAGCGGTTTTCGCGCCCACGGGGCGGCATTGGCAAAATGTTACGGCGACGCCATCGCCCGCACCGATGCCGACGCCGTACCCAACGCAACCGCAATTCTGCGCCTGGCGAAGCAGGTGTTTGCCGCCGGGCAGGGTGTAGATGCCGCGGCGGCGGTGCCGCTGTATGTGCGCGACAAGGTGGCGCTCAAAGCAAACGAACGATGAGCGCCTTACCCAAACCCGTGCTTGAGTTGCGCCGCATGACCGAGTCCGATTTGCCCGGGGTGATGGCGATCGAAACCGAAATATATGCGTTTCCGTGGACGCCGGGTAATTTCCGCGATTCGATTGCTGCCGAATATGGTTGCTACGTCTACGCAGTGGATGGCGGGCTGTTCGGCTATGCCGTCATGATGCTGGCCGCGGACGAGGCGCATTTACTCAACCTCAGCATTGCCGCACGCAGCCAGAATCAAGGCCACGGCAGCCTGCTGCTGCGTCGCCTGTGTGATCTGGCGCGCGGCGGCGGCGCGCGCGTGATGGTGCTCGAGGTGCGGCCGTCCAACACGGCAGGTCAGAGGCTGTACCAGCGTCATGGCTTTCAACGGCTGGGCTTGAGGCGCGACTACTATCCTGCACCGGATGGGCGCGAAGATGCCTTGATATTCAGCCTGCCGCTATGAGTTCGCGGCGCGAATTATTCCTCGAGGAAATGGGGCTGACGCCGCTTTGGCGGCTCAGGCGCGGCGAAGCCATTGGCGATAGCGCCGCAGCGCAACCACAGAATCTCACAGCGGCCACCGGCGAGGCCGAGACGTCGCAGCCGCTGTCACTACGCTCAGTGCAGGACGCTGAGGGTCGCGCCACGCGCATTGCCCGTATGGACTGGGATGATCTCAAGGAGACTGCCGCTGCCTGCACAGCCTGTGGACTGCGCAAGACCTGCACCCAGACCGTTTTCGGCGTCGGCGATGAAAAAGCCGACTGGCTGATTGTGGGGGAGGCGCCGGGCGCGGAAGAGGATGCACGCGGCGAGCCTTTCGTCGGCCAGGCGGGCAAGCTGCTCGACGCCATGCTCGCCGCTATCGGCTTGAAACGCGGTGAAGACGTCTATATCGCCAATGTACTCAAATGCCGGCCGCCGGGGAACCGCAACCCCGAGGCGGCGGAAGTGGCGCAATGTTCGCCGTTTCTCCTGCGCCAGGTGGAATTGATCCAGCCCAGGATGATCCTTGCCCTGGGACGTTTCGCCTGCCAGACCCTGCTCGAAACGGACGCCAGTATTGCGTCGTTGCGCGGTCAGGTGCACCGCTACCAGGGCGTACCGCTGATTGTCACCTACCATCCGGCCTATCTGCTGCGCAGTCTGCCGGACAAGGCGAAGGCATGGGAAGACCTGTGCTTCGCTCGCCGCACCATGGTGGCGTTGCGCGGGTAAATCTGGAATGCGGTGTGGGCAACTTGAAATTCGTGCGCCTGCCCCCAGTTAGCCTACAGGTTTCCCACCCAGGAGAATTGACATGAAAAGAATGCTCGCCGTACTGCTGGCCGCGGTCGCGCTCGGCCTTTCCGGCTGCGGATATAACGACATGCAGCGCGGCGACGAGCAGATCAAGGGAAGCTGGTCCGAAGTGCTGAACCAGTACCAACGCCGCGCAGATCTGGTGCCGAACCTGGTCAATACGGTGAAGGGATTTGCCGCGCAGGAGCAGCAAGTCCTGGTTCAGGTGACCGAAGCGCGCGCGCGTGTGGGCAGCATCCAGGCAACGCCGGAGCTGGTCAATGACGCTGCGGCGTTTTCCAAATTTCAGCAAGCGCAGGCGGGCCTGTCCAGCGCGCTGTCGCGACTGCTCCTGGTCTCTGAAAATTATCCGCAGCTGAAGTCGGACGCGAATTTTCGCGATCTGCAAGCGCAGCTTGAAGGCACCGAGAACCGCATCGCGGTGGCGCGTAACCGCTACATCAAATCGGTGCAGGAGTACAACACCATGATCCGTACCTTTCCCAACAACCTGACCGCGATGATACTCAGCTACCAGGTGAAACCCAATTTCGCGGTGGAAAACGAGAAGGCGATTGCGACGCCGCCCGCGGTGAATTTCGACAAGCCGGCGCCCGCGCCGGCCAAGTAGATTGAGACCCGGGATCGAACGCATACGCGCGCGCCGGACGTCTTCGGAATCGACTGCGCTGCTCACGATGATCCGCGGCCCGTCGTCATTGCGTATGTGGATTCTTTTTTTGGGTGTCCTTACGCTGGCATTTGCATCGGCCGCAGGTGCCGCGGACGCGGTCGCCGTGCCCGTGCTGAAGGCGCGCATCACCGATATCACCGGCACGCTGAGCAGCGTGCAGCTTGCGTCGCTCGAAACCGAGCTGCGCGACTTCGAGCAACAGAAAGGCAGTCAGATCGCGGTGCTGATTCTGCCGAGCACCCAGCCCGAATCCATCGAGCAGTATTCAATCCGCGTTGCCGAGCAGTGGAAGGTCGGTCGGGCGAAAACTGGCGACGGCCTGATTCTAATCGTCGCGAAGGAAGATCAGCGGCTGCGCATCGAAGTCGGCTACGGACTGGAGGGGGCCATTCCCGACGTCGTGGCCAAGCGCGTCATCCGCGAGGTGATGGCGCCGCATTTTCTGGCGAACGATTTCTACGGTGGTATCCGCGACGGAATACAGACGTTGATGAAGCTGATCGATGGCGAGAAGTTGCCGCCCCCGGCGAAGGCGGCGAAGGTCGATGATTACGAATCCTTGTTTGTCGTGCTGCTTGCCGTAGTTATCGTCGCAGGCGGGGTACTGAAAGCCGTGCTCGGACGCGCGCTCGGTTCGGCCGCTACCGGGGTCGCGGCGGGGGCCATTGCCTGGGTACTTGCCGGAGCGATCGCTGCGGCAGTGATCGCAGGCATCATCGCGTTCCTGTTTGCGCTGTCGATGGGCAGCGGCGGGCGCGGCTATTAT
>QYQC01000210.1 GCA_007280315.1 Betaproteobacteria bacterium | reverse complement strand
AGCATCCACACCACGAAAACAACAGCCCACGCGACGAAGAATTTCTTGTTCATTGCCGATTTCCTCCTTCTGTTTGTTGTACCACGTTGCCCGAACTCATCCTCCAGAACGCAGCGTCCGCGACGACCAGTGGATCGCACGTATCACCCATCCGGCCGCGGTTCTCGACAGCACCATCAGTTCGGCGCCCGCCGAATTGATGGCGCGTCCGCGAAACGTGCCTTGCGTCACGCTGCTCGAGTTGACCCAGGCGACGTCTCCGCTCACCGTCGCCTGCATCGCGCCCTGACGCGCCGGCACGGCCTGGGCAAACTCCATGTCCGCGGGCAGGTGATGCGAACGATACTCCTCGCGCGTTTCGACACTGCCGCTCTCCAGTATCACTGCGTCGGGCGCCAGCAGCTGCAGCGCTGCGCCCGCGTCCCCACGGGCCAGCGCCGCATGAAAGCTGCCGACCGCCGCGGTAGCCGCCGCCGAATCGGCCGCGGGCGACTGCGCCTGAGCGACGATCGTGTGCGTCGCCAGCACCAGGGTCACCAACCATATCGAGCGAATATCCATTCCCTGTTCCTTATCAAAGTGTGGCACTAACGCCAGCGGTCGAAGTCATGGGACAGCGGCCAGTTCCCGCGTCAGCTGGGCGGCCGGTATCTCTTTGCATCCGCTCGCATTCTGGCCGGACCACAGCGGCGAGAAATCGCCGCTGCCTTGGCTTTCCGCCTTCGCACGCAATGGTGCGATGGCGGACGCGGCCAACGGGAACGCGGGCGCAAGCGCACTCATCGGACCAAGCTCTTGCATGATGCGGTTCATGATTCCGCGGGCGGGCCGGCCGCTGAACAGATTGGTGAGCGCGGTGCGGTGCGCCGCCTCACTTTTCAGCGCCGCACGATGGATTGCGCTAATGCTGGATTCTGGGCAGAGGAGATAGGCGGTGCCGATCTGCACCCCGGCCGCGCCGAGCGCCATGGCGGCGGCGACACCGCGCGCATCCGCGATGCCGCCGGCAGCGATGACCGGCACTCGCACCGCGCGCACGACCTGCGGCAGCAAAGCGAACGTACCGGCCTGGGCATTCAGGTCATGCGACAGGAAATTGCCGCGGTGTCCACCCGCCTCGAGGCCCTGCGCAATAATGGCATCGACGCCATGCGCTTCGAGCCACCGCGCCTCCTCCAGCGTGGTCGCCGAGGACAGGACCTTCGCTCCCCAGCCTTTCACCTGCGCCAGCAAATCAGGCGACGGCAGTCCGAAATGAAAACTCACGACTGCGGGTCTGAATTCGCCGAGCACGTCCGCGGCCCCGGCGCTGAACGGCGCGCGTCCCGGCCCGGCGGAGATATTGTCGGCGTCGATGCCGAATTCTCTGTAGTACGGCGACAGCGCTGCCCGCCAGGCGCGTTCTTGATCGGCGTTCACCCTGGGCGGCGCGTGACAGAAGAAATTCACGTTATACGGCTTGCGCGTCTGTGCCGTGATCGCGCGCAGCTCCTCGCGCATGGCATCGAGGCCGAGCATCGCACAGGGGAGTGAACCCAGGGCGCCTGCGTTGGACACCGCCACCGCCAGCGCGCTGCCCTGGGCGCCGGCCATCGGCGCCTGGATGATCGGCAGGTCTATTCCGAGGAGTTGTTGCAGGGTCGCCATTTACGCTCCGAGTTCGCCGTCGTGCCTACTCGCGTTGCATGATACTACGCACTATATCGGCGGCGAGCGACGCGGAGCCTTGCAGGTTTCGGCTTTCCCTTGCGGCGCGCGGAAACTCGATATGGATTGCCGGCTGCCCGAACTTCGTGGCAAAGATACCGATGCTCTTGGCGCATGAGGCGGTAAAGTACATTGAGTCGAGCGGCTCGATCAGCAGATTGAGTTCCGGATACGCGGGCGAGTGTTCGATCGCGCGACTGAGCATCGCCGGGTAGCCGTCCTTCACGCGCCGCGCCTGCGCGGCGGAAATGCCTACAGTCGCGACTTCAACATGCTGCGCGCTTCGCGCAAGTGAATTGCCGTGGATTTCAACAAACAGGCGCAACGGCTTGTCCGAGGCGGCGGCGACCAGCCGCGAATAGATCGTGTATACCTCGCCCGCCCGCTCCGAGCGTTGCTCCTGCGCACAGGCAAGCGACGCGCCTTCGGTCGGGCGATTGACGTTCAGCCGTACTTTGTCCGGGGCGAATTTCCGCGCCAGCACGTAGCCCGCGCCGAGCTCGCGCGCCACCTCCTTGGCGATTGCATCGCTATTGATGTCGAAGCTGCCGTGCGGCGCGGCGATCAGCAAACCGTTTGTCGTCGCGGCAGACTCAAATTCGCCGAGTGCGTGGTCGACGCGCGCCTGGCTTGCTGCGGTCCCGTGCCAGGTCAGAAGTGCGAGTGCGATGAGTATTCTCCTCCTGACCGAAGCAAAAGGGCGCGGCGGCTGGGCGCCCACGTGGCTTCGGCGGTGCGCCTGCATTCCGCTAATGACCGGCGAGTTCCGCCGCCACGATCTTGCTGACAACCGGGTGTTGCGCCATGCGCAGCCGGTGGTCGGCAATTTTCGGCAGGCGCGCAGGATCGACGCCGTCGGCTTCCAGCCACTGGGCCAGCGTGAATAGATACATATCGCAGACGCTGTAGCGTTCGCCCATCACCCACGGGCCTTGAAACAATTCGTTCTCTATCAGCGCAAATGCTTCGGCGACCGATTGCGGCACTTTCTTCTGCATCGCGGCGAGCGCGGCCGGGTCGTCGGCCCAGCGATTGCCGCGCATGCGGTGCGCATGGGCGACGTGCACAGTCGAGCACAGGTAGCTGTTGAATGCGTTGACCTGCGCCAGCGCATACGCATCCTCGAGCGGCGCCAGCCCGGCTTCGGGAAAGCTCTGGCAGATATACATAAGTATCGCCGGCGTCTCGGTCAGCATGCCTCTGTCGGTTACCAGCGCGGGAACGCGCCCCTTGCGATTGATGCCGAGGTAATCGGGCGAGCGCTGCTCGTTTTTCGAGAAATCGACGCGCACGGTTTGATACTCGGCGCCGACCTGCTCCAACGCGATGTGGGAAGCCAGCGCGCAGGTGTTGGGCGCGTAATACAACGTATACATTCAATATCCTCCCGAACTGCCGGGCTGTGCGCCCGTCTTATCGCAGGTAAATACGGTAGCGAAGACCCGGCGTGCCGCCGAACTGCGGCGGCTTGGTAAAGTTTTCGTGCAACACGCCGCCGTTGGCTTCGATGGTTCGCTGCGACGCCAGGTTCTCCGGATCGGTTGTAACCTCGACGTAGCGCAACCCTTCTGCCTTGGCCAGCGGCAGTATTTGAGCAAGTGCCATGGTGGCGTAGCCGCGACCCTGCTTCCAGGGCACGACAGCATAGCCGATATGCCCCAGGCAATGCGGCGGCAGCGCTTCGCTGCCTGGTTGCCATCGGAATCCGATGGAGCCGCAAAACTCGCCATCCCACAACCAGCGGCGAAACCCGGGAATTCGCCTGACCAGCGAGCCATCGGGCATCTTGACCGGTGCTCCTTTGGCCTCCCGGTCCACCAGGCTGTTTAGAAACGCCGCTGGGTCGAGGGCGATCTTTTCCAACTCCTCGGCTGCCGCGACGGCGCCGCGCACATTGTCCGCGGACCATCCGGCGCGCAACGCCGCGACGTAGCTTTCGAGAAATTCCGCCGAGGGCCAGACGAGTTTCATGGTGCGAAGTATCGCTGATTCCGGTGCGAATAGTTAGTCCCGGCCAACGCCATGCCCCGGTCTCGCGTCAGGCATCCGTGTCGTCGCTGACCGGGACCGTGTCAACGGCTGACCCGGTTGCGCCCGGCTTCCTTGGCACGGTACAGCGCGCGGTCCGCGGCGATCAGAACTTCGGCGGGCGAAGCGCGCGCATCCTCCGGCGCAGCGACCCCGATGCTGACAGTCACCGACAGGGTCTTTTCCGGCGAGCGCAGGTGGCGCAGTCGGGTTCCGGTCTCGGCGTCCGTCGGCCGATCCGGTCTGCGCACGGCCATCTGGTAGGCGGCGATGTCGGCGCGCAGTTTTTCCGCGTGTGCCAGAGCCGCGTCCGCGCCGAGTTCCGGGAACAGGATGCAGAACTCCTCGCCGCCATAACGGTAGGCAGTGCCACCGCCCGGCACCTGCGCCAGTCGCGCCGCGACCAGCCTGAGCACCTGGTCACCGATGTCGTGGCCGTGGGTATCGTTGAACTTCTTGAAATGGTCGACATCCAGCATCGCAATCGCGTGCACCGGACCGAGCCCGTGCAGCCGCTCTTCCAGCGCGCGCCGGCTGGGCAGGCCGGTCAGTTCGTCGCGGAATGCGAGGCGGTGCGACTCCTGCAATAGCGACACCAGCAGGATGGCGCCCGCGGCCGTCATGAATGCGCCGAACGCGCCGGGCGTCGCCATCCATTCGCAGGCGAGGAAAAATGCGACCAGCGCGCCCGCCTGGCCGATGTCCAGCGGGCGTGTTTCGGCCGCCGGATCTTTCGGCCATGCCCTCACCACGGCAGCGACGAACGCTGCGACAAACAGCAGCCGGCCCAGCGGCGGCGTCGGCGGCGATCGGAACAGCCAGTGATCGAGCAGGTCCTGCCAGATGGTGCCTGACAGGCTGCTGCGGCCGGCGCTGGCGATCCAGGTGACGAACACTATCTCCACCACGGCCAGCATCAGCCAGCGATAGTTGAAATGGTGGGATACGCCTCGCTCGGGGAAAGCCAGCGCCAGCAGAAAATTGAGCGGAACCAGAACCGCCGCCGCAGTGAACACGGCGCGCGCGGCGAAACTGGCGGCGCCAAAATCGAGCGCGAGGCTGTAGCCGGCAAAGGCGGCGAGCAGCGACGCGAGCGCGATGAACGTGCGGCCGCGATTGAACCACAACCCCATGCCGGTTCCGAGCAGCAGTACCAGATAGGGACCCAGCGTCTTCAGGCCGGAGAGCGTGGGTGGCAGTGCCGGGCCGGCGGCCAGCGCGAGCGCGGCGGCGAGCAGAATCGCGGCCGGCGCGAGTAGCGGTTGAACGACGCGTAGGTGTGAAAAGTTCAACGGTATGCGTCGCGGGTGGTTTCAGCTTCCAGCGTGCTTTCCATCACTAGCCTGCGTTCCCGTCAACGGCGCGCTTTCTTGCAGTAACTTCGACCTCGATGCGGATTCGCGGATCGAGCAGTCCCGCCGAAATCATCGTCGCCGCGGGGCGAATTTCGCCGAAGTGCCTGCGCAGCACCGGCCAGCACAATTCGAACTCCGCTGCCACCGGCACAATGTAGGTGACGCGCACGACATCGGCAAGACTGGCGCCGGCCTGCGTCAGCGCGTGTTCGATGTTCTTCAGGCATTGTTCGGCCTGAAGCACGATGTCATCGGCGATCGCCATCGTCGTGTAATCGAAACCGGTGGTGCCCGAGACGAACACCCAGTCGCCATCGACCACGGCACGCGAATAGCCGATCTCGGCTTCGAACGTCGATCCCGAACTGACGAGCCTGCGCGACATCTGTTACTCCATTGACCAATGCGCCCTAGCGCGCGCCAACCGCATACTCGAATGCCCAGTAATATTCCCACGCCGTATAGGCCGGGTGCAGGCCCAGACCGGACACCAGTTCCCGCAACTCCAATTCGGTCGGAAAATTCTTCAGCACTTCATGCGTCGAGCCATCGTCCAGCCGCCTCGACTGGAAGGTATCGCCGCGCGCGTCGGGCGCGTTCAGCGGCGTGCTGCTGCCCTCGACATAGCGGTTGTCGAGGAACACCACGCTTGCGCCGGGTTCGAGCAGCGCCGACAGACCAAGCATGAATTCGCGCCGCCTCGCTTTGGGGATGTGCGAGAACCAGAACCCGGCAAACGCCGCTCCGAATCGGCCCGCGTCCTGCGGCAGCGCGTAGGCGTCGCCGGCGCGGAAATCGACGTTTCCATGCGCCACGCGATGTCGTGCGATTGCCATGGTTTCCGGCGCCGCATCGATTGCCAGGACCTGCGCGGCGACCGGCGCGATGAACTGCGTCCAGTAGCCGGTGCCGCAGGCGATTTCGATCACGCGCGCGCCGGCGAATTTCGGCGGCAGCCACTGCTCGATGGCGCGAAGGTCGGCCTGGCGCTCGGGCTTCAGGTAGATGCGGTCGTATTCCGCGGCGCGGGCGGCGTAATAGGACTGCAGCGATTGCTGTTCGTCGGTCATGAGGATTCCGGGCGCCGCCATTCTACGTCGAAGCGGCGGATCGGCGCGCTATCGTCCGTTACGCGCACGCTCGCCCCATGAGGACAATTCATTCAGCAGCAGCGCGCCGATCACCAGCGCGCCGCCGGCCAGTGTAGCCAGCGCCGGCGCCTCGCCCGCGCCGAGCCAGACCCACAGCGGGCCGAGCACCACTTCGAGCATGGCCATCAGTGCGATTTCAGACGCCGACAGGTGCGGGCTGGCGCGCAGCATCAGCATGCAGGGCAGGCCGAGCTGCAGGCAGCCGAGCAGCGCGAGCAATGCGATGTCGTGCGCGTTCGCCTGGAACGGCAGCGCGAACGGCAGGGTGAGTGCGGCGGAAAGAATGGCGCCGAGGAGCACCGCCGGAATCAGGTCCACCGCCTTGCCGGCGTGCTTCAACGTGACCAGGTTCACCGCGGCGGCCAGCGGGACGGCAAGCGCGATCAGCATCCCGGCGACGTGGCGCGGTTCGCCGGCGACGAAGCCGGAGCCGAACATCCACAGCATGCCGGCGATGGCGAGCGCGATCGCCGCCCAGGTGCGCGGCGCGATCGGATCCTTCAGCACCGCGCGCGCGAGCAGCGCCGTGACCAGCGGCGTGATGCTGTTGACGATCAGCGTGTTCGCGGTGGTGGTGGTCATCAGCGCCAGCATGAAAGCAATCATCATGACAGCCCACATCGCGCCCGACAAAACGCCGTAGCCGCCGCTGGCGCGCATCGTCGCCCAGGCGCCGCGGCCGCGCGTGGCGAGCATCGCAGCGAGCACGAACAGGGCGGCGAACAGGCTGCGCCAGAACGTCACTTCCCAGCGTCCGGCGAACTCGAGATGACGCGTAACCACGCCGGCGATGCTCCATAGCGTCGGCGCGATGATCATCAGCACGATTGCGCGGCGGTGCGCTCCGACCTCGCCTATTCGTTCGGCCTGTTTCGCTTCGCGGATTGCATTCACGGACAATTCCCTTTACTGACTGGACCCGGCGGATTGCCGCTCTTCGTATTGCGCCCGATTGTGCCACGAGTTGCGTCCGGCATTGCGTTCGGGTCTCACTGGTTCGGGGGCGATTATCTATACGGCCTAGGTGCGGTCCCGCTTCTACGTGCGTGGATATTTCCCTCGGGGCGCGTCCGTATTGGTAAGAGAATGGGGATTGGCGCACCGCGATGAGCTGCTGGACGATTGGAAGTTATGCGAACAGATGAAACCAACCAAGCTGATCCTGCCATTGGAATGGCCACCGTTGTGCCGTGGCACGTAACGTACGTCCGACTACTGGCTGACTTAATACTGGAATTGAAATTCGCCGACGGCACCGAGGGCTTGGTGGATATGGCAGGCTTTCTGACGTGTGATTGCGGAGTATTCGCGCCATTGCGCGAAGGTTGCTCAACTCTCAGATCTGGCCAGCGCAGATTCGATCCAATCCCCGCAGATTTCCTCAGATTTCCTCAGACACAGGCGAAATTGCGTTTGATATATTTAACGAGCCTATGAGTGTGAAGCTATGGGCGGCAAGGCTAAAACTCCTGTGCCACGATTGACTGGCAATTTCCAACCCCAAAGGAGATTCTATGAAAACGAAAAAAGTTGTCGTCATTTGGTCTGCTGGCGCGTTTGCCCTCTCGGCCGCATCATTCGTGCTGGCAGTGCCCGGAGTTACGAACAACGATGAGGCAAGTAAACACTGCGCTGCGCATCCGGTTGTTCAGAAGGCATTCAAAGCGCAAAAAAGCGTCAAAGACCGAACTGCGAACAATCTGCAGAACAAGTGCTGGGGTTACTTTTCCAACCAACTGAAGAAGCCACAGGAGGGCTTCAATAATTGCAAGGGCGCGCAAGACGCTTATGTTAGAAACACGGGAAGGAAGGAGGGTCACGACAGGGCGATTGCCAATTGCCAGGCCAACTTCAAGAAGGAAACGGCCGCAATACCCGAATGGCCGGGGCATTGATTAGGTCCTCGGGAGGGCCAAGCGCCCCCCCCAAGGATCTAGGCATTTGATAAGCCGCTCAAGTTCCGATAGTCCAAGCGGCTGACGAATTTTGTTCCATCTGCGCCGGATAGAAGAGCCGGCGCTCGGTTATTCGGCAGATTGCGGATGTATTGCTGATCGCTTCCAGCACGCATCTTCATCTCCGCCTTGGCCGGCACACGTATACCCCATGGTTCAATTCGTTTTGGAGTCTGGAGGCGGAGCCGCACACTCCCCGACCTTGGTCGGAGGGTGTTCACTGCATTCGCGGTCCGTCCGACCCGCGCCCCACGAAAAATTCAGCCAGCACGCGCGCGGTGTGCGAGCGCTCCGGCGCACGCGCCAAGCCCTGCGGTGTGCCCTGGACGGCGATGCGCCCGCCGCCGTCGCCTCCTTCTGGGCCGAGGTCGATGATCCAGTCGGCGTCGGCGATGATGTCGAGGTTGTGCTCGATTACCACTACCGAATTGCCTGCATCGACCAGGCGGTGCAGCACGCGGATAAGTCTTTCGACGTCGGCCATGTGCAGGCCGACCGTGGGTTCGTCGAGCGCGTAGAGCGTGTGGCTTTGCGCGCCGCCGCGGCCCGGGCGCGCGGCCGCGTTACCCTCAGCATCGATGCGGACTTTTGAAAGTTCAGTGACCAGCTTGATCCTTTGTGCTTCGCCGCCCGAGAGCGTCGGGCTCTGCTGGCCCAGGGTCAGATAGCCCAGGCCCACGTCCTGCAGCAAACGCAGCGCGTGATGGGTGGAGGGATGCGCGGAGAAAAATTCGACCGCCTCGTCCACGTTCATCGCCAGGACATCGCCGATCGATCGTTGCTTGAACAGCACGCTCAGCGTCTCCGGGTTGAAGCGCGCGCCGCGGCAAACGTCGCACAACACTTTCACGTCGGGGAGAAAGCTCATTTCGATGCGCTTCACGCCCTGTCCCTCGCACGCGGGACAGCGTCCCTCGCCGGTGTTAAACGAAAACCGCGACGGACTCCAGCCGCGCATGCGCGCTTCGGTCGTGTCGGCGAACAGGCGGCGTATCGTGTCCCAGAAGCCGACGTAGGTGGCGGGACACGACCGCGGCGTTTTGCCGATCGGCGTCTGGTCCACTTCGAGCACGCGGCCGATGTGTTCGGCGCCGCGGATTTCGCTGCAGCCGGCAAGGTGCACCTGCGCGCGCTTTTTCGGCGAAAGGCGGGTCTGCGCCACCAGGCGTGACAGGTTGGCGTGCAGTACGTCGCGCGCCAGCGTGGACTTGCCCGAACCGGAGACGCCGCTGATCACGACCAGGCGCGCCAGCGGCAGGCGCAATCGTTTGATGCGCAAGTTGTGCAGGTCGGCGCCGAGAAGTTCCAGCGACAGTGTCTTGTTGTTCACCGTGCGCGGCGGATGCAGGGGATGCCGCAATGGGTGTTTCAAGAAACGGCCGGTGACCGACTCCGGCTGCGCCATCAGGTCCGCCGCCGAGCCCTGGGCGACGACGCGCCCGCCGCGGCTGCCCGCGCCCGGCCCGAGATCGAGTACATGCGCGGCGCGGCGGATGGTGTCTTCGTCGTGCTCCACCACCACCAGGGTGTTTCCCTTCGCCTGGAGTTTTTCCAGCGTGCCGAGCAGGATGTCATTGTCGCGCGGGTGCAGTCCTATGGTGGGTTCGTCGAGGATGTAGCACACGCCGCGCAGGTTGGAGCCGAGCTGGGCTGCGAGGCGGATGCGCTGCGCCTCGCCGCCTGAGAGCGTGGGTGCGGCACGACCGAGCGCCAGGTAGCCCAGGCCGACTTCGTCGAGGAAATTCAAACGCGACTTGAGCTCGGCAACCAGGTCGCGCGCAATCTCCGCTTCGCGCCCGCTGGTTTCGAGTTCGCCGAAGAACCGGCCCAGTTGCGCCACCGGCAGCGCCACCAGGTCCGCGATCGAGCGCTTGCGGTAGCGCACTGCCAGCGCTTCGCGATTGAGCCGGCGGCCAGAACACGCGGGACAGGCGACATCAGCTTCCGATTGTTCGTCGAGAAAATTGTCCAGGCGCCGGTCTTCCTGCTCGCGGCTCGCATCCCGGTCCTTGTCGTAGTCCGGTTCCTGATAGCCGGAAACTTTCACGCCGGTGCCGAGGCAGCCGCCGCACCAGCCATGTTTGGAGTTGAACGAGAACAGGCGCGGATCGAGCTCGGGAAAGCTGCGCGCGCAGGAGGGGCAGGCGCGCCTGGTCGAAAATATCGTCTGCGGCAATGCGAGCTCGATGCGCGCGGCCTTCGATTGTTTCGCGGCATCGGCGAGCCGGTCGAGGTCGCCGAGCACGTGTACCACGCCCTTGCCGAATTCGAGCGCACGCGCGAGCGCGGCGCGCAGCGCCGCCTCCCCCGCCGGGGTGACGCGCAGATCGGAAACCGGGAGCTCGATCGTGTGTTCGCGAAAACGGTCTAGGCGCGGCCATTTCGCCGTCGGCAGGAACTCGCCGTCGACGCGCAGGAAGTCGAATCCCTTCCCCTCGGCCCATTTGGCGAGATCGGTGTAGTAGCCCTTGCGGCTGATCACCAGCGGCGCGAGCAGACCGATCCTCTGGCCACGATAGTCTTTTTGCACGCGCGCGGCGATGGCATCGAAGCTCTGCGGCTCGATGGCGACATTGCAGTCCGGGCAATACTGGGTGCCGAGCTTGACATACAGGAGGCGCAGAAAGTGGTAGATCTCGGTCAGCGTCGCCACCGTGCTTTTCCTGCCGCCGCGGCTGGTGCGCTGCTCGATCGCCACGGTGGGCGGGATGCCGAAAATCGCGTCGACGTCGGGACGCGAGGCAGGCTGCACGAACTGCCGCGCGTAGGCGTTGAGCGATTCCAGATAGCGCCGCTGGCCTTCGGCGAACAGGATATCGAAGGCGAGGGTGGATTTGCCCGAGCCCGAGACTCCGGTGATCACGGTGAACTGGTTGCGCGGAATATCGACGTCGACGTTTTGCAGGTTGTGCTCGCGCGCGTTGTGGATGCGGATACAGTTGTTCGACCTGGCAGCGGGCGTCGCAAGCAGCGCGACCGACCGAGGCACTGCCTCCGAGATGCCCAGTGGACGCGCCTCTCCGGCCGATTGCCCCAGCGCGGCGTCGTATTCGCGCAGCGCTCTGCCGGTGTGCGAGTCCGCATGCGCACGCACGCCGGCCGGCGTACCAGTGCACACGATCTCGCCGCCCGCATCGCCGCCTTCCGGGCCGAGGTCGATGATCCAGTCGGATGCGCGGATCATGTCGAGGTTGTGTTCGATCACCACCACGGAGTGCCCGGCGCTGATGAGCTTGCGCAATGCGCGCAGCAACTTCGCGATGTCGTCGAAGTGCAGACCGGTGGTCGGCTCGTCGAACAGGAACAACTTTCCCTTGCGCAGGAGGCCGCCTGCGGCGGGGGCGGCCTTGGTCGCTTGTGCCAGATGACCGGCGAGTTTCAGCCGCTGCGCTTCGCCGCCGGAGAGCGTGGGCACCGGCTGGCCGAGCTTGAGATACTCAAGGCCGACATCGGCCAACGGCGTAAGTACCGCCTGCACCTGTGCGTGATCTGAAAAGAAAGCAAGCGCTTCGGCCACCGTCAATTCGAGCACGTCGGCTACCGACAGCGCGCGCTTGTCGTGCACGCGCGCGAGCGTCACCTCCAGCACTTCATCGCGGAAACGGCGGCCGTTGCAGTCGGGGCAGCGCAGATACACGTCCGACAGGAATTGCATTTCGACGTGCTCGAAGCCGTTGCCGCTGCAGGTCGGGCAGCGGCCGTTACCCGAGTTGAAGCTGAACGTTCCGGCGGTGTAGCCGCGCTCTTTCGACGCGGGCGCCGCCGCGAACAGTGCGCGGATCGCGTCGAACGCGCCGACGTAGCTGGCCGGGTTGGAGCGCGTGGTCCTGCCGATGGGGGACTGGTTCACCATGACCACATCCTCGATCAGTCCGGCGCCTTCGAGCTTGCGATGCGCACCCGGCGTTTCGGTGGGGCGGCCCTTGGCCTTCGACAGCGCTGCGTAAAGCACGTCTTGCACCAGGGTGGATTTTCCCGAACCCGACACGCCGGTAATGCAGACCAGGCGTGACAGCGGAATCTCGACGTCGATGTGTTTCAGATTGTGCTCGGCGGCGCCGAGCAGGCGCAGCCGCGGCCCCTTGGCGTCGTGCGGCCTGGGGGCGACGCCCGCGTCGGCGCGCTTTCTCCCCGACAGGTATTCGGCGGTAAGTGAGCGCTCCGCTTTCAATTCCGCCGGCGTGCCGAAGGACACAACCTCGCCGCCGCGCTCGCCCGGGCCCGGACCCATGTCGAGTATGCGATCGGCGGCGAACATGATCTGCGGATCGTGCTCGACCACCACCAGTGAGTTGCCGGCGTCGCGCAGCCGGTGCATTACTTCGATCACCCGGCCCATGTCGCGCGGGTGCAGGCCGATGGAAGGCTCGTCCAGCACGAACAGCGTATTCACCAGCGACGTGCCGAGCGCAGTGGTTAGATTGATGCGCTGGACTTCACCGCCGGAGAGCGTGCGTGACTGGCGATCGAGCGTCAGATAGGCGAGGCCGACCTGGCACAGGTAGTCGAGCCGCGCGCGGATTTCGGTCAGCAGCAGGTCGGTGGCTTCATCCAGCGGCGCCGGCAGCTGCAGGCCGGCGAAAAAGCTGCGGCCGCGTTCTATCGGCAACAGCATCAGGTCGTGCATGGTCAGACCGGGCAGCGCGGCGAGCTGATCCTCGCTCCAATTCACGCCGAGCGGTTTGAATCGCTTATAAACGCCGAGGACATTGTCGGCGTCCTGCTTCGTTCCCAGGCGCCACAACAGCGCGTCGCGCTTGAGGCGCGCACCCTCGCAGGCGGGGCAAGGCGTATATGCGCGGTATTTCGACAGCAGCACGCGGATGTGCATTTTGTAGGCTTTGGATTCCAGCCAGTCGAAAAATTTTCGCGCGCCATACCAGGTGCCGGGCCAGGATTTGCGCCAGCTTACCCATTCCGGCTCGCCTTCGAGCACCCACTTGCGCTGTGCCTGGGTGAGACTGCGAAACTGCGTGTCCAGCGGAATGCCGCGCTTGTTGGCGTATTTCACCAGATCGTCCTGGCATTCCTTGAAGCTCGCCGTCTGCCACGGCCGCACTGCGCCCTCGCGCAGCGTCTTGCCTTCGTCCGGGACGATCAGACCGAAGTCGATGCCGATGACGCGGCCGAAGCCGCGGCAGGTGTCGCAGGCGCCGATGGGCGAATTGAACGAGAACAGCGACGGCGTCGGGTCGGCGTAGTGGATGTCGCAATCGGCGCAGTGCAGATCGGAGGAATAGCGCCAGACCGTCGCCCCCTCACCCTGGCCCTCTCCCCCGCGAGCGGGGGAGAGGGGATGTTTTCTGCCAGCATTATCTACAGTAGCTGGATGTTGGATGATTTCACTCCCTCTCCCCTTCTGAGGGGAGAGGGTTGGGGTGAGGGGAGTGTCCGCGTTGCCCTCCACATAAACATTCACCTTGCCCTGCCCGATCTTCAGCGCTGCTTCAACCGCTTCGATCACGCGCGTTTTTTCCGCGCCCGATAAACGCAGCCGGTCCTGCACCACCTCGAGGGTGGCGTCGTTGCGTGCATGGATGCGCGTATAGCCCTGGCCCTGCAGCAGCTGCTCGACCTCGGCCTCCGAAAAATTCTTCGGCACCGTCACCGGAAAAGTGATGATCAGGCGCGGGTCCCCCGCCGCTTGCGCGAGCTCCCTAAGTGCGGCGTAGATCGCGGTCGGCGCCGTACCCTTCACTAACAAGCCGCAGCCGCGACAAGAGATTTGCCACACGCTCACAAGCCGCAGGTTCACGTAATGCTATCATACAGTCAAGGTGACCGCCGTCTATGCCAGCGGTGTGGTGGCAACGGTTAGTGCGTGGGATGTGGCGCTCCGATTT
>QYQC01000044.1 GCA_007280315.1 Betaproteobacteria bacterium | reverse complement strand
GCGCGCGCCGACAGCGGCAGCGTGCGCGTGCTCGGGCACGACGTCGTTACCCAGTATCGTGAATCGCGCCGGGCACTCGGCGTGGTGCCGCAGGAACTGGTGTTCGACCCATTTTTCAGCGTGCGCGAAACCTTGCGCTTTCAGTCCGGATACTTCGGCCTGGGGCGCAACGACGCCTGGATCGATGAAGTCATGCACCACCTGGACCTGACCGGCAAAGCCGGCGCCAATATGCGCTCGCTGTCCGGCGGCATGAAGCGGCGCGTATTGGTGGCGCAGGCGCTGGTGCACAAGCCGCCGGTGATCGTGCTCGACGAACCCACCGCCGGCGTCGACGTTGAACTGCGCCAGGGTCTGTGGGAATTTGTGCGCGGCTTGAACCGCGATGGCCACACCATCGTGCTGACTACGCATTATCTGGAGGAAGCCGAGGCGATGTGCGCGCGCATCGCCATGCTGAAACAAGGGCGTGTCGTCGCGCTCGACACAACCAGCAACCTGATCAATCGCCGGGACAGCCTGTACCTGAAGCTGCGCATAGGCGGCGCGGCGCTGCCGCCGGCCCTGGCGGAGCGGGTTCGCGACAGCGCCGAAGGGACACATACGTTGCGCCTGCGCAGCCATGCCGAACTGGAATCCGTCCTTGCCCAGGTGCGCGAGGCGGGCGCGCAGATTGAGGAACTGGAATTACTGCAGCCGGATTTGGAAGATGTGTTCGTGCAGATCATGCGTGACGCCAAAGGATAGACCCCCCGACATGATTCACACAGGAATTTTGCTTTGAATCCCCTGTCCGGCTTTGGCACTCTGCTGTACAAGGAACTGCTGCGCTTCTGGAAAGTGGCGTTTCAGACCGTCGCAGCGCCGGTGCTGACGACGCTGCTCTACCTGCTCATTTTTTCGCATGTAATGCAGGGGCGCGCGCCGGTCTACGGCGAGGTGCCTTACGCGGCATTCCTGGTGCCCGGTCTGGTGATGATGGCGGTGCTGCAGAATGCCTTTGCCAACAGTTCTTCCAGCCTGATCCAGTCCAAGGTCACGGGCAATATTATTTTCGTACTGCTGCCGCCGTTGTCCCATTGGGAGTTTTTTGCGGCCTACGTGCTCGCTTCGGTGGTGCGCGGCATGGCGGTCGGTGCCGGCGTGCTACTGGTATCGCTCGCGTTTGTCGGGTTGTCGTTCGAACATCCGCTGTGGATAATTGCGTTCGCGCTTGCAGGCAGTGCTATTCTCGGGACGCTGGGGCTGATCGCCGGAATCTGGGCCGACAAATTCGACCAGGTGGCAGCGTTTCAGAGCTTTCTCATCATGCCGCTGACATTCTTGTCCGGGGTGTTTTATTCGATCCATTCGCTGCCCGCGTTCTGGCAGGATTTGTCGCGCTTCAATCCGTTTTTTTACATGATCGACGGCTTTCGTTATGGTTTCTTCGGCGTGTCCGATATCGACCCTGCGCTGAGCCTGGCGGTCGCACTGGCCAACCTGCTCGTGTTCACCGCGGTTACCCTTGCGCTGCTCAGGCGCGGTTATAAACTACGCTTTTGAAAGGACGCTATGGTTACTCCAGAGGATGTCAAGACTTACATCGAAAACGGCCTGCCCTGCGAGCATGTCGAACTCGCAGGCGACGGGCAGCATTTTCAGGCGCTGATCGTTTCGACCGAGTTTCGCGGCAAGAACCGGGTGCAGCGCCACCAGCGCGTCTATCAGGCGCTGGGCGAGCGCATGCGCGAGGAAGTTCACGCGCTGTCGATGCAGACGCTTACCCCGGAAGAATGGCGCGAGCTCCCGGCCTGAACCAGCGCGCTCATGAATAAACTTCTGATCCGCGGCGGCGTGCGGCTGGCGGGCGAGGTAAGCATCTCCGGGGCCAAGAACGCGGCGCTGCCTATCATGTGTGCGGCGCTGCTTTCAACCGCGCCGCTGCGGCTCGCCAACGTGCCGCACCTGCGCGATGTCACCACCTTGCTCAGTCTGCTCGGCGGCATGGGCGTGGCGGTGTCGCTGGACGCGAAACTGGGATTGGAGCTCGACGCTGGCAAGCTGCATACGCCGGTTGCACCCTACGAACTGGTGAGGACCATGCGCGCCTCGATTCTGGTGCTGGGTCCGCTGCTCGCGCGCTGCGGCGAGGCGCGCGTATCTTTGCCGGGCGGCTGCGCCATCGGTCAACGGCCGGTGGATCTGCATATCAAGGGGCTGCAGGCGATGGGCGCCGACATTCATGTCGAGCACGGCTACATCATCGCGCGGGCCAAACGACTGAAGGGGGCGCGCATCTTCACCGATCTGGTTACCGTGACCGGTACCGAAAACCTGATGATGGCGGCGTGCCTGGCCGAGGGCACCAGCGTTATCGAGAATGCGGCGCGCGAACCCGAAGTCGTCGATCTGGCGAACTGCCTCAAGGCAATGGGGGCCAAAATCGAGGGCGCCGGCAGCGACACCATTACCATCGAGGGCGTGAGCGCACTCTCGGGCGCAGCGCACCGCATCATGCCCGATCGTATAGAAACCGGCACCTTTCTCGTCGCCGCGGCGGCCACCGGCGGCTCGGTGCGATTGCGCAACACCAGTTCCGGCATACTCGAAGCGGTGCTGGACAAGCTGCGCGAAGCCGGCGCCAGGATAACCGTGGAGAGCGATTCCATAGCCCTGGAAATGGACGGGACGCCGCAGAGCGTAAGCCTGCGCACTGCACCCTACCCGGCTTTTCCCACCGACATGCAGGCGCAATTCATGGCGCTGGATTGCATCGCGCGCGGTACTGCGGTATTGACCGAGACCATTTTCGAGAACCGGTTCATGCACGCGCTCGAGTTGCAGCGCCTGGGGGCGAATATCGAGATTTCCGGAAACACCGCGGTGGTCAAGGGCGCAGCCAAACTTGACGGCGCCTCGGTGATGGCGACCGATCTGAGGGCCTCGGCCAGCCTGGTGATCGCCGGACTGGTCGCGACCGGCGAAACCGTGGTCGAGCGCATCTACCATCTCGATCGCGGCTACGAGTGCATCGAGGAGAAACTGTCGCAGCTCGGCGCGCGGATCAAACGCATCGGTTGATCCGTGTTTATCCTGCGCAGTCTTCATTAGGTCATTGCGCACAACGCGGTAAAATTCCCGTTTCCGTCAGGCGTTATCGTGTCCCCAATAACCATTGCCCTGTCCAAGGGCCGAATTTTCGAGGAAACTCTGCCGCTGCTGAAAGCGGCCGGCGTGGTGCCGCGCGACGATCCGGAGACCTCGCGCAAGCTGATCATTGCCACCAGCCGGCCCGGCGTGCGCCTGATTATCGTGCGCGCTTCCGACACCCCGACCTATGTGCAGTATGGCGCCGCGGATATCGGCATCGCCGGCAAGGATGTGCTGCTCGAGCACGGGGGTGAAGGGCTGTACCAGCCGCTCGATCTAGGCATCGCCGCCTGCCGGCTGGTGGTGGCGGTGCCGGAGGGGTTCGACTACACGCAGGCGGTGAAGAAGGGCGCGCGGCTGCGCGTCGCCACCAAGTATCTGCAAACGGCGCGCGAGCATTTCGCCGCCAAGGGCGTGCACGTCGATCTGATCAAGCTCTACGGTTCGATGGAGCTTGCGCCGCTTGTAGGGCTCGCCGATGCAATTGTCGACCTGGTGTCCAGCGGCAATACGCTGAAGGCCAATTATTTAGTCGCCGTGGAGGAAGTCGCGCCGATTTCCGCGCGTCTTATCATCAATGTCGCCGCGCTGAAGCTGAAACGCGCGGCGATCCAGCCCCTGGTCGATGCGTTCGCCGCCGCCACCAAAGATGTGGGCAATGGCTGAAATCGCACGCCTGTCTACGCGCGACGCGGACTTCGACGCACGGCTTGCGCGCCTCACCGCGTTTGATGCAGCCCAGGACGAAACGGTGGACCGGGTCGTGGCGGAAATCCTCGCAGCGGTAAGACGCCGCGGCGACGCAGCAGTGCTTGAATACACGGCGCAATTTGACGGCGTAACCGCCGGGACGCTGGCCGAACTCGAGCTGCCGCGCGAGATGCTTACGCGCGCCCGGGATGCGCTGCCGGGCGCGCAACGCGGGGCGCTGGAGCAGGCGGCCGCTCGCGTGCGCGGCTACCACGAAAGACAGCTGGCGCAGTCCTGGCAATACACCGAGGCCGACGGCACCGTGCTGGGCCAAAAGGTGACGCCGGTCGATCGCGTCGGGCTGTACGTGCCGGGGGGCAAGGCGGCCTATCCGTCGTCGGTGCTGATGAACGCACTGCCGGCGAAAGTGGCCGGCGTGGCCGAACTGGTGATGGTGGTGCCGACCCCGCGCGGAGAAAAGAACCAGCTGGTAATGGCAGCGGCGGCCATTGCCGGCGTCGACCGGGTATTCACCATCGGTGGCGCGCAGGCGGTTGGCGCGCTTGCCTACGGCACACAAACCATCGCCCAGGTGGACAAGATCGTCGGCCCGGGCAACGCTTACGTTGCCGCGGCCAAACGGCGTGTGTTCGGCGTGGTCGGCATCGACATGGTGGCCGGCCCGTCGGAGATTCTGGTAATTTGCGACGGCTCCGTCGATCCGGATTGGATCGCGATGGATCTGTTTTCGCAAGCCGAGCACGACGAAGTGGCGCAGGCGATATTGCTTAGCCCGGACACCGCGTTTATCGACGCGGTGGCCGCGAGCATGGCCAAGTTGTTGCCGCAAATGCCGCGGCGCCAGGTGATCGCCGCTTCGCTCAAGGCGCGCGGCGCGCTGATCGAGGTGCGCGACCTGGAGGAGGCGTGCGCCATTGCCAACCGGATTGCGCCCGAGCATCTGGAACTGGCGGTGGCCGCGCCGCAGGAACTCGTCGAGCGGATACGCCACGCGGGCGCCATTTTCGTTGGAGGCTACAGTTCCGAGGCGATCGGCGATTATTGTGCCGGCCCCAACCACGTGCTGCCGACCTCGCGCAGCGCGCGCTTTTCCTCCCCCTTGGGGGTGTACGATTTTCAGAAGCGCTCCAGCCTGATCGAGGTTTCCAGAGCGGGCGCGCAGACACTGGGGCGCATCGCCGCCACTCTGGCCGAGGGCGAGGGCCTTGCGGCGCATGCGCGCTCGGCGCAATACCGCCTGCGCCGCCCCTGAAGGTGCGCCTGTGAGCCGCTACTGGAGCAGCGTCGTGGAAGGATTGACGCCCTACGTGCCGGGCGAACAGCCCAAGCTGCCTGATCTCATCAAGCTCAATACCAACGAATGTCCCTATGGGCCCAGCCCGCGCGCGCTCGAGGCGTTGCGAGCCGAGGTCGGCGATACGCTGCGGCTCTATCCTGACCCCAACAGCGACAGCCTTAAACATTCAATCGCGAAATTTCATGGACTCAAGCCCGCTCAGGTGTTTGTCGGCAACGGTTCGGACGAGGTGCTGGCGCACGTTTTCCTCGCGCTGCTCAAGCACGAACAACCGGTGCTGTTTCCGGACATCACCTATAGCTTTTATCCCGTGTACTGCGGGCTCTACGGCATCGCCTACAGGCGGGTGCCGCTTACGGCGTCGTTCGAGATCAGGGTCGATGACTATTTCATGCCGAACGGCGGCATTATTTTTCCCAATCCGAATGCCCCTACCGGCCGGCCCTTGGCGTTGTCCGAGATCGAACGCCTGCTGCGCGCAAACGCGGAATCCGTGGTGGTGGTCGACGAGGCTTATGTGGACTTCGGCGCCGAATCGGCGGTGGGACTGATCGAGCACTATCCGCAGCTCGTCGTCGCGCATACGCTGTCGAAATCCCGGTCGCTCGCCGGGCTGCGCGTTGGGTATGCGCTTGGAAATGCCGACCTGATCGAGGCGCTTCGCCGGGTAAAGGACAGTTTCAACTCCTATCCGCTCGACCGTTTCGCCGCGGCCGGGGCGGCCGCCGCGATGGAGGACCGCGTCTACTTCGAGCAGACCTGCGCCAGGGTGATCGCCACGCGCACCCGCCTGGTGCGCGATCTTGCGACGCTGGGCTTTGAGGTGCTGCCTTCGGCCGCCAATTTTGTTTTCGCGCGGCATCCCCGGCATGGTGGCGCCGAACTGGCCGCGAGACTGCGCGAGCGCAGCGTCATCGTGCGCCACTTCAGCGATCCGCCGCGCATCGCGCAGTACCTGCGCATCACCGTCGGAACCGATGCGCAGTGTGCGGCGCTGATCACAGCCCTGGGGGCCAGTCTGGCCTAGAACGGACGAGAGCGGGTTTGCCCGACTGTCGCGCTGGGTTAGAATGCAAACTATTCCGGCGATCCCCCGGCTGATAATTCATGCGCACTGCCTCGGTCACCCGTAACACCAGCGAAACCCAGATCAGCGTCAGCCTGAATCTGGACGGTTCCGGCTCGGCCAAATTGGCCACCGGAATAGCGTTTCTCGATCATATGCTGGATCAGGTTGCGCGCCACGGCATGATCGACCTGGAGATCGCGGCCAAGGGCGATCTGCACATCGACGCCCACCACACGGTCGAAGACATCGGCATCTGTCTGGGTCAGGCGGTGGCCGCTGCGGTCGGCGACAAGCGCGGGCTGCGCCGCTACGGCCACGCCTATGTGCCGCTGGACGAAGCGCTGTCGCGGGTGGTGATCGATTTTTCAGGACGTCCGGGATTGGTGTATCAGCTCAAGTTCAGCCGCGCCTGGATCGGCGAGTTCGACGTCGATCTGGCACATGAATTTTTCCAGGGCTTTGTCAATCACGCCCAGGTGACGCTTCACATTGACAGCTTGCGCGGCGACAATGCCCACCATCAGTGTGAGACGGTGTTCAAGGCTTTCGGGCGCGCGCTGCGCATGGCGGCCGAGCCCGACCCTCGTTCTGCCGGCGTCGTGCCTTCGACCAAAGGTTCTCTCTAGAGCGACAACCAGAGGACCAATGCGCAATTCAATCGCCGTCATTGACTACGGCATGGGTAATCTGCGTTCCGTATCCAAGGCGCTGGAACACGTCGCCCCGGGCGCCGAGGTTAGTGTTACTTCGGATCCTGAGGTCGTGCGCAAAGCCGAACGCGTGGTGTTTCCGGGGCAGGGCGCGATGCCCGATTGCATGCGCGAAATGGATGGCCGCGGCCTGCGCCCGGCGCTGATCGAGGCGGCGCGCACCAAGCCGTTTCTGGGCATTTGCATTGGTTTGCAGATGCTGTTCGAGCGCAGCGAAGAAGGTGATACGCCCGGTTTGGGAGTCCTCCCGGGAAGCGTAAAGCGTTTTCCGCCGCCGGAAATGCAGGCCGCGCCGGGTGGCAGGCTCAAAGTGCCGCATATGGGCTGGAACGAGGTAATGCAGGCCGAGCCGCATCCGCTGTGGCGGGGAATTGCCGATGCCAATCGCTTTTATTTTGTGCACAGCTTTTATGTCGAGGCGGGCACGCCGGAACTGGTGGCAGGGTACAGCGTCTACGCTTTCCCCTTTACCTGCGCCGTGGCTCGGGATAATATTTTCGCCGTGCAATTCCATCCGGAAAAAAGTCAGTCCGCCGGCCTCGCCCTGCTCGCCAATTTCGTTAGTTGGAATCCTTGAGCTGTAAACCGTGCGCCGGACACCGCCGACTTCGGAAACCCCGGATATCTGCCTTTCCTCTAACTTCATAGCCAGAACGACACATGCTAATTATCCCGGCGATTGACATCAAGGATGGGCGCGCCGTGCGCCTCGAGCAAGGCGACATGGCCAAGGAGACCGTGTTCTCCGAGGATCCGGCGGCGGTGGCCAGGCACTGGCTGGAACAGGGTGCGCGCCGCCTGCACCTGGTCGATCTGAACGGCGCCGTGGCGGGCAAACCGAAAAACGAGGGCGTGATCAAAGCCATCGTGCGCGAGATCGACGGCCGGATACCGATTCAGCTGGGCGGCGGCGTCCGAGATCTGGACACGGTCGAGCGCTATCTCGACGATGGCATCAGCTACATCATCATCGGCACGGCAGCGGTGAAAAACCCCGGATTCCTGCAGGATGCCTGTACCGCGTTCGCCGGCCATATCATCGTCGGCCTGGATGCGAGGGACGGCAAGGTCGCAGTGGAGGGCTGGTCGAAAATGACCGGCCACGACGTCGTCGATCTGGCGCGAAAATTTCAGGATTATGGCGTCGAAGCCGTGATCTATACCGACATCGGCCGCGACGGCATGCTCAGCGGCGTCAACGTCGAGGCCACGATCAAGCTGGCGAGCGAACTCTTGGTGCCGGTGATCGCCAGCGGAGGCCTCACCAGCCTGAATGACGTAAAAGCCCTGTGCAAGATCGAAGCCGAAGGCATTACCGGGGTGATCACCGGGCGCGCCATTTACCAGGGTACGGTGGATTTCAAGAAGGCGCAGGCGATGGCCGACAAACTGGGAATGGGGAAAAAGGAGAAGGGGGGGAACTGAGTGCCAGGGTGGTTTGTTCGCCTGCATTCCCCCTCGTCAACTCATGGGCCTAGCCAAGCGCGTCATTCCCTGCCTTGACGTCACACGCGGCCGCGTAGTGAAGGGGGTGAATTTCGTCGGCTTGCGCGATGCCGGCGATCCGGTCGAAATCGCGCATCGCTACGACGATCAGGGCGCCGACGAACTCACTTTCCTTGATATCACCGCGAGCTCCGATGAGCGTGACATGATCCTGCATATCATCGAGGCGGTGGCGGCGCAGGTATTCATTCCGCTGACCGTTGGCGGCGGCGTGCGCAAGGTCGAGGACGTGCGCCGGCTGCTGAACGCCGGCGCCGACAAAGTCTCGATCAACACCTCCGCAGTGCAGAATCCGCAACTGGTAGCGGATGCCTCAAGCCGCTATGGCGCCCAGTGCATAGTCGTGGCCATCGACGCGAAGCGCGTCGATCCAAAAGGGGACGCGAAGCGCGTCGATCCAAAAGGGGACGAAAAGCGCATCGATCCACAATCGGACGCCGGCGCGGAGCCGCGCTGGGAGGTCTACACCCACGGCGGACGCAATCCGACCGGCTTGGATGTGCTGGCCTGGGCGCGTAGAATGCAGACGCTGGGCGCGGGCGAAATCCTGCTCACCAGCATGGACCGCGACGGTACCAAGTCCGGCTTCGATCTGGCGTTGACGCGTGCTGTGGCCGATGCGGTGGACGTGCCGGTGATCGCCAGCGGCGGCGTCGGCAATCTCGAGCACCTGGCCGCAGGCATCCTCGAGGGCAGGGCGGATGCCGTGCTCGCCGCGAGTATTTTTCACTACGGCGAGTACAGCGTGCGCCAGGCAAAAGAACTGATGGCGTCCCGGGGCATTGAAGTCAGATTGTGACAAGCGCGCGCGGTCCGGTGCGCGGCGAAGCGCGAAATGTGCGGATGCGGCGCCGCTTGTTTACCGTCCTCTGCCACGTACCGATCAACTATTAGGCAATCATGGACTGGCTCGATAAAGTGAAGTGGGACGCCAACGGCCTCGCGCCGGCGATCGCGCAGGAAGCCGGAAGCGGCAAGGTGCTGATGATGGCCTGGATGAATCGCGAGGCGCTTGCGCAGACGGTTGCGCTCGGAGAGGCGGTGTACTGGTCGCGCTCGCGCCGGAAATTGTGGCACAAGGGCGAGGAATCGGGCCATGTACAGAAGGTGCGCGAGCTGCGTCTGGATTGCGATGAAGACGTAATACTGCTCAGCGTCGAGCAGGTCGGCGGCATTGCCTGCCACACCGGCCGGCACCACTGTTTCTTCCACAAATACGCGGACGGCATTTGGGTGGAAGCCGATCCGGTGATCAAGGACCCGAAGGAAATCTATGGCAAGGACAAGCGAATATGAGCGACATACTTGAACGCCTGGGTGACACCATAGAGGCGCGCAAGGGCGCTGACGCAGATGCGTCCTACGTCTCACGTCTGCTCGCGCAGGGCGAAGACGCAATTCTCAAGAAAATCGGCGAAGAAGCCACCGAAACGGTGATGGCCGCCAAGGACGGGGACAGGCTGCGCATCGTCGGCGAGACCGCCGACCTGTGGTTTCACTGCCTGATCATGCTCGCGCATTACGGTCTGCGGCCCACCGACGTTCTGTACGAACTCAGGCGCCGCGAGGGCATATCCGGAATCGACGAGAAGGCGGCCCGGGCCGCGAGTTCCCGCGTCGAGGCAGAGCGCAAGTAGGGAGCGGACAGTGGACGACTGTATTTTCTGCAGCATCATCGCCGGCAAGATCCCGTGCAAGAAAGTATTCGAGGACGAAGACGTGTTTGCGTTCCACGACATCCACCCGGTGGCGCCGGTGCATTTCATGGTAATTCCGAAGCTGCATATCGACTCTCTGGCGCAGGTTGACGCGAGCCATCAGCTGCTCCTCGGCAAGATGTTGACGCACGCGTCCAGACTTGCGCTTGAACACGGATGCGGCGACGGCTGGCGCACCGTTATCAACACCGGACGCGTCGGGCGCCAGGAGGTGTATCATTTGCATATGCACGTCATCGGCGGCAAGGATGTTCTGCCGGGGATGATAAAGCGATAGCAGGCTGTAGAAAAACGCTTCCCGCTGTTACAGCGTTTGCACTCTTTTTCAGCCTTTCAGCGGGAAGCGTTTTTCTACAGCCTCCGAGTTGGGGGATATAAAAGGGGGCGTGCCCCCTTTTTGCAACAAACTGTTAGAGGAGTAAAGCTATGGGTTCATTCAGCATTTGGCATTGGCTGATTGTTTTGATCATCGTCATGCTGGTGTTCGGCACCAAGAAACTGCGCAATATCGGCGCCGATCTGGGAGGCGCGGTGCGCGGATTCAAGGAGGGCGTCAAGGAGGGCACCTCGGACAAGCCCGGCGACGCCGCCGGCACTACGCACAAGGCCGAAGGTAACATCATCGAAGGCGAGATCAGGGAGAAATCCAAAAGCGCCTGAGCCGCGGTGATCCCGGAGCGGGGACGCCCTGCCCCGCACCCCTGTTTGTCCTTCTTTCTGCACGCCTGTCCCTGAAATGTTCGATATCGGATTCTCCGAGCTGATAGTGATTGCGCTGGTGGCGCTGATTGTAATCGGGCCGGAGCGCCTGCCCCGCGTCGCGCGCACGCTTGGCGCCCTGCTCGGCCGCGCGCAACGTTACGTCAACGATGTGAAGGCGGATATCCAGCGCGAAGTCGATCTGGACGAGTTGAAGAACATCAAGTCCACGTTTCAGGATGCGGCCAAGTCGGTGGAGCAGTCGGTGACGCAAGCCGGACAGGAATTGCAGGCGGCGGGGGAGTCGCTGAATAAAAGTATTTCCGGCGCTGTGGAAGACAAGCCCGAAACGGCCGCGACGGAGCAATTGGCCGCCGCGGAAATCCCGGCCGACACGGTGCAGCTCGATCTGGGGCTCGAACCCGCGCCCGGTCCTGTGACCGCCGCAGCACCCAAGGTCCAAGGCTAGATTTCAGTGAGTACTCAGGATACCTTCATATCCCATCTGGTCGAGCTGCGCGACCGGCTGCTGCGCTCGATCTTTGCCATATTCGCGATGTTTGCGCTGCTCTCGTTCTGGCCCGGTCTGGCCGAAATCTACGATTTGCTGGCGCTGCCGATGATGCGCACCCTGCCCGAAGGCACGCACATGATCGCCACCGGCGTCATCACGCCGTTTCTGGTGCCGCTCAAAGTCGGCCTGATGGCGGCGTTTCTGCTGGCACTGCCTTATGTGCTGTACCAGGTCTGGGCCTTCATCGCGCCCGGTCTCTATGTCCATGAAAAGCGCCTCGCCCTGCCGCTGGTGTTCGGCAGCACGCTGCTGTTCCTGGCCGGGGTTGCATACTGCTATTTCGTGGTGTTCAACATGGTGTTTCGGTTCATCATCCAGTTTGCGCCGAAGAGCATCACGCCCGCGCCGGACATCGAGGCCTACCTGAGCTTTGTGCTCACCATGTTCGCGGCGTTCGGCATCACCTTCGAGATCCCGCTGATCCAGGTGGTGCTGGTGCGCACCGGCGTAATTACGGTGGCGAAGCTCAAAGAAATCCGCTCCTACGTGATCGTTGGCGCCTTCGTCATCGCCGCAATCGTCACGCCGCCAGACGTGGTGTCGCAGCTGCTGCTGGCGATCCCGATGTGCCTGCTGTACGAATGCGGCATCCTTCTGGCGCAGGTGATCGAACGATTTCTTGGCAAGCGCGCGACTGGGGACGAAGATGCGCCGCTGGCGACGGACGGCGCTCCGGATCAGACCGAAATCGAACAAAAGCGCCTGCCATGAACGGCGCACCCGGCAGCGCCGCAGGTATGCAGCGTTTCATCGCGGCACCCATTTTTCTCCATTTCGGGAGGTGATTGGGTGGAACTAAGCGAACAGGATAGGGAGCTATTCCGGTAGCATTGCAGCAGGAGCCGGGTATTTAGCGCCGTTCCGGAATCGGATTTCAGTCATTACCAATGGAGGAATCATGAAGATTAGACAATCAGTCATCGCCGGTTGCGCACTTGCCCTATGCGCCGGTTTTGCCTTTGCGCAGGACATCAAGATCGCCCACGTCTACGACAAGACAGGTCCGCTCGAAGCCTATGCCAAACAGACGCAAACCGGTCTGATGATGGGCCTGGACTATGCGACCAACGGCACAATGAAGGTCAACGGTCACAAGCTCGTCGTCATCGAAAAGGACAGTC
>QYQC01000022.1 GCA_007280315.1 Betaproteobacteria bacterium | reverse complement strand
TAGTGCACCCCATCATTGATTATCCGGGCGTTCCGGTCGATCACAAGACGGTAAAGGAAAATCACGGCATATTGAAAAATGTCCGCGTACCGATCCGGCCTCACTTTGGAACCATAGGGTTGGCACCGGCTGAGGCTGAAATGGTCAATTCGATTCCTCCCAGTTATACGGGCGGGAACATCGACAACTGGCGCATCGGAAAAGGGGCCACGATGTATTACCCGGTGTCGGTTGCGGGGGGCTTGTTTTCAGTCGGTGATCCGCATGCTTCGCAGGGAGATTCGGAATTGTGCGGCACCGCCATCGAATGTTCGCTGACAGGTACTTTCCAGTTCATTCTGCACAAAAAAGCGTCGCTGCCTGGCACTCCTCTCGCGAATCTTCAATATCCCTTGCTTGAAACACAAGATGAATGGGTGCTGCACGGCTTCAGTTTTCCAAACTATCTCAAGGACCTCGGTCCCGATGCGCAGAATGCGATCTTCTCCAAATCGTCCGTCGATCTGGCGTTGAGGGATGCATTCAGAAAGATGCGTCATTTTCTCATGACGACCCAGGAACTGAATGAAGACGAGGCAATTTCGTTAATTTCTATAGGCGTTGATTTTGGAATAACACAAGTTGTTGACGGAAACTGGGGTGTTCATGCGATCGTGAAGAAAGGCATGTTTCCGGCGCGTGAATCGTAGGTACGACTGTTGTCTCTAAGCGGGGGCAAGGATAGATCTAACCTTGCCCCTTTTTCGACAAGACTGTACTGGCCGCGTGTGTCGTTCTCATAATTTGTGCCACGAACCTGTTGTTCTCCAACAGCACCGGGTTCTTAATTCGTTGGGTCCAATCCCGATCCTTGTTTAGAACCAGGATTTGGATTCATATCCTGCCGCTAGTCAACCTCCGCTTTCCATGAGAGCGAGGGCCGGCATTGCGTGAGGTCGGGCTGTGTTGTCTCTCAGTAACTGGGCGGCCGCTTGCAGTCTGGTTTCGCCCCTTAGTGGTGTACATCCCATGCAGGCATTTCGGTTGCTACAAACGCATCCCTCACCAGTGTGGAATGAGTGTGGAATGAGAACCTAATAGACTGCCTATTGACGCCGGCAAAGAAAGCGAGAATCATCCTTGCTCCCGTATGGTTGCTAAACTGCGACTGTCGGGCCGGGAATCTACTTACGTTAATCGATACGATTGCTCAGGAAAGGATGAGGAAAATGAAACCAGGGAAAGGAAGTTTTTTGAAGAGGAATGCGGTGACGCTGGCTGTCGGCTTGGCGTTTTCATTCGGCGCGACCGGTGTATTCGCCAAGGATGACGACGCAGCATTGGACAAACTGGGCGCGTTCAAGCGGACCGATGCCGGACCGATGAAGCGCGTGGTGCAAGACGCCAAGTACGCGGAAAACCTGAGGAAGACGCTGCTGCAGATCAAGCTGCCGGAAGGCTTCAAGATCGATCTGTTCGCCATCGTGCCTGACGCACGCGGTATTGCGGTGAGCCGCAACACGGCCACGGTGTGGGTCGGAACGCGCAAGAGCACCGTCTATTCGGTGCAAGACCGCGACATGGACCATGTCGCCGACACGGTTGACGAGTTCAGCGGAAGCATCAAGTTCGATATCCCGCACGGCGCCTGCTACTCGCCCGACGGGTTCCTGTTCATCACCGAGCGCAACCGCGTGATGATGTTCCCAGCGGCGGAATACTTCATGGAAGGCTCCGACACGGTCGCATTCGCGATCGTCAAACAGGGCCAACTGATTCCGCCGGAGGAAGAGTCGTACAACCATACTGCGCGCGCCTGCGTGATTGGCCCCGACAACAGGATCTACATCACGCTCGGGCAGCCGTTCAATGTGCAACCGCCGGAAAAAGTTGATTTGTACCGAAAATGGGGCATAGGCGGCATTGTCAGCTTCACCAGGGACGGGACGGATCGTAAAGTCGTCGCGACCGGGATCCGCAACTCCTCAGGGCTCGCGTTCAACCCCAAGGACAAGAGTCTGTGGTTTACCGACAACCAGGTTGATGGCATGGGAGACGAGACCCCTCCCGGCGAGTTGAACAAGGTGCCCGCGGTGAACGGCGTGCTCAAGCTGGGTGGGTGGTACGGTGCCCCGTATTACGGCGGCGGTGAGGTGCGGACCGACGAGTACAAGGGCAAGCCGATTCCGAAGGAACTTGCCGACCATTACGTCAAGCCTCAGGTAGAGATGGTGGCGCATGCCGCGGACCTGGGCATGATGTTCTATACAGGAAAAATGTTTCCCGCCAAGTATCACAATGCCATCTTCAGTGCCCAGCATGGCTCGTGGAACGCCGTAAAACCCAGAGGCGCCAGGGTCATGGTGACCTACCTGGACGACAAGGGCAACGCCGCAAAGACAGAACCGTTTGCCGAGGGCTGGATGAACTCGGAAGGTTTTTACCTCGGCCGACCGGTTGACGTACAGCAGTATGTCGATGGCTCAATCTTGGTATCAGACGACAAGGCTGGCGCCGTCTACCGCATCTCTTATCAAGGCAAGTAGCAAAGCCGAAAAACCGGCGGGCCGAGCATGATGCTTGGCCCACTTCCTTTTTTACAACAAGACAATGAGCACATCCAAGAGAGGCGGGCTCGTGCTGTCTCTGCTGCTGGCCGCTGTGTCCGGTTCGCTGCTTGAACCGGCGCTGGCTGGCGACGCTCCGGCGGCGCGCACTATGGCGCGGAGCTTGTGCCAGAATTGCCATGGAGAGGACGGCGTCGCCGTCGTCCCAGGCGCGGCGAACCTGAGCGGCCAACAGAAAGAATACCTCCGGCAACAACTGCACGCGTACCGATCGGGCGGCCGCAGGGATGCTCAAATGAACATCGTCGCGAAAACGCTTACGGACGCCGACATCGAAAACCTGGCCGACTGGTATTCCAGCATCAAAATAACCGTCGAGATGCCAAAATGAGTCGCGGCGCGCATTGCTCAATGTCAGTTCGCAACTGGTGTTTTGCGATGCGTCTAGGATCGGACCGCGTCATGGTATTCGCCATGCTCACCGTGCTTTTTGGGGCAGCGCCGGCGTCGGCGCAGGACACTGATGCTCGCGTGGTGGTCTCGGCGACGCGCAGCGAGCGCATGAACCTGGATATTCCGGCCTCTATCGACGTGATCGGCGCCGATACGCTGCGCGACGGCCAGCCAAAAGTAAACCTGTCGGAATCCCTCGGCAGCGTCCCCGGACTGGTTCTGCAAAACCGGCAGAATTACGCGCAGGACCTGCAGCTGTCGATCCGCGGCTTCGGCGCGCGCGCGGCTTTCGGCATTCGCGGCGTCAAGCTATATGCCGACGGCATCCCCGCGACCATGCCCGATGGCCAGGGTCAGGCGGCAAATTTCAATCTTTCCACGGCGCAGCGCATCGAAATTCTGCGCGGGCCGCTCGCCGGTCTTTACGGCAACGCCTCGGGTGGCGTAATCAATCTGTATACAGCGGACGGGCCCAAGCGCCCGACCATCTCTGGCGATCTGCTCCTCGGCGATTACGGTACCCGGCGCACTGGCGTGCAGGCCGGCGGCGAATCGGGCACGCTCAATTATGTCATCGACTGGTCGCAGTTCCATACCGACGGCTATCGCGATCACTCGGCCGCCAACCGTCAGCAGTTCAATAGCAAACTGAAATGGCGCGCTGGCGAGGACACCCGCGTTACGCTGGTGTTGAACACGCTGTATCAGCCAGAAACCCAGGACGCGTTAGGCCTCACCGCGGCGCAAGCGTCGGCCAATCCGCGACAGGTCGCTGCGCCGGCGATCCAGTTCAATAGCCGCAAGAGCGTGCGCCAGGAGCAGGCCGGCGTCACCATCGACCAGCACCTCGGCGCCGGCGACCGGCTGCGCGCGAGCGTGTATCTGGGCGACCGGCAGGTGCGCCAATTCCAGTCGATCCCGCTGGCGGCGCAAAGCGGCGCCACCGCCGCGGGTGGCGTGGTCGACCTTGGGCGGCAATTCGGCGGTATTTCGCTCAACTGGATTCACGACGGTATGCTAGCCGGCCGCCCTCTGTCGCTCACCAGCGGCCTCGAACGCGAAACCATGCTGGAGCGGCGCCGCGGCTATATCAATAATTCTGGCGCCCTGGGCGTGCTCAAACGCGACGAGGATGACCGGGTCGAAAGCACCAATCTTTTTGCACAGGCAGACTGGCGCTTCACCGAGCGCGCGAGCGCTACCCTGGGGCTGCGCAGAACGTTGGTCAGATTCGATTCGCGTGACCATTACATTGTCGGCGCGAACCCGGACGACAGCGGCGCCGCCGCGTTTTCCAACACCAGCCCGGTCGCCGGACTCGCCTACCGCGTCGCGCCGGAACTGAGCCTGTATGCAAGCGCTGGACGCGGATTCGAAACACCTACGTTTACCGAACTCGCCTACCGCAGCCTTGGCACCGGCATCAATTTCGCGTTAAGGCCCAGCGTCAGCACCAATGCGGAAATCGGTGTGAAAGGACATATTGGCGACCAGCAGAAGATTACGCTCGCGCGCTTCGACACCAGCACCCGCGACGAAATCGTAGTCGACACGGCTGCTGGCGGCCGTACTATTTACAAGAACGCGGGGCGCACGACGCGCTCCGGCTGGGAAGCATCGTGGCAGACGGTTCTGCCTGCGAATTTCGATGCGAAGCTCGCCTATACGACGCTCGAGGCGCGCTACGCGGAGGCATTCGCCAGCGGCGCGCCAGCGGTCACGGTGCCCGCGGGAAACAGGCTCCCGGGAATACCACGCAGCTCGCTCTACGCCGAACTGCGATGGCGCCATTTGCCGAGCGGATTCTCGGCTGTGCTCGAGGCGCGCCACAATAGCAGGGTGTACGTGGACGACCAGAACAGCGACGCCGCCGCCGCCTACACCATCGCCAACCTGCGCTTTGGTTTCGCACAGGATTCGGGCGGCTGGCGCTTATCGCAGACGCTGCGCATCGACAACCTGACCGATCGCGCTTACATCGGCTCGGTGATCGTCGCCGACGGCAACGGCCGCTTTTTCGAGCCGGCCCCGCGGCGCAATCTGTCCCTGATCCTTAGCGCTCGACACGCGTTCTAAATAATGTTTTGCGGGCCGCGCGGTGTCTGGCGCAGGCCGCATGGCTTCGACAGCAGCCAGCGCTTCAGCCGTTTCGAACTTGCCGCCGCCCGTGCCGTTGGTGCCGACAAACTCGGTGTCGCAGAAGCGGCACACGGCATCCGCCCGGTCCGTTTCGCGCGCCGACCACAGGTTGCAGCCGGCGAAGCGCAGGAACACGGTCGGCCGATCGCTGTTGGCGCCTTCGCCTTGCAGCGTGTAGAACATTTCCTTGACTGCGTGGCGCATGGCGACCATGCCGAATTAATGGTTATAATGGGGGACGAATGACAACAGCCGCCGAAAAGAACCTTCACGCTGCTGCCCCGCAATGCTGCCCCGCAATGAGTTTCCGAAGATTCGCGATTGAGATAGGATAGTCAACTCGCCCTAACGGGGCGGATAAGCTAGCCCGACGAACGCTGTGATTGCGGGCTCCGTAAGTTCATAGAAGGAGGGACCATGGCAAACGTGAACACTGATCAGTACCTGCAAAACAACAAGCAGTATGCTGGTGGCAAGGCGGAACACAAGTCCGCCTACCCAGGAAAGCAGCCAATCAACCCTGCCAAGCATGTTGCGGTCGTGGCCTGCATGGACGCGCGACTGGACGTAGAGGACCTGCTTGGCCTGCAAACCGGCGATGCCCACATCATCCGAAACGCCGGGGGTGTGGTGACCGACGATGCGATCCGCTGTCTCATCATCTCGCACCATCTGCTCAACACCAACGAGATCATTCTGATTCACCATACCCGCTGCGGCATGCTTGCGTTCACTGATGATTTGCTCAAGGCGGGCTTGGAGGGCGACCCGGCGGCCGAAAAGTTGCTAGGTCAAGCGACTTCGCGCGCCTTCATGAGTTGCAAGAAGTGCGCATCGACCCCGACCCAGTTTCATGCCTTCCGCGGCCCGATCGAACCGCTTGACGCCCCGCGCGGTGACAAGCAAACAGAACGCCTCGAATGGGACGTGCGGCGAGGGATTTCGTCGATCCTGAATCACCCTTGGCTCCCGACGAGCGGACCGGACGCGATTACGGTACGTGGATTCATCTACGACGTCGACACCGGGAAGTTGGAGGAAGTGAAATATCCGGGGGCCATGGGAACCTTCGGCTGACGCGGCAAATCTGGGCAGCTATACCGAGCGCGCCGATATTGCAATACGGGCGCTCGGCCCTAGGGTGCTGAAGTACCTCTTGGTGCGCGCCGATCAGGTGATCGAGTAACACGTTCTACCTAAGGCGTCCCGGCCAGCGTCCGTTTTCGAGAACGAGGGCGACAATGCGACCGGGACGCGGGCGTGCCACGCGACGGCAAAGCTCGAATGCCCGCACTGCACACCCGACTTTCAATCCCGAACATTTACCATTCCCTTCCCAGCGACCGCTTCGGAGTGACTTCGCAGAACCAGCGGCAGGTTTGGAGAAAAATCGCCAGCGGCAGATCATGGCGGAACTGCGACGTCCAGGTTCTTCGTCCATATTTGACTGCGACCGTAGCCCGGGAATAGGGAGCATGGCCTCCTTGCAACTTTCCGGGCGGCAATTTATCGGCCGGGAGCGCAGTTTGACCCGCAGATTCCGCAGTTCGTCGCTTCGCCGTTGCGGCTGGCCGCGTCCCTGCCCACAATGCATTCATCGAACACGGATTCAACCGGAGAACGACCATGAATGCGAACAACCTGATTCCAATCCTGACCCTCATCCTGGCGTTGGGCGCCGGCGCCGCGGTTGCGGCGATCAAGTACGGTCAGGTCGCTCCGGTGTCGACGGCTCCGCTTGTTGCGGCTTGCGTTTCGACAATCCCGCGCGTGGTGGTGACGGCGTCAAGGTCACAGGTTGCTGAATTCCCCGTCGCCCGGGTAGTGGTTGTCGGCCATCGTGCGCATGCCGGCCAGGTTGTAGCGACGAGCAATTGAACCGCAGCAGCAGGCAGGATTGACCTGTTCGACCAGTCGAGGCAACAGATGAGATCGCTGCTTACCCTTATTGGCTGGCTCATCCTGCTTGTACTTTGCTGGCCTCTCGCCTTGCTCGCTTTGGTGCTGTGGCCGCTGCTGTGGATTCTGTCGTTGCCGTTTCGCTTGATCGGAATAGCCGTCGAGGCCGTGTTCGCGCTGCTCCGGACAGTGCTGTTCCTGCCTGCACGGATTCTGGGATACAAGGCAAGTGCATAAGCGTCCTTGCAGCCGCTGCTGAGGTCCGCGATCTCCCGCGATTTACCACCCCGCGTAGCGCCAGAGCCGGCAGGAAAAGTGAACACGCTCAGGGATGGTTCACCCAGAAGCCGTCACTCGGGCTGAGTTTCTTGTTCGTTGCGGCGAAATCAAGATAGCTCTTAGTGGCGATGTAACTCGCGAGAGCGCCGCTGTTATCCAGACTGGGCGCGTAAAAATACCAGCCTGTCTGAGCCGCACTCCAGGCCCACAGCGTCGTCACGCTGCTCGTCGATGCCACGTTCGGTGAGCTCGGCTGCGTCGTCGCGATGGTATTGACGAAGGCGCGTGGCGCCGGACTGGCGCCGACTGCAATCAGACTCCAGCCCGCAGCCAGCGCGTTGCCGGTGACATTGCTGTCGGCGAACGCACTCGCCGGCACCGGATTGCCGGAAAGAGAAACCACGAACGGGGTCAGCGCATTCACCCAGAAACCCTCGCCGGCATTGATCGTCGCAAGCAGATCGTAGCCCTTGGCGACTGCGTAGTCGGTCAAAGCCTGCCCGGCTAGCGACGGTGTGTAAAACGCCCAAACGTTCTTCGCTGCGATCCACTTCCAAACCGTCATTACCTTGGTATTGTCGCCAAAGGCAGTGGCGACATCGAGTGCCGCGCTCATGCCGTTGCCTGCGAGATTCCAGCCGGTTACGAAAGATATGGATTCCGTACCGTCCGCCGTGACCGGCGCAAGCGGCGTAACGATCATCGGGTAGGCCGCCGCGCCCGCGCCGAGCGCATTCACCGCTGTCACGAAACAGATGTAGGTAGTGCCGTTTGCGAGGCCCGTTACGGCGATTGGACTACCGCCTCCCGTCGCCGTCCGACTGCCGCCGCCCGTTGCCGTCTGACAGGTCGCCGTGTAGCCGGTAATCGCGCTGCCGCCGTTGCTGCCAGGCACTGTAAACGTAATGCTGGCGTTGCCGCTGCTGACGCCGACGCCGGTAATGGTCGGCGCACCGGGTAGGCCGGTCGGAGTGGCGCTCCCCGGCGTGACGCTATTGGATGCCGCCGAGGACGGCCCGATGCCTTTGCCGTTCGTCGCGTTTACGCTGAACGTGTAGGCGATGCCGTTGAGCAAACCGTTGACGGTGATGGGCGAACTGGTGCCTATTCCGACCCAGCCGCCGGGGCTGGAGGTCACGGTGTAATTCCAGATCGCGGAACCGCCGTCGTCGGCCGGCGCGGCAAAGCTGATCGTCGCGCTGGTGTTGCCCGGAATCGCGCTGCCTATCGTCGGTGCTCCCGGCGCGCCCAGCGGCGTGACCGGCGTCGCATAGGTTGCCGCACCCTTGCCAATCGCATTGGTCGCCAACACCGAACAATTGTAGCTTGTGCCGTTAGTAAGGCCGGTCACTGCAATCGGGCTGCCGGTGCCGGTTGCCGTGATCGGATTGCCACTGCCCGTCGAAGTCTGGCAACTCGCCAGGTAGCCGGTTATGGCGCTGCCGCCCGTGCTGAAGGGCGAAAGGAAATTGATGTTCACGCTGGCGTTACCGACCGAAATTACGGTGATCGTCGGGGCGCTTGGCGCGTTCAGCGGTGCCGCCGGCGTAACACTGTTCGAGTCAGCCGAAGACGCGCCGATTCCGGCCGCGTTCGCCGCTGTCACCTTGAACGTGTAGGCGGTGCCATTGGCGAGGCCGGCGACGGTGATCGGGCTCGCGGTGCCGCTCGACGCAAATCCGCCGGGGCTGGCGCTCACCGTATAAAACGCGACCGGCAGACCACCGGTGTCGGACGGCGCCGTGAAACTCACCGTCGCGCTGGAGTCGCCCGCACTCGCCGCGCCGATCATCGGTGCGCCCGGCACGCCTCGCGGCGTGAGCGCAAACGCCGCCGAAGCATCCCCGGTCCCCAGTGCATTGGACGCCGCCACTGAACAGGTGTAGCTCACGCCGTTGGTCAAACCGCTTACCGTGATCGGACTGCTGCCGGCAGTTGCCGTCTTGCTGCCGCAACTAAGCGTATAGCCGGTGATCGCAGACCCGCCGTTCCACGGCGCGTCGAAATAGATACTCGCGCCGCCGTCATGAACCGCCACCCCGCCGCTGCCCAGGCCTGCGACCCAAGTGGCTAGATTGGGCGCGCCGGGGACCGTCGCCGGTGTGACGCTGTTCGACGCCGCGGAAGCGGCGCTGGTTCCGTTTGCGTTGGTCGCGGTAACCGTGAACGTGTAGGCGGTGCCGTTGGTGAGCCCGCCGACGGTGATCGGGCTCGCCGTTGCGCTCACCGCGTTTCCGCCGGGACTGGCGCTCACCGTGTATGCAGTGATTGCCGAACCACCGGTGTCGGTCGGGGCGGTGAAGCTTACCGTCGCGCTTGCGTTGCCTCGCGTTGCCGCGCCTATCGTCGGCGCGCCAGGCCCGGTCGAGGGAACGACGCTGTTCGATGCGGCCGATGCGGCGCTGGTTCCGGCAGCATTCGTCGCCGTCACGGCGAAGGTGTAGCTGCTACCATTCGCGAGGCCCACGAGTGTAATCGGGCTGGTCGTGCCGCTTGCGCTGATTCCGCCAGGACTCGAAATCACGGTGTACGCTGTGATCGCAGCGCCGCCATTGTTGCCCGGCGCGGCGAATCTGACTGTAGCGCTCGCGTTGGCAGCAGTTGCGCTGCCCATCTTGGGTACACCCGGGGTCATGGCCGAGGCGGCGATGGCCGAAGTGGCAGCGGTGTCGGTCGCACCGGTTACTAGTCCCAGGTTGACGATGGAAGGCGCATCCAGCCGCACCCGACCGCCATACACGGGAGACACGGCCGTGATGCCGCCCGAGACATCGATCGTTCCGGTATTGACGAGCGTGACGGGATTGATTGCTACATAACCTCCGGAACCGGCGCCGCCCATCTGGTCCCTGAGGTTAAGCGCGGTGCCGCCATTCGCGACGGGATGAAACGATCCGCCGTTGTAGGTTCCCGCCCCCCCGCGCGCGGACACCGTGCCATCGTTCTGCCAGCTTCCTGCGATGTTGAACGCAATGTAGCCGCCTGCCCCGCCACCGCCGCTCGCCTCGAAGCTGCCGCCGTCAAAATACGGGGCGGCGTTGCCATCGGCGCGAATCGAACCGTTTGCAGTAATGGTGAAATCGCCGCCGGCGACAAAGAATACGGCGCCGCCGCCGTTGCCGCCGTTACCGCCGGCGGCGGCGTAGCCTCCCCAGGTTGTTCCGCTGCCGCCGGCGCCGCCGCCACCGCCTCCGCTGAGGATGGAAAATGCGGAATAGGCTGCTCCGCCGTCACCGCCTGGCTGTTGAATCGCCGGAGGATCATCAACCCAACTATTGCCGTCCCAGTGATGCGGCAGGACCGGATGGCCGTTCGCGCCCGGCTCGCCCGCCACTGCAAAACCGCCGCCGCCGCCGCCGCCGGCAACTGCGCCGTCCCATCCCCAGGCATACGC
>QYQC01000062.1 GCA_007280315.1 Betaproteobacteria bacterium | reverse complement strand
GGTGCGGGGCGCGAAACGGCCGGCGGCGGAACTGCTCCAGCCGAAACCCGCCCGAGCCCAGTGACTGCAGTGCAGCCGACTCCAGTGCCTCGACGTCGCTCATTGGCGGGAGTATTCCGGCGACGCGCGCCGCGAGCATCGACTTTCCTGTTCCGGGCGGTCCTGCCATGAGAAGGCTGTGTCCGCCGGCCGCGGCAATTTCAAGCGCGCGTTTTGCCTGCACCTGGCCTTTGACGTCGGCGAGATCGGGATAGTCGGGCTCGGCTGCGGCCGCGGATTCCGCGACGTACGGTTGCAGACTTTCTCTTCGCGCCAGATGCGCGCAGACCTCGAGCAAAGTGTTCGCCGGCAGGATGCGGGCGGCGCGAACCAGACTTGCCTCCCTTGCACTCGCGCGGGGCAATACAAATGCGCGCCCGCTGCGGTATGCCGAGTAAGTCATCGCCAGCGCGCCGCGGATCGGGCGCAAATCTCCGGTGAGTGAAAGTTCGCCGGCGAATTCATATTCCGCGAGCTGATTCAGGGGCAATTGTCCGGAGGCGGCAAGGATGCCGAGAGCGATGGGCAAGTCGAAACGCCCGCTTTCCTTCCGCAGGTCGGCCGGGGCGAGGTTGACAGTGAGGCGGCGCGCGGGAAATTCGAAGTGCGCGTTTACCAGCGCCGCGCGCACCCGATCGCGCGCTTCTTTTACTTCGGTCTCGGGTAACCCTACGATGGTAAAGCTGGGCAGCCCACCCGAAATATGGACTTCAACAGTGACCTCGGGCGCGTCCATGCCGGCAAGCGCGCGGCTGTGCAGCACGGCGAGCGACATGCCGGTCAGGATTTCGGTTTGGCGACCCTGGCTTCGAGCTCGGCGACCTGCGCTTCCAGTGCGCCGAGCTGTTCACGCGAACGGGCGAGCAGCCGGGCCTGAACGTCGAATTCTTCGCGTGTCACCAGGTCCAGCCTGGCAAAGAAACTCGCCAGCAGCGCACGCACGTTCTTCTCAACGTCTTTCGCCGGGCTTTGCGCCAATAGCGCGCCGATCTTGCCGCTCAATTCTTCAAACAAGCGGTTTTGCTGCATACAGGTCTCCCGTTTCTTCCGTTGTTTTTCGAGTCTATCACGCTGGACATAACGCGCCAGCACGGGAAGCGGCTGATAGCACTCACACGGTGCGATTCGATGCAGCCCCGCACCAATTGAATGCACAGGAATAATCATGCGGCTACCCCACCGCCGCAAGCCATTGAAATAATGAAACTAAAAAACTGGCACAGGCCGTGCTAACGAGTTGTACGAAACATTCTTTTTTAACTTTGATAAGGGATATTGTCATGCGCAAACTACTGCTCGCCTCGGCGGTGTCAGCCGTGTTCTTCCTGCCGGTGACCGCGTCGGCCCAAACGGCGCCGTCGGCCGCGCCGTCGCCCCATACGATTAGCGGCAATATCGGTCTGTTCTCCGAGTATCGGTTTCGCGCCATTTCGCAGACCTTCAAGCAGCCTGCGCTTCAGGGCGGAATCGACTACGCGCATTCAAGCGGCATCTATCTCGGCAACTGGAACTCCAATGTGAGCGAGGGCGCAGGGTTTCCGGCCGGCAACCTGGAAATGGATTTTTACGGCGGCTTGAAGAAATCCTGGGGTGACTGGGGCCTTGATGTGGGCGCGATCTATTACTACTACCCCGGCACCGATGCCAACAGGACGGTAGGGACCGCAATAACCAGCCCCAAACCCGGTGGTGCTACGCATACCGGACGCGTGGACAACAAGGAAATCTACATCGGCGGGTCGTGGAAATTTCTGTCGGCGAAGTACTCGCATTCAGTCGGCGATTATTTCTCCCAGCCAGGGACCAAGGGCTCGCATTACCTCGAAATTGCTGCAACCCATGATCTGGGCGATGGCTGGGGAATCAACGGCCACCTCGGATCTTTCAAGCTCAAGAACTGGGATATCGGAACTGACGCGACCAAAGCCGACTACACCGATTGGAAGCTCGGTCTGACCAAGGACATCAGCGGCTGGGTGCTGGCTGCATCCTATATTGGCACCAACGGCAAGGGCAGTTGCGATCTGACCAATCCGGGTTACTACTGCTTCGCCAACAAGCTCCCGTTCGTTGCGGGTGTCGCAACCAAGAATGCCGCCAACAGCACGCTGGTGCTCTCGGCAAGCAAGTCCTTCTGATTTGAACTTTGGGCCGGGAAGTCTTTCCTCCCGGCCCTATCTCGACAAGGGAGCACTCATGAAACTAGTTACAGCAATTATCAAGCCGTTCAAGCTTGATGAGGTACGGGAGGCCCTGTCCGCTATCGGCGTGCAGGGCATAACCGTGACCGAGGTAAAGGGATTCGGCCGGCAAAAAGGCCATACCGAGTTGTACCGCGGCGCGGAGTACGTGGTCGACTTCCTGCCTAAAGTAAAAATCGAGGCGGCGATCAAAACGGAGCTGCTCGAACAGGCGATAGAGGCCATCGAAAAATCCGCCAGTACCGGCAAGATCGGCGACGGCAAGATTTTCGTATTCGAGCTCACGCAGGTCATTCGCATACGCACCGGTGAGACCGGCGCGGACGCGCTCTAGGGAGATGCAAGATGAAAAAATTGATAGCGTTACTCGCTCTATTCGGCGCCTGCAGCCTGGCCGCGCCGGTCATCGCGCAGGACAAAGCGGCCGCTCCCGCGACAGAGGCAAAACAGGCCGAAGCCAAGCCAGAGGCGGCCGCACCAGTGGCAGCAGTTGCCGCTCCGGCGGCCGCCGCGGCAGCGGCAGCGCCTGCACCGGTGCCCAACAAGGGCGACACGGCGTGGATGATCGTCGCCACGGTGCTGGTAATCCTGATGACCATCCCGGGACTAGCGCTGTTCTACGGCGGACTGGTGCGCGCCAAGAACATGCTGTCGGTACTGATGCAGGTGTTCGTTACCTTCTGCATGATCAGCGTGCTATGGGTGTTCTACGGCTACAGCATCGCATTTACCGAAGGTAACCCGTTCTTTGGCGGCTTCTCGCGCCTGTTCCTCTCCGGAATCACGGCCGATTCCACTGCGGCGACCTTCAGCAAGGGCGTGGTCATCCCGGAATATATCTACGTGGCGTTCCAACTCACTTTCGCCGCCATCACGCCGTGTCTGATCGTCGGTGCCTTTGTCGAGCGGGTCAAGTTTTCCGCAGTACTGCTGTTCCTGGCGATCTGGTTTACTTTTGCCTACCTGCCGATGGCGCACATGGTCTGGTTCTGGCCCGGACCGGACGCGTTCACCGACGCGGCAGCGGCGGAAAAGGCCACCGCGGCTGCGGGGTGGCTGTTCCAGAAGGGCGCGCTCGATTTTGCGGGAGGGACGGTGGTGCACATCAATGCCGGTATCGCGGCCCTCGTTGGCGCATATGTGGTTGGCAAACGCATCGGCTACCAGAAGGAGGCGATGACACCGCACAGCCTCACGCTTACGATGGTCGGCGCGGCGCTCCTGTGGGTAGGCTGGTTCGGCTTCAATGCGGGTTCCAACCTCGAAGCCACCGGAACCGCCGCACTGGCCTTCATCAACACCCTGGTTGCGACTGCTGCGGCAACGCTGTCCTGGTTGTTCTTCGAGAACATGTTCAAGGGCCGGCCATCGATGCTGGGCGGCGCCTCGGGCGCGGTAGCGGGCCTGGTGGCGATCACCCCGGCCTGCGGTTTTGTCGGCCCGATGGGCGCCATCGCGCTCGGCGTCATCGCCGGTGCGCTGTGCCTGTGGGGGGTGAGCGGCCTGAAGCGCATGTTGGGTGCCGATGATTCGCTCGATGTATTTGGTGTGCACGGCGTCGGCGGCATCATCGGCGCACTGGGCACCGGCGTATTTGCGGCGCCTATCCTGGGCGGCAGCGGTATCTACGACTACGTCGCCAATAAAACTGCCGCCGATTATTCGATCATGGATCAGGTAACGATCCAGGCGACCGGCGTGATCACCACGATTATCTGGTCAGGCGTGGTGGCGTTCATCGCGTTCTGGATCGTCGACAAGCTCATCGGCCTGCGCGTGCCGGAAGAACAGGAGCGTGAAGGCCTTGACGTCACCTCACATGGAGAAACTGCGTATCACATGTGAGTAGGCGCAATTAACCGCTCCTGCCGGAGCGGAATTCGTCACACGGGCAGCCTCTGGGCTGCCCGTTTCGTTTCCCGGACGCCGCAAAATCCACCGGTCAGCGTAGGGACAGGGGCGCAGCCTCACGCAGCGCGCGCGCGCTTCGCTGGTTTCGTCGCGGTGACGCTACGCGTGAAATTGGCCGTGCGTCTGCGCATTGCGGCCAGTGTCACCCGACCCTTTGCAGTGAGAAAGGGCTCGACCAGCAGCCCTATGCCTTCGGACACGTACTTGCCCAGGCCGAACTTGTCGCGCAAAGCCCAGTGTTTCAGTGCCCAGGCGTGGCAGAAGGTCACGTATTGATAGACCAAAAGGTACTCGTTTACCTGGCGCATGTAGCCTCCGGCGATGCAGGCGCGCAGGCAGTCGTGCAGCAGGCGGTTTGTGCGCAGTTCGTCCTGTTTGACCAGGCTTCTGCGGTCGGCACGCAGCGACTTGGTCGAGCGATAGGCCAAGACCGTTGCTTCGCGCAACCGGTCAACGATAGTGCAATAGGCCCACAATGCCATGCATAGCCGTTCCACCGGATGTTTGACCTCCGCCAGGCGCGGTGGGATTTCCTTTTCGTAGGTTTCAAGTACCAGCTTGAGCGAAAGAAACAGAACGTCGTCCTTGTCGCCGAAATACTGGTAAATCAGGCCGGTGCTCACGCCGGCTTCCCGGGCGATCTGCGAGATGGTGGTGGTGTAGTAGCCTTCGCCCGAAAACAGCTTCACCGCCGCGCGCAGGATTTGTGCGCGCCGCTCTCCTACCAGCTTGGCGTCGGTGACCAGGCTTGCAACATGTCCAGGTGATTTCATCTAACGCCTGTTGCGCGGAGAAGCAGCATGTTCCCGAGCCCTGGCCAACGAGGGGACGTTTCGGTTTTGGCGGACCGGCTTCTCAATTGCCCTCGAACACCGGTTTCTGCTTGGCGACGAACGCGTTGTACGCGCGCGTGAAATCCTTGGTCTGCATGCATATCGCCTGCGCCTCGGCCTCGGTTTCGAGCGCCTGCTCAATGGTCTGGTTCCATTCCTGATGCAGGCATTTCTTGGTCATGGAATGGGCGAAAATCGGCCCATCCGCAATTTCCTTTGCCATCGTCTGCGCGCGCTCCAGCAGCTTGTCTTTGGGCACCAGTTCGTTGAAATAGCCCCAGGCGTGGCCCTCCTGGGCGGTCATGGCACGCCCGGTGTAGAACAGTTCCGACGCGCGGCCGTGCCCGATGAGGCGGGGCAGAATCGCGCAGGCGCCCATGTCGCAGCCGGCCAGGCCGACGCGCACGAACAGGAACGCCGTCTTGCATTCAGGCGTGCCGTAGCGCAGGTCGCTTGCCATCGGAATGATCGCCCCGGCGCCGGCGCTGATCCCGTCGACAGCGGCGATAATGGGCTGCGGGCAGGTGCGCATCTCTTTCACCAGATTTCCAGTCATGCGGGTAAACGCCATCAATCCGTTCATGTCCATCCTGGTCAGCGGGCCGATAATGTCGTGCACGTCACCGCCGGAGCAGAAATTGCCGCCTTCGCCGGTGAATACCACTACGCGCACGTCCTCGGCGTACTGCAGTTTGTGGAAGGTATCGCGTAGTTCCGCGTAACTTTCCAGCGTAAGCGGGTTCTTGCGCTCGGGACGGTTCAACGTGACGGTGCCGACGCGATCCCTAACTTCCCATTTGAAATGCTGCGGGCGCCACTCGGCGGCTTTGAGTTTGTACATGAGATTCTCCGTGTTGCTGTTGATTAAAGTGGGTGTCGTCAACCGGCCAATGTGAGTCCGCCGCTTACGCTCAGGGTTTGACCGGTAACGAAAGCCGACCGGTCGCTGGCAAAGAACAATACGGCGTCGGCAATTTCAGAAGCCTTTGCCAGCCGGCCCATGGGCGTGACGCGAACGAAGGCTTCGCGGATTTTTTCCGGCACCGCGGCCAGAAGCGGCGTGTCGGTCGGACCGGGGCAGACGCAATTCACGTTGATGTTGAAGCGTGCCATTTCCCGCGCCAGCGATTTTGTAAACGCTATTGCCCCGCCCTTGGCGCCGGAATAGACCGACTCGCCCAGGCTGCCGACCCGGCCTGCGTCGCTGGAAACGGTGACGATCTTGCCCGCCTTGTGCTCGATCATCGCATCGAGGAATGCGCGCGTCACCGCGATCGGCCCTAGCAGATTGAGGTCGATGACCTTGCGCCAGAATTCCGGACTGTTCTTCACGAACGCTTCCGCTTTTCCCCAGCCGGCGACATTGACGACGATGTCGACGTGCGGGCGCAGCTTGTAGGCGGCGCCTTTGAACGCTTCGATCGAACCGAGGTCGGTCACATCGAGCCGCACGAAGTCGGCACCCGAACCCGAGGCGCGAATCGCTGCGGCAACCTGTTCACCCGCTTCCACCGCGATGTCGCCCAGTAACACATGCGCCCCGGCCTGCGCCAGGGTTTCCGCGGTCGCCCGCCCTATCCCCGAGGCCGCCCCGGTGATCACCGCAGTCTTGCCGTTCAGTCGCATCTTCGTTCTCCGCAATCAAAGTAGAAAGTTTGCCGTTCGCTGTTCAGCCTGCCGCTGCCGGCCGACTGCCGCTCCCGCCCGGTTTTCGAAACCATTCAGCCCGATGTGGCGTATGCAACGCGTTCGCGCCGCGCCGGACCCGAGGAATTGTCCGGCAGCGCAGCGTCGTCCCAAATCAAACTGAATGAATATTCATTCAGTATTGCAAAATTTACATGACTTGTGGTAAAAAGGCAAGTAACCACGCGGAAAGGGGGGTGTGGAAAATCAGGCGGGGGAGCGCACGCCAGTCACTAGCGCCGCGGCCTGTCATCGGCGGGATTTTTGGTCCCTCCGGGTTACCGACCGGAAGCGTCCGGCATTTTAGATAAGGAGCAAGCATTGAATTACGTCGTCGAAATGTGGCAACAGCCTTCACTGTCGGTGATCGGTTCCAGCGACCGTTTTCCGGTGCGGCGCATATTTTGCGTCGGCCGCAACTATGTCGAGCACCAGAAGGAGATGGGCGGCGATGGTCGCGAGCAGCCGTTTTTTTTCTGCAAGGCAGCGCATGATCTGATGGCCGTCGGCGCGGGAGAGAGCGGCAAGGTTCACTACCCGCCGATGACCAGCAATTATCACTGGGAGACGGAGATGGTCGCCGTGATCGGCAAGGGCGGTTACAAGATCGCCGCCGAGCGCGCCAACGATCATGTCTGGGGCTATGCGATTGGTCTGGACATGACCCGCCGCGACTTGCAGCAGCAGGGTAAGGACAAAGGCCGTCCATGGAGTTTCGGCAAGGATTTCGACCAGGCCGCACCTTGCGGACCGGTCACGCCGGCAAGCAAGATGGGCCACCCGTCTAAGGGCAAACTTTGGCTCAAGGTGAATGACCAGTTTCGGCAGCAATCCGACATCGACCAGATGATCTGGAGCGTGCCCGAACAGATAGCGTTCCTGACGCAGTACTACAGGCTCGAAGCCGGCGATGTCATCTTTACCGGCACACCCGCAGGAGTCGGCGCAGCCAAGGCTGGTGATGAACTCGTCGCCGGTATCGATGGGCTGGGCGAGTTGCGCGTAAGCGTGGTGGCTCCGCGCTAGAGGGATGCGTCGCCGCGCATGAACGCTGCCGCGTATCTGCTCGCTACCGGGGATTCCGGGGCGACCGCGCTGGAATGCGGCGCGCACAGCATGAGTTACGGCGAATTGCGCGACGCGGTAGCCCGAGCGGCCGGCGCCTGGCGTGAACGTGGACTAAAACAGGGCGAACGCGTACTGGTGTTCGCGCCGGACAGCATTGCCTGGGTGATCGCCTATCTGGGCACAATCTGGGCCGGTGGTGTTGCCGTCGGCCTGAATTCGCGCCTGTTCGAGCGCGAGCTGTCGCTGGTGTTGGCTGAATCCGGCGCGCGCTTCATTTGGTGCAACAAAAGTTCTTGCGCCCTGCTGGAACCACTGCTCGCCAATATTGCGGACCCGCCGCAGCTGGTAAACGACGAGCAATGGAATAGCGATCTGGGGGCGGTGCTGCCGGCGCCTGCCGCCCAGTCGGCTGACGACGAAGAGGCGCTGTGGGTGTATACCTCCGGCACCACCGGTGTGCCGAAAGCGGTCAGGCACGCGCAGCGCGGCGTGATCGCGAGCGCGGATTTCGCCCGTGACATCCTCGGCCTTGGCGCGCAGGATCGGATCTACGCCTCATCCAAGATGTTTTTTGCCTACGCATTGGGTAACAGCCTTTGCGCGGGCCTGCGGCTCGGCGCCACGGTAATCCTGGACAGTGAATGGCCGACCGCCGAGAGCGTGGCGGCGGTGGTTGAACGCCACCGGCCGACGGTACTGTTTTCCGTGCCGACGCTGTATCTCAAAATGTTGCAGGCTGGTGTGGCCGCGCGAATCGCGGCGGCCGGCGTAACGCGCTATGGCTCAGCCGGCGAAGCCATGCCCGCGGCCGTGCGGCGGGCATGGCGCGAAGCCACCGGCGTGGCACCGGTTTCGGGTTACGGCGCGTCGGAAACCATTGTTCTGGTATTTTACAGTGATGACGAAACCGCGCTGCTGAAACCTTCGCCGCGGCTGGAATATCGCATGCGCGAGACGGGCGACCTCGCGGCGCCGCAACGGCTGTGGCTGCGCCATCCTTCGATCGCGCTTGGATACTGGCAGCGCCCCGAGGCGGAGCGCGACAGCTTTTCCAACGGTTCGTTTTCGCCGGGGGATTTGTTCCGGCGGCGTGACGATGGGATGCTGGAACTGTGCGGACGGGACGACGATATGCTGAAGATATCGGGCCAGTGGGTCAGCGTTCTGGACGTCGAGCAGGCGCTGCTCGGCGCCATCGCGGGCTGTGTGGAGGGCCTGGCGGCGGTCGGTTTTGATAACGCCGAAGGCCTGGTTTCTATCGCTTTGTTCGCGGTCGCCGCGCCGGGGCAGGAGACAGAGGCGCGCGAACGCATGGAGGCCGGCATTGCTGCCTTGCCGAAACTCAAACGGCCGCGGCTGGTGAAATGGGTAAGTGAACTACCGCTCAGCGCCACCGGCAAGCTGCAACGGCGAAAGCTCAAGGAACAGCACTTGGGAGGCGTCGCATGAGCAGTTTTCCCCTTATGCACATGCTGATTGTGCCCGGGACGATAGGGGGGCGCGGTAGGACCTCTATGTTATTGTGTGCCAATTCCGGGGGGCACGGCAGGGTTGGTCGCGTGCGCGCCGGTAGCGGCCTGCGCCACTGCCAACGCTGGTAGAAATGGCCAAATATTTTTTTGAATGGTGTCACAGCTAGGAGCAACCCCGCCAGCAGGGAGTGTTGGCATCAACGCCGCCCGCCGGGCGGCGCCGGGAGAAGAGGAGACTGAAATGAAAAAATTGACCGTAACACTGGGACTCGCCGCGCTGCTTGCGGCGGTTACTCAGGCGCAGGCACAGGAAATCATACTCAAGGTAGCGCATTTCCTGCCGCCGCCGTCCACCATACACGCGAAAGTTCTGGTGCCCTGGTGCGACAAGATAAACAAGGAATCGGGCGGCAAGTTGAAATGCCAGATTTACCCGTCGATGCAGCTCGGGGGCACGCCACCGCAGTTGTATGACCAGGCCAAGGACGGGGTCGCCGACATCGTCTGGACGCTGCCGGGCTACACCGCGGGCCGCTTCCCGCTGATCGAGGTGTTCGAGCTGCCGTTCATGATGCGCAACACCGAAGGCAGCAGCCGCGCGCTGTGGGACTGGGTTCAGGCGAATGACCAGGCCGAGTTCAAGGACGTGCATGCGCTCGCATATCACGTGCACGGCCCGGGCGTGTTCCACATGGTAAACAAGCCGATCAAGACCCTGGCCGACTTCAAGGGCCTGAAGCTGCGCGCGCCCACGCGCCAGACCAACAAAATGCTCGCCGCATTCGGCGCCACGCCAGTCGGCATGCCGGTGCCGCAGCTGCCGGAAGCCTTGGCCAAGGGCGTGATCGACGGTGGCGTGATCCCCTGGGAGGTGGTGCCAACGATAAAGGTGGAGGAATTGGTCAAGTTCCACAGCGAGACCGATCCCTCGGAGCCGGCAGTGTATACGTCGGCTTTCATCCTTGCCATGAACAAGGCGAAATATGACAGCCTGCCGCCGGACGCAAAAAAAGTGCTCGATGCCAACAGCGGCGCCGCCTTTTCCCAGTGGATCGGACTGATGTTCGAGGGAGGCGATGCGACGGGCAGGAAACCGGCGGTGGCGCGGGGAAATACCTTCAATACCGTACCTGCGGCCGAAATCGAGAACTGGAAGAAAGCCGCGCAGCCGGTAATCGACGGCTGGGTCAGCGACGTCACGGCAAAGGGCGCCAATGGCAAGGCCCTGCTCGACAGCGCGCGCAGCCTGATCGAAAAATACAAGAAAATGTAGGCGCGTGGCGGGCGGCGGCGCCGCGTCTCCCGGCTTCGGCCGGTTTGTTTGCATAATCATCAAGCAGGAGAATTCGTGCTGCCACCACGCATAGACGCCAAGGCCGTGCAGGCCGCGATGGGCGCATACGC
>QYQC01000180.1 GCA_007280315.1 Betaproteobacteria bacterium | reverse complement strand
CCGTACAGGGTCGTACGCTTGGACATCGGATGCACATAGCCCAGCGACAGCAGCTTGGCGTCGGCCGAGGTAAGCAGCTTGTTATGGAAGTTGCGGTAGGCGATCTTGATCGAGTCCTTGCCCAGCACGGGAATGGTCGCGCCGATGTTCCATACGCGCGCATCTACCGTCCTGGTCGGGCTCACATCGTTGTTGACAGACTGCCAGCCGGCATTGACCGCGACGACCTTGAAGTCATACGAGCCAATGAACGACGTGGTTTTCGTCGTATTAACAGTGGCGGGTGCGACTACGCCCATGTTCTTCTGGCCGCCCCAGCCCATGCCGAGGGCCATCGGGCCATTGGCATAACGCAGGTTCAGGCCGATATGGCGTCCCTGATCTTTCGGGTTGGCGGCGACCGTGTTCTCCTGATAAACCGAAGCGGTGCCGGTATCGCCGAAGGTGTACATGCCGGCAAAGGTGAAGCCGTTCATGCTGTTCGAGTCGTAACGAACCGAGTTGTTGGCGCGTGTCACGCCGGTGTTGGTCAGCGAGTAAGCCGAACCGATACCCGCAACGCGGAAAATGTCGTTACCGGCCTGGATGCTAAACACCGGCGTGTACTGGCGACCGAAGTTCACGCTGCCCCAGCCGCCGCTCAGACCGACGGTGGCGGCACGCTGAAACAACTGGTTGTTGGCATTGTCCAGCATGCCGGTATCGGTACGCTGACCGAGTTCCAGAATGAAATTGGCTTTCATGCCGTTGCCCATGTCTTCGCTGCCTTTGAAGCCAAGGCGCTCTGTGGTGTAGCCGCTGCCCGTCAGGCGGGATACGCTTCCAATCGTGCCACCGTAGTTACCAGAATCGATAGCCTGGTCGATAACCCCGTAGACGCTGACCTGCGACTGCGCAAACACCGGCGCCGACACAAGGCTCGCGACTGCCAGAGCGATGAGTTTCTTTTGCATGCTGATAATCTCCTTAAAGTTTGAATAGAGCTTGGTATCAATGACACCACGTGGTTGGCCACTGCTACCGCGCTTTTTTCGCTCCCCCCGCTTGGGAGTTGCTGGTTGCATTTTCACCTATATCGGGCGCAGGGCCATCCTTTATATGCGTCTCGGCGCCACAATACGTCGAAAATGTTGTTTTTTTGCAACATCAGCGCGATGGCGGGCAACACAACCGAGTGATCCCGCTGATCTTTGGCTTGTTTGACTGCCTACCGTCGGAGCGGCACCTATCCGCTACAATGCGGGATGGCCGCCATGGAAAGCAGCTTCGACCGACTGATCGTGGAATTCGACAAGGCACTGCGCACGCTCGCGGCGACGCCGGTGTCGGCGCGGCCGCTGCCTGGTGGAACGCTGGCGGAGGCAGAGCTCTCCGACGCCGAAAAGCGCCATGCGGCGGCGCTGATGCGTGTGAACCACTGCGGCGAGGTGTGCGCGCAAGCCCTGTATCAGGGGCAGGCGCTGTCCTGTGAGGACGCTACGGTTACGCGCGCATTGGAGCAGGCCGCGCGCGAGGAAACCGAGCATCTGGCCTGGGCAGAGCAACGTGTGAACGAACTGGGCGGGCGCCTGAGTCTGCTCAATCCGCTTTGGTATGTCGGCTCTCTCGCGCTGGGCTACGCCGCGGGCATGTTCGGCACGCGCTGGAACCTGGGTTTTCTGGCTGAGACTGAACGTCAGGTCGAGCTTCACTTGGGCGGGCATCTGCAGCGCCTCGCGCCGCAGGACGCGAAAACCCGCGCCATTGTGGTGCAGATGAAACAGGACGAAAGCGCGCACGCGCGAACCGCCTATGCCCTGGGCGCAGCCGAGTTGCCCGATGCGGCGAAGCGCGCGATGCGGATATCGGCGCGGTTGATGACGCAGGTTTCCTATTGGGTCTGAATCGGGACCAATCCGGAGCAACCGAATCGGCGTTCAATCGGCAACGATCTCGTAGTCGTGGGTGATCTGGGCAGTCTTGCCCAGCATGATGGTAGCGGAGCAGTATTTCTGGTGCGAAAGCTTGATCGCGGATTCCACCATCGATTTTTTCAGGTTCCTGCCGCGCAAAATAAAATGCATGTGGATGCGGGTGAAGATTTTTGGATCGGTTTCGGCGCGCTCGGCTTTTAGCTCGACGCTGCAGTCGCTGACCGCCTGCCCGCTTTTTTCAGGATGACGACAACGTCGTAGGCGCTGCATCCGCCGGTGCCGAGCAACACCATTTCCATAGGCCGCGGACCGAGATTGCGACCGCCGCCTTCGATTGCGCCGTCCATAACCACAGCGTGGCCACTGCCTGTTTCTGCGACGAAGCTCACGCCGTCGATCCACTTCACTGTGCATTCCATAATTCAGGTCCCTGTGGTCGGCGTCAAATACGCAAGTGCGTCCGTCCCTCAGGCTCTGGTCGGGACGAAATGTTGTTCAGGCGCAAATCTGCGTGCCAGCGCGCATTGTATTCCGTTGCTTTTCGCTGGCGCTAGCGGTCGAGTTGTGCGACACGGCAATGCTTTAAAAATCAAGATTTAGCCAGGTGTTATTCGGTATTATTTCTAGTGCTGATACCGGTTATAAATAACATGAATTACTATTATATTTCAAATACATAAAATATAATGATTCGTTTCGATGCCCCCATTGAAATTTTTGCTCGCACTGCGCGAAAAAAATCTTGCATCGCAGCAAAGCAGATGTGTACAATTAGTCCAAGCTTGAACATTGATGGATGGCATTCGAATCAGTGTTGAAGCTTGTCTCCTCCACCCTCCTCCCTTTGGTGGATTCAGCGCAACTCCCCGGAGTTGCGCTTTTTTTTGCTTCGAATCCGACGTCAGTGGCGGCGCTTCGTTTGACACTGAGTGGTCCCTGACATACAATCACGCCCTTTTCCGCGTAGCCGTTTCCCTCAATGAAAACATTTTCCGCCAAGCCACATGAAGTCCAGCACGACTGGTTCGTGATCGACGCCACCGACAAAGTGCTTGGGCGTGTCGCGACCGAGGTCGCGCGGCGCCTGCGTGGCAAGCACAAAGTCATTTACACGCCTCACGTCGATACCGGCGATTTCATCGTTGTCGTCAATGCGGCCAAACTGCGGGTAACGGGCGCGAAGTCGGACGACAAGATTTATTATCGACACAGCGGCTATCCCGGCGGCATTTCGCAGACGAACTTCGGCAAAATGCAGGCACGGTTTCCGGGGCGGGCCCTGGAAAAAGCGGTCAAGGGCATGTTGCCCAAAGGCCCGCTGGGTTACGCCATGTTCAAGAAACTGAAGGTGTACCCCGACGGCGAGCATCCGCACGTTGCACAGCAACCCAAAGCGCTGGAGATTTAATCAATGGCTGAGATTAGTTACAACTACGGTACCGGGCGTCGCAAGACCTCGGTGGCGCGGGTGTTTATCAAACCCGGCAAGGGTAAGTTCGTCGTCAACGATAAGGCGCTGGACGAATACTTTGCCCGCGAAACCGGTCGCATGGTAGTGCGCCAACCCCTTGTTCTGACCGATCATCTGCAGACCTTTGATATCAAAGTCAACGTCGATGGCGGCGGCGAGTCCGGTCAGGCGGGTGCGGTGCGCCACGGCCTTACCCGCGCCTTGATCGAATACGATCCCGCGCTCAAGCCGGTGCTGTCGAAGGCAGGGTTGGTGACGCGAGATGCGCGAGAGGTCGAACGTAAGAAGGTGGGCTTGCACAAGGCGCGGCGTGCAAAGCAGTTCTCCAAGCGGTAATCCCGGCCCAGGTAGTCAATCAAAAGCCGCCCTTCGAGGCGGCTTTTGTTTTTTGCTCGTGGCAATTCCTGGCTGCTAGACTAGAGGTCACCTTCGGAGCGGGAAATGATCAAGATAGGCGTGGTTGGAGGCACTGGATATACCGGCGTGGAGTTGTTGCGCATCCTGGCGCAGCACCCGCAGGCCGAATTGCGGGCGATCACCTCGCGCAAGGAAGCGGGCTTGGCAGTCAGCGAATTGTTTCCCAGCCTGCGCGGTCATGTCGACCTGGCGTTCTGCGACCCAACCGCGGCGGCGCTGGATCAATGCGACGTCGTGTTCTTCGCCACGCCTCACGCCGTAGCCATGAATGACGCGCGCCAACTGGTTGACGCCGGCGTGCGACTCATCGATATTTCCGCTGATTTCCGCATTCAGAACGTGGCCGAGTGGGAGAAGTGGTACAAAGTGAAGCACGCCTGTCCCGAACTGATACCGCAGGCGGTCTATGGTCTGCCCGAGGTCAATCGCGATGCCATCCGCAAGGCGCGCATCGTCGCAAACCCGGGTTGCTATCCCACCGCGGTGCAACTTGGCTTTCTGCCATTGCTCGAGGCCGGCGCTGTCGATGCGGGACATCTGATCGCCGATGCCAAGTCGGGAGTGAGCGGAGCCGGGCGCAAAGCGGAAACGCATATCCTGTTCTCCGAGGCTTCGGACAATTTCAAAGCCTACGGCGTGCCGGGGCACCGCCACGGCGTCGAGATCGTCCAGTACATGGCGCAAATCATCGGCCGTGAGATCGGCCTTACGTTCGTGCCGCACCTTACGCCGATGATCCGCGGCATTCATGCCACGCTGTACGCGCGGGTCACGCGCGAGCTCGATTTCCAGAAACTGTTCGAAGAACGCTATGCGCGCGAGCCCTTTGTCGATGTGATGCCGCCGGGCAGCCATCCGGACACGCGCTCGGTGCGTGCCGCCAACACCTGTCGCATTGCAGTGCACCGGCCGCAGGGCGGCGACACCCTGGTGGTGCTTTCGGTCATCGACAATCTGGTCAAAGGCGCTTCGGGCCAGGCAGTACAGAATATGAACCTGATGTTCGGTCTGGACGAGTCTCTGGGCCTGGGACACGTTCCGGTTCTTCCGTAGTCGCCGCAATGCCGCCGAATCTGTTGAAACAGTTCCGCCGGCGATTCGGCATCTCGGCGCCGCGCATGATGGTGCAGACCCATGTCGCTTGGTACTGGCGCACGCTCGGCCTGGTTGTCGTACTGTCCTGTTCATTCGCACTGGCGGCCTGGATCTACGATGCCGGACGGCGCTTTGCCGGTTTTGACAGCAGCGAAGCGGAGCAGGAGTTATCGCAGCTGCGCGAGCGCGCAGGCCGATTGACTACAGAAGTTGCGGCGCTGCGCGCAAGCGTCAACGCCAGCGAAAGCAAGCTGCAGATCGAGCGCACCGCCCAGACCCAATTAGGGAGACAGGTAAAGACGCTGGAAGACGAAAATGCCCGGTTAAAGGAGGATCTGGCGTTCTTCGAGAACCT
>QYQC01000209.1 GCA_007280315.1 Betaproteobacteria bacterium | reverse complement strand
TAACGTTCAATCATTTGCCTAAAAACCAAATAACACACAGGCTCAGTCTACGCTCCGCGAAAATAACTTGCAAAAACAACACGGTTAGTTATACTGTACAAATATACAGTTCGTGTTAGTTGGTTATTCGAGGGCTAAGTGTCTGATCTAACAGGACCCGAAACCTTGCGCGGGCAAAAACCTCGCTTGCTGCAGCAGGTGCACGACGCGATACGCCAACTGCATTACAGCCGCCGTACCGAGGAGGCGTATGTTCATTGGATCAAGCGCTTCATCTTCTGGAGCGGCAAGCGCCATCCGGTCTCTCTTGGCGAAGCGGAGGTGAGCGCTTTTCTGAGCCATCTTGCGGTCGAACGCAATGTCGCTGCCGCGACGCAGAATCAGGCGCTCGCGTCGTTGCTGTTCTTGTACAAGCAGGTCATGGGCATCGATCTGCCTTGGCTAGACACCATGGTGCGCGCGAAACGGCCGATACGCTTGCCGGTGGTGTTGTCCCCGGGCGAGGTGGCGGCTTTGTTCGCGCAACTCGACGGCATTCACGGCTTGATGGCGGGATTGCTCTATGGCTGCGGCTTACGGCTGATGGAGTGTTTGCGGCTGCGGGTGAAGGACGTGGACTTCGCCTATCGCCAGATCCTGGTGCGCGAGGGCAAGGGCGAAAAGGACCGGGTGACGATGTTGCCCGAACGCCTGGTGCAGTTGCTGCACGTGCAGTTGGGCGCGGCGAAGCGGCTGCATGCGATCGATCTGCGTGAGGGATACGGCGAGGTGCATCTGCCTTACGCGCTCGCGCGCAAGTATTCGCGTGCCGGCTATGAGTGGGGCTGGCAATACGTATTTCCATCGAGGAGTCGTTCGACCGATCCGGATGACGGAGTGATTCGCCGACATCATCTGGATGAATCGGTGCTCGCGCGAGCCCTCAAGGAAGCTGCGCGCGACGCCGGGATCGTCAAGCGCGTGAGCGCGCATGTGCTGCGCCATTCATTCGCCACGCACTTGTTGCAAGGCGGCTACGACATCCGCACGGTGCAGGAGCTGCTCGGGCATAGCGATGTCTCGACCACGATGATCTATACCCATGTGCTGAACAAGGGAGGCCGCGGCGTGCGCAGCCCGCTTGATGCCTATGCCCCGGTTACCCGGGATCGCGCGGAGCAACCGCAGGTGCATTACGGCGCTGCGCACCTGGCCCTGGTTGTCTGATTCGCGCCGAAGCCGGCGTAGTGCTGCAAATGATCAGGACCGGACAGGTTCCGGCCCCGGATCACGTACGGCTTACTTGCGTTGCTTGTCGTGCTTCTCGCGCGCGATGCGTTTGCTCTGTACGTCCTGCGCGTGCTGGATGCGCTTGCGCTCCTGCGCCGTGACCACGCCGTCGGCCTTGGCCTTGTCTTCCATGCGCTGGATTTTCGCCTGGCCCTTTTCCAGCCTGGCCGCCTCGCGGGCATTGAGTTCACCCGACTTCACCCCTTGCTGGATGCGTCGCTCCTGGTTGGCCTGGCGCTTGTCTATCCCCGGGGTGGCCGGTGTCGCCGGCGTGGCCTGTGCCAGCGCCAGTGCGGGCAGGGCCGCGAGCACTATTGCTGCGATGCAGGTGTTGAATTTGGACATGTAAACTCCTTTCTGGTTCAGGGAGAAGACCTCCCCTGGCAGGCTAAACGCGCGTAGCGCGCGGCAGATGACCCGGCTATTGCAATTGTTTGTAACTCCGCGCCATTACTCGAAATCGGGGGCAATCAGATCCAGGCGGTCGGTGGCGATGGCGTCCACGCCCCAATCGAACAGCACGCGCGCGATCGCGGGGTCGTCGACGGTGTAGCAAAACAGCCAGTAGCCTGCGTCGCGCACCGCGCGCGCCTGTTGCGGCAGCAGCATGCGGTAGTCGCAGTGCAGCGACACGCAATCAAGCTTTCGCATCCACAGTTCCCAGTCGGGCGGGATGCGCGTGGTCAGCGCGCCGCGCGCAAACTCCGGTGCCGCGTCCCGCGCCGCGACGAGCGACGCCGGCTGGAACGAGGACAGCAGGGGTTGCACCGGTGCGCCGCGCCAGAGCTCGCGCGCGAGCAGCGCCGCCGCCGTGCCCGTCTGCGCTTCATGCCCCCGGGCCGGCTTGATTTCGACGTTGGCCCACAGTCCCAGTTCGATACACAGGCGCCCCGCGTTCTCGAAGCTCGGTACCGGTTCACCCGCGTGCGCGCCCGAGAACCAGCTGCCGGCATCGAGCGTGAGCATATCCTGATAGGCGGTCTCGGCAATCGCGCCGTGACCGCTGGTAGTGCGCTCGAGCGTCTCGTCGTGCATCAGGATCGGTGTCGCGTCACCGGCCAGCATGACGTCGAATTCAACTCCGGAAAAACCCAGCTGCTTCGCCATGCGCATGCCCGCCAGGGTGTTTTCGGGTGCAAGCGTGCCGCCGCCGCGGTGGGCAATGATGCGCGGATAGGGCCAGGCAGAGGAAGGGGGCATGGTGGGCAGCCGTTGAAAGCATCAATAAAGAGGTTACGGCGCAACACCTTAGCAGAAACGCCGGTGATTGCGGCGCGTCTGCGGCCATTTTGATCCAGATCAAATCGACACCTCATATATCACTGATATATTAAGCGGGCATCCGCAACTGTAGTGTCAGCGGCGACTGCGTATCAACACGGGAGGAAGCGCAACCATGGCAGCCATACTCGAAACGATCAAGGAGAAATGCATCAGAGGCAAGCGCGTCGAGCTGATGGAGGAGGTGAAGCGCGCCCTGGCCGAGGGCATCGACGCCAAGACGGTAATGAACGACGCGCTAATCCCGGCGATGTCGGTAGTTGGGGAAAAGTATTCCTCGGGTGAATTCTTCCTGCCGCAGATGATGCTCGGCGCGCGCGCCATGAGCGAGGCGCTGGCGATGCTTAAACCCTACCTGGCACAGGGCACCTACGAGAAGAAGGGAAAGGCGCTGGTGGGAACGGTTGCCGGCGACTTTCACGATATCGGCAAGAACATCGTCAAGATCATGCTCGAGGGCGGCGGCTACGAGGTCGTCGACCTGGGGGTGGACGTGAGCGCCGAGGCGTTCGTGAATGCAGTGAAGACCGAAGCACCGCAATTCATTCTGATGAGCGCGCTGATCACGCTCACCATGGACAGCATGCGCAAGACCATCCTGGCGCTGGAGAGCGCGGGCGTGCGCAAGCAGGTGCTGGTCGGCATCGGCGGCGCACCGGTGACGCAGAAATTTGCCGATGAAATCGGCGCCGACTTCTACGGTTCGGACGCGCACGGCGCTGTCGAGAAGTGCAACCAGCTGCTGCACTAAGCACAGACCAGGGAGACACGAGAAATGACACCCAAAGAACGCGTGATGACGGCCCTGCACCGCGGCCAACCCGACCAGGTGCCCTGGGTCGAAAACGAAATCGAGGAAGTGCTGCAGATCCAGATCATGGGCGGGCGCACCGACTATACGCCGGGCGAACTGTGCCGCGCGCTGGGGGCATGGACGGCTTCGGCTATCATTTCCCCACCGGCCGCGCCGGCGCGGCGAGCCAGGCGCTGCAGACCTCCGCGTCGATGAAGGAATCGTTCTATTTTCCGAAGAAAATCACCTTCGACTTCGTGCCGCCCTGGATCGCCGACATGGGGGTGGAGCCGAGCGGGCGCACCTTCGTCAAGAAGGGCCTGCTGGTCGATCGCGATTCGCTTAAATTATTCGACGAGTTCCTGCCCGACCCGAATCATCCCGCGCGCTACGAACAGATCGCGAAATGGATCGAGCAGTACCGCGAGGACTATGCGGTGTACGCGCGCATCCGCCTCGGCACCGCGAGCGCGATCGAGAGCATGGGGCTGGACGTATTCTCGCTCATGATGTACGACGATCCGGACCTGGTGAAGGAGATCCACCGGCGTTTTTCCGAATGGTCGGTGCAAGTGGTCGAAAACCTGAATAAACTGGATCTCGATTTCTACTGGGCCAACGACGACCATGCCGACACCAAGATGCCCTGGGTCAACATGGAGATGTACGAGGAGTTCTTTTTTCCGTACCAGAAGATGGTGGCCGATGCGATGAAAAAGCCGTGGGCCTTTCACAGCGACGGCAATCTGTTTCCGATACTCCCCGGATTGATCAAACTCGGCATGAACGCCATCCACCCGATTCAGCCCGCGGCCATGGACATCGGCAGGATGAAGGCGGAGTACGGGGACAAAGTGTGCCTGATCGGCAACATCGATCTCGATTACACCCTGACCCTGGGCACTCCGGAAGAAGTGGACAAGGAAGTGAAGGAGCGCATTGCGGCGGCGGGCAAGGGAGGCGGTTACATGATCAGCAGCGCCAACAGCCTTACTGACTACTGCAAGATCGACAACGTCTGGGCCATGTCCAAGGCGCTGAAGAAATACGGCAGGTACTGATGCTGATCGTCGCCGAACGCATCAACGCCTCGAGGAAGGCAATCCGCGCCGCGCTGGAACGGCTCGACACTGCGGCGATAGTGAACGAGGTGCGTATTCAGGCGCAAGCCGGCGCGCATTACATCGACCTCAATGGAGGTACGTTTCCGGGACGCGAAACCGAATTGCTGTGCTGGCTGGTGGACACGGCCCAGGCCGAAACCGACCTGCCGCTGTGCATCGACAGTCCGGACCCCGACGCGCTCGCCGCCGCGTTGCCGCGCGTCAGGGGCGAGCGGCCGATGATCAATTCCATCAACCTGGAACCCGAGCGATTCGCGCGCGTTCTGCCGCTGGCGCGCGAGCACAATGCGAAGCTGATCGCGCTGGCGCAGGGCGAGGGCGTGCCCGCGGCCTCGGCCGCGGAAAAGGTCGATCTCGCCAGCCTGCTGGTGGAGCGCCTCCTCGCCGCCGGCATGGTGCTCGACGACATTTACGTCGATCCGCTGGTGTTTCCGGTGGGGACCGATTCCGCCTCGGGGCTCGCAACGGTGAGCGCGATGCGCGAAATCATGGCGCGCTTTCCCGGCGTGCACACCATCTGCGGCCTGACCAATGTGTCGCACGGTTTGCCCGCGCGCAAACTGGTCAACCGTACGTTCCTCGCCGGCGCCATCGCCAACGGCATGGACGCGGCAATCATCGATCCGACGGATACGCAGCTGATGGCGACGCTCTACGCCGCCGAGGCGGTGTTCGGCCGCGACGAATACTGCGTCAATTTCATCGAAGCGTTCCAGGCCGGAAAGCTGGTCTGACCCGGGTCCACCAGCCCTGGCCCCGGCCGCATCGAGCGATGTCCAATGACCATCCGGCGTAGCGGCGTCACCTCCGGGATCACGAAGGCGCAGGCCGGCATCACCTTTCTGCCCGATTCGCGCCGCACCGAGGTTGCGCTCGGAGATCATCTTCTGCTCGGGGCCTGGAAAACCGGCGTGGGCATCAAGGCGGTGTGTGGCGGACGCGGCAAGTGCGGCACCTGCCTGGTCAGCGTGGAGAGCGCCGCCGAAGGCGCCCTGTCTCCTGTCACTGCAGAGGAAGCGGATTTGCTGCCGCGCGCCGGGTGCGGGCAGATCTACCGTCTGGCGTGCATGGCCGAGGTGCACGGCGAAGTATGCGTGTCGGTGCCGCCGGAGAGCCAGGCGCTGAAGAATTCGCCGCGCAAGCCCTATACCGTCACCCGTGTCGCGCTCGCCCCCGCGGTGGCGCACCTGGCGATCGATGTGGAGCCCTCATCCGCCGGTCCGCCGCGCGCGCTGGCCGCGCGCATCGTCGCGGCGCTGGCGCGCGCCGACCGTCGCGTCGCGTCGCTGCCGCTCGCGACCCTGGCGGAGTTTTCGCGCCAGCCGGATTTCGATTCGAGCGCGCGGGTTACGGCGACGCTCGCGCACAAGCGCGTGATTCGGTTGCGCGCTGGCGAGGCGCGCGGGCTCTACGGCCTTGCCATCGACATCGGCACCACGTCGATGGTGCTTTTCCTGTGCGATCTGGCGAAGGGGGAGATCGTCGCCGTGCGCACCGCGGGCAACCCGCAGGCAGCCTACGGCGAAGACGTCATCGGGCGCATGACCTGCATCCAGGCGGACATTGCGATGCTCGCCACACTGCAGAAACGCGTGATCGATGAACTCAACCGCATGATCGCAGAGGCTGCCGCTGAAGCCGGCGTTTCGCAGGAGGACATCGCCGATGCGGTGGTGGTCGGCAATCCGACCATGCAGCACATCCTGCTTGGCATCAATCCCGAACCGCTCGGCCGGGGACCCTACCTGCCGGTGCTGGCCGAAGGCGTCGAGGTGGAGGCCGCGAGCCTGGGACTGGACATCATCCCGGGTGCGCCGGTGTTCGTGCTGCCGATGCCGGCCGGCTATATCGGTGGCGACACGCTCGGCGCGGTGCTCACGCGCGGGCCGGAATTCTACCGCGGCAACAATCTGCTGGTGGACATCGGTACCAACGGTGAAATCGTGCTGGCGAAGAACGGCGTGCTTACCGCCGCTTCCTGCGCCACCGGGCCGGTGTACGAGGGTGCGCACATCGCCTGCGGCGTGCGCGCGGCGCCCGGAGCGATCGAGCGCGTCTGGGTGGAGCCGGGCGGCGCGATTCGCTGGGCCGCGATCCCTGGGGAGGGTGAACGCGACCGCCGGCCGGTGGGCCTGTGCGGCTCCGGCGTGATATCCGCCGTGACTGCGCTGGTGGGCGCGGGTCTGGTCGGCACCGACGGCGCGTTTGCGTCGCCGGATTCGCATCCGCGGCTGCGCCGCAGCGAGCGCACCGGTCAGATGGAAGCGCTGCTGGTGCCCGGGATCGGCAGTCGCACCGGGCGCGACCTGGTATTCACCCAGCAGGATGTGCGCAGCGTGCAGCTGGGAAAAGCGTCATTGCGCGCGGGCATCGAAATCCTGCTGCGCGAGCAGGGCGTGTCCGAGCTCGATCACATATACCTTGCCGGCACCTTCGGCAATCATCTCGAGCCGCGCGACATCGTCGCCATCGGCATGGTGCCGCCGGTTCCAGTCGAGCGCATCGAGTCGATCGGCAACGCCGCCGGCGATGGCGCGCGCATGGCGCTGTTCAACCGCCGCGACCGGCGTCGCGCGCGCCGCCTGGCTGGCGAGATGCGCGTGGTCGAACTTGCCAACTGCGCCGAATTTCAGGACCTGTTCGTCGCCTGCACCGAACTTTCCGCGGCGAGCGCGCCGCAACTGGGAGACTGACAATGCGCGTCGTGCGTCTATGGTCGGTGCGGCACGCGGGTCTGATGGAACGCATGTACCGTCTGCTGTCGTCCGTGCTGGCGATGTGCGCACCGCTGTTTCGCACGCTCGGATTCGCGCGCATCGAAACCGCGCTGTTGCCGCTGGAGCGCAACTTCAAGGGACTGATGTTCGACTGTCGCATGTGCGGCCACTGCCTGCTTTCGGTCAACGGCATGGCGTGCCCGATGAATTGCCCGAAGTCGGTGCGCAACGGCCCCTGCGGCGGCGTGCGGCCCGATGGCGGCTGCGAGGTGGATCCGCAGATGCAGTGCGTGTGGGTCGAGGGCTGGCGCGGTACCACGCGCATGACCGCCGGCGCGCTCACCATGCTGCCGAATCCGCCGGCGAATGCGCGCCACGCCGGCAGTTCGAGCTGGATGCGCCTCGCCCGCGGCGAGCATGTTCCGCCGCCGCTGTGCGGCGCGCCGGCGACTGCGTCAGGCAGCCGCTTCGAAGCGCTGCTCAATTCCGGCACGTTTGCGGTGACGGCGGAATTTTCTCCACCCGATTCCGCCGACCCGGCCGAGGTGTACGCGCAGCTCGAACATTTTCGCGGAAATGTGGATGCGATCAATGTCACCGACGGTAGCGGCGCCAACTGCCACATGTCGAGCCTCGGCGTATCCGCGCTGCTGCTGCAGTCGGGCTGCGAACCGGTGATGCAGATCACCTGCCGCGACCGCAACCGCATAGCGATCCAGGGCGACATCCTCGGCGCAGCGGCGCTTGGCATACGCAACCTGCTTTGCCTCACCGGCGACAGCACCGTCGTGGGCGATCATCCGGACGCCAAGCCGGTGTGCGATCTGGACAGCATGTCGCTGCTGCAGACCGCGCGCATCCTGCGCGACGAAAGCCGCTTTTTGTCCGGGCGCAAACTCAGCGTGAGCCCGCGCCTCTACCTCGGCGGCGCCGACAATCCGTTCGCCCCGCCGTTCGACATGCGCCCGATGCGCCTCGCGCGAAAAGTCGCCGCCGGAGCGCAGTTCGTGCAGACGCAGTATTGCTTCGATCTTGAATTGCTGCGCGCTTACATGCAGCGCGTTCGCGACGAGGGGCTGGATCAGCGCTGCCGCATACTCATCGGCGTCGGGCCGGTCGCGTCGGCGCGGACCGCGCGCTGGTTGCGCAGCAAGGTGCCGGGCGTGCACATTCCGGACGCGGTGGTGGCGCGCCTCGAAGGCGCGGCGGACGCGCGCGCCGAGGGCGCGAAAATCTGCGTCGAAATGATCCAGGCGATACGCGAAATCCGCGGCGTCGCCGGCGTGCATATCATGGCGGCGCGGCAGGATCGCCTGATCCCGCAGCTGGTGCGCGAATCGGGTGTGCTCAAAGACCGACCCGCGCCCCACGCCTGGGTTGCATACTCCCGGCTCACTCCCGCGGAGCACGCATGAGTCCGATGTCATGAGCGCACGTCCCACCGCCATCATTGCCTGCCGTGTGATGCAGGAACATTTGCAGCAACTGCTGCCCGAAGGCACGCCGGTGACTTACCTGGAAATCATTCTGCACAACACGCCGAAGAAACTCGCCGCGGCGCTGCAGCAGGAGATCGACGCAATCGCCGAACCGAGCAATGTGATCATCGGCTACGGCTTGTGCGGCAACGGCCTGCTCGGGGTGAAGTCGGGCCCGCACACGCTGATCATCCCGCGCACGCACGACTGCGTCGCCATTTTCCTCGGCTCGCACCAGCGCTACGTGCAGCGCTTCTTCGCCAATCCCAACACCTACTATCTCACCCGCGGCTGGCTCGAAGCCAAGGACGAGCCGCTGCAGGATTACCTCGATTACGTGCGCGACTACGACGAAGAAACCGCCGATTATCTGGTCGAGATGAAATATCGCCACTACCGCAAGCTGTGCATGGTCGGCTATTCGCAGCAGGAACTGGAGGAATGCCGCCCGCTGGCGATGAAGGTGGCCGAGTTCTGCGCCAAGCGCTGGAACATGGAATACGAAGAGATCATTGGATCCACGACGCTGCTCGAACAGTTGATCCGCATGCCTGCACTGATCGGTGGTGATCATTCGGAATTCGTGGTGCTGCCGCCCGGCGGCCAAATCGAAGTCGAGATGTTCCTGCGCGAAGGGGAGGCTGCGCCGCAGGTCATCGGGCGGGGAGAGTAGCGCCGTTGCCCCGGCTCGAATCAGCCGGTCAACGCGCGCCTGCCTTATGGGCGTGCTCGAATCTGCGCAATTCGAGGTTACCGCGTTCGACCGCGTCGTCCAGCGCCTGCTTCGGCCCCTTCTTCTGCCCCCAGATTGCCTCCAGTTCCTCGTCCATGATGTCGCGGATCTGCGCAAAATTGCCCAGGCGTGAGCCCTTTGAGTTTGCCGTCGGGTTTCTTTCCAGAAGCTCCTGGATGGCGACGTCAGCACCGGGGTTGGATTCAAAGAAACCCTGTTTCTTGCTGCGCTCGTAGGCTGCTCTGGTGATCGGCGCATAGCCCGTTTCCTGGTGCCAGGCGGTCTGGACCTCGGGCGATGAAAAGAAACTGATGAATTTCGCCACGCCCCTGTATTCGGCCGGACTCTTTCCCCCCATCACCCACAGGCTGGCGCCGCCGATGATCGTATTCTGCGGCGCTCCGCGGACATCTTCGTAGTACGGTAACTGCGCCACGCCGAATTCGAACCTGGCATTGCGCTTGATATCGGCGTAGGCGTCGGAAGTACTGGTCAGCATGGCGCATTCGCCGCCGTAGAATTTCGCCTCGGCCTCGCCCTTGCGGCCGGCGTAGATGAACAGCCGGGCCTTGACCCAGGAGGAGAGCTTGGAGATGTGGCGCAACAGGATCTGGGTATTGAATGTAAGCTTGGCATCCAAGCCGCCGAAGCCGTTTTGCTTGGTGGCGAATTCCTGGTTATGCCAAGCGCTCATGTTTTCCAATTGCACCCAGGATTGCCAGCCGGTGGTGAATCCGCAGGTGGCGCCGGCGTCCTGTAGCTTGAGCGCGGCTGCCTCCACTTCATCCCAGGTCTGTGGCGGTTTGCCAGGATCCAGTCTGGCCTTCCTGAACGCATCCTTGTTATAGAAAAACACAGCGGTGGAACTGTTGAAAGGCAGCGACAGCATGCGTCCCCTGGCGTCCGCGTAGTAGCTGGCGACGGCCGGCAGGTAGTCTTTGGCGTCGAATTTCTCCCCCGCCTGCGCCATCACCTCGTACACCGGTTTTATCGCCTTTCCTGTCGCCAGCATGGCGGCGGTGCCGGCGTCGAACACCTGCACAATGTGCGGTGCGTTGCCGGATCGGGATGCCGCGACCGCAGCGGTCAACGTATCTTCGTAGGTACCCTTGTACAGCGCCACCACCCTGTAGCCCGATTGCGAATGGTTGAAGCTGGTGACGACGTCGTTGATGCGATCGGCTACGGTGCCGGTGTTGGCGTACCAAAACTGGAGTTCGGTGGCGGCTTGGGCGCTGGCAGTGCCGAATGCGCAGACTGCCGCGAGCGCGAGGCCAAGTTCTTTGAATTTCATATTGGATCCAATTGAAAAGAGAAACGACCGAAAGCGGGCAAATTTCGCCTTTTCCGGCACTATTATTATTGTGGCGATGTTACAGCAAACCTGGCGCGGAATTGACACCCTTCTTCGAGCCGGCATCCAGCGCGCTTAACGGGCGCCAGGCTATGCTAGCATCGGCGCGTCTAGCCGGGATCGCGTAACGTCACACCATGTCGTCCATTCGTTTAGATCTGCTGCGCCTGTTGTCCGACGCACATTTCAAATCCAGCCCGGTGCTCGCGCGCGAGCTGGGCACCACGCGCGCGGCGATCGTGCGTGCCGTGCGTGAGTTGGAACAGCTCGGCCTCGATCTGCGCAAACAGCCAGGCCGCGGTTATCGTCTCGCCCGGGCCTACGACGGGCTCGACGCGACAGCCATTCGCGCGCATCTCGGCGCGCAAGCGCCATGGTTCGAGCTCGATCTTCGCGACACCTGTGCTTCCACCAATACAATGCTGCTGGAACGTGCGCGCGCCGGCGCGCCCCCGGGCAGCGTGCTTGTCTGCGAACTGCAAAGCGACGGCCGCGGCCGCCGCGGCAATCGCTGGCAATCCGGTCTGGGCGGAAGTCTTACGTTTTCCCTGTTGTGGCGCTTTCGCGCCGGCGCCGCGGGGCTCTCGGGACTGTCGCTTGCCGTCGGCGTGGCCGTGGCGCGCGCGCTTGCGTCACTGGAAGTCGAAGGGGTGCAGCTCAAGTGGCCCAATGACCTGCTGCACGCAGGTCGCAAGTTCGGCGGGATACTGATCGAGGCTCACGGCGATGCCGCCGGTCCGAGTTCAGTCGTGATCGGCATCGGTCTGAACGTGCGCCTGCATGAAAATCTGCGGGATTCCATCGCGCAAGCAGTGACCGATATCGCGTCAATAACGGGACAGGCGCCGGCGCGCAACCAGCTGCTTGCTGCGACCCTGGTTGAACTGCAACGCGTACTCACGCTTTTCGCTGCGCACGGATTTGCACCGCTGCGAGAGGAATGGGTCGCGCGACACGCGCATCAGGGAAAGCACGTTACGCTTTCGGCTGGTGACGGAAAAGCGGTGACGGGCACAGCGGCGGGCGTGGCCGAGGACGGTGCATTGTTGCTCGAAACGGCGCGAGGGCTGGAGCGCTTCGTAAGCGGCGAACTTTCGTTGCGCGCCGGATGAGTACGATACGCCGCGATTGTCGCGCCGCAACGATTCGCGCTAACCTTGCTCGCTGCCGGCGCCCGGGGCCGCGTGACGGTCGTACATATATGGAGCAGGCATGGCCGTGATCGCCGTCTGTGGTTTTCAGCATGAGACCAATACATTCGCTCCGACCAAGGCCGATTATCCCGCGTTCGAATCTGGTGCCGGGCGCCCCGGGGTGCAATTTGGTGCAGCAATCACCGCTGCCGTGGAAGGAGCGAATATTCCAGTAGCGGGCGCGCTCAAAACCCTGCACGCTCTAGGTCACCGCACGGTCGGACTCGTCTGGGCCGCGGCTTCGCCTTCGGCACAGGTCACCCGAGACGCCTATGAGCGCATCGCCTGCGAGATCGTGCGGCGCCTGTCCGATGCCGGTCCGGTGGAAGCGGTATACCTCGATCTTCATGGCGCCATGGTCGCTGAGCACTTCGACGACGGTGAGGGCGAGCTGCTTGCGCGTGTACGCAAGGTCGTCGGCGCGCGCGTTCCGATCATCGCCAGCCTCGATCTGCACGCCAACGTCACGCGCGCCATGCTCGATTTGGCCGATGGCCTGGTCGCCTACCGCAGCTATCCCCATGTCGACATGGCCGAGACCGGTGGGCGCGCGGCGCAGTTGCTCCAGGCTACGCTGAAGCGCGGCCGGCCGATGGCCAAGGCGTGGAAAACGCTCGATTTCCTCACTGCGATTCCGTCACAGTGTTCGTTGATCGAGCCGTGCAAGCGTCTGTATCTGTCACTCGCGCGCATCGAGCAGCAGCAGGAGATGACTCTTTCGTTCACGCCTGGGTTTCCGATGGCCGATTTCGCCGAATGCGGCATGGCCGTGTTCGGTTATGGCGCGGACCAGGCAACAGCACGTGCTGGCGTGGCGCAACTGACGGGGGAAGTCGCCGATGCCGAGCGCGATTTCATGCTGGAACTGTTGGAGCCGGATGATGCGGTCAGGCGCGCAATGCAGCGCGGAAAACCCGGTGCTCCGGTGGTGCTCGCCGATACGCAGGACAATCCGGGGGCCGGCGGCAACGGCGACACAACCGATCTGCTCGCGGCGATGATCCGTCTACGTGCGGTGGACGCGGTCCTGGGCATGCTGATCGATCCGCACTCGGCGGCCGCTGCGCATACGCTCGGTCGCGGCAATCGCGCGCGCTTCGCGCTGGGCGAGACATCGGGTGTCGCCGGGCGGGTGCCGCTCGCTGGCGAATTCACGGTGGAAGCCTTGGGCGACGGCAGCTTCATCGGCAGCGGCCCGTTCTATGGCGGCTTGCCGCTGAGGCTTGGCCCGATGGCGCTGTTGCGCAGCTGCGAGGCGCCGGGCGTGCGCGTGGTGCTGGCGACCAAGAAATGTCAGACCGCCGATCAGGAAATGTTCCGCCACCTGGGCGTAGAGCCGAAGGCGCAGCGGTTGATCGCACTCAAGAGTTCAGTGCATTTTCGCGCCGACTTTCAGCCGATCGCGAGCGAAGTGCTGGTCGTGCGCGCGCCCGGCCCGGCGCTGGCCGACCCGGCGGATTTCCACTGGACCCGGCTGCGCCACGGCATGCGACTCGGTCCGCTCGGTCCCGCATTTTCGGGGGCGAAATGATTTTGTGGGTGGGCCGCCCCCTGGGCCGATCGGATTTCGATTTGGCGCCGATCGGGGCGCCGGCGCCGGCGTAACCAAATCCGACCTGTCGGTCTATCGCTTTCGCAAGCTGGTGCGTCCGATCTATCCGCTCGATCCCGTTTAAGCCGGAATCGCCGTAGAATTAGCCACCTTTTCCCGTGTGACTATGAACGAACCGTACAACCTGCTGGTCGATATCGGCAACACCTTCGTCAAGTGGGGCCGCTACAAATCGAATTCTGCCGCACCGGCGCACAAGAGCTGTCTCGATTCCGGCCATGCGCTGCTGGAGGAAATTCCGGCGCTGGCAGGGCAGCTGCGCAAATTTCCGGCGCCGACACAAATCCTGATTTCCAATGTCGCCGGAACGCGCGTGCGCGCGACCATGCTGCGCCTGCTCGAGATCTGGCCCGACGCGTCTGCGCCGTGCTGGCTGATCCCGCAGGAAGCGCAATGCGGAGTGAAAAACGGCTACCGCAATCCGGCGCAGCTGGGCAGCGACCGCTGGGCGGCGCTGATCGGTGCGCGCGCGCTGCACGGGTCGCGGCCGGTGCTGGTGGTGTGCTGCGGCACCGCGACCACGGTCGATCTGCTCACCGCGGAGGGTCAGTTCGCCGGCGGCTGCATCATGCCCGGCGTCGGTACCATGTTGCGTTCCCTGCATGAAAAGACGGCGGCACTGCCCGACGCCGACGGCGTGTATACGGAGTACCCGGTGCAGACCGTGGATGCCATCGTCAGCGGCTGCCAGCACGCACAGGCCGGCGCAGTTGAGCGCATCTACGATCTGTACCGGCGTGATCATGCTGACCTCCTGTGCCTGGTGTCGGGCGGGGCGGCCAAGGCCCTGACGCCGCATCTGGCCATCGTGTTTCGTTACCACGACAACCTGGTGCTCGAGGGGCTGCATTGCATCAGCCGGTCGCTTGCTCGCGATGGATGCGACCGGCTGACTGGAACGGCCTGATCGATGCGAATCCTGTTTTATATTCTGCTACTGGGAAATGTTGCGTTCTTCGCCTACTCCTGGCTTGGTTCCGGCGCGCAGGCAGGCGGCGACGCGCAGATCGTCGGCCAGCAGCTCAATCCGGACAAGATCCGCGTGCTTCTGCCGGAGCAGGTGAGCGCGCTCACGCGCAAGGCCGAGCCGCCCAAGGTTGCCGCCGTCTGCCTCGAATGGGGCGCGCTTGCCGCCGGCGACGTAGCCCGCGCCGAGCAGGCGCTGGAGCCGCTGGTGCTGGGCGCGAAACTGAGCCAGCGCAAGCAGGAGGATATCGCGGGCTTCTGGGTCTACGTTCCGCCGCTCGCCAGCCGCCAGTCGGCAGTGCAGAAAGCGGGCGAATTCAAGCGCCTCGGCGTGGACGATTATTTCCTGGTGTCGGACGACTCGAAATGGCGCAATGCGATATCCCTGGGAATATTCAAAACAGAGGAAGCGGCGAAGGCGCGCCTGGCTGCATTGCGCGCCAAAGGCGTGAGGAGCGCCATCGTCGGCACGCGTGAAACGCAGCCGGGCAAGACATACTTCCAGGTGCGCGACGCCAGCGGGGGCGTGGTGGCGAAACTGAACGAACTGAAGCAGGGATTTGCGGGGACTGACGTGCGCGAGTGCGCGATCGAAGAGAAGAAGGGATAGGAGCCGGAATGTACGTACCCAAGCACAATCAGATCGAAGACCGTGCCGCCTTGCTCGCCTATATGCGCGCCTATTCATTTGCCGCTCTGACGACCGCGGGTGCAGGCGGGCTGATGGCCACACATCTGCCGTTCGTAATCGAGGAAGCGAGCGGCCAGACGACGCTGCTCGCGCACATGGCCCGCGCCAATCCGCAGTGGCGCGATTTCGCCGACGGCCCAGATGCCCTGGTGATTTTCATGCAGCCGCACGCCTATGTCTCGCCGCGGCTCTACGACGGCCGGCAGAACGTGCCTACCTGGAATTACGTCGCCGTTCACGCCTACGGCCGGCCGCAGCTGATCGAAGAGCGCGCGGACAAGATCGAATTGCAAAAGAAACTCATCCGCCAGCATGACGCCGGCTATCTGACTCAGCTGGCCGAACTGCCCGACAGCTATATCGATGCCAGGCTCGCCGCAATCGTTTCGTTTTCGCTCGCGGTTACGCGAATCGATGCGCGCTACAAGCTGTCGCAGGACAAGAATCCGGCCGAGCGCGAACGCATTGCGCGCGAGCTCGAGGCGGGAGAAGACAGTGTCGCGGCCGACACCGCGCGGCTGATGCGCAAGCACAGCTAGCGCGCTTCACAGCCGATGCGTTGAACGGCCTTGTCCGTTGCGGATCCTGTCGCGCCCATCTGATGAATGTCAACAGACTTTAATAAGATTTGGCTATAATCAGGCACCGTCTGGCGTGGATGCCGGACACCAATTTTCGGAGGAGGTTCCATGCGATCCAAATTCCTAGCAGTCGCGCTGGCGAGCGCCAGCTTGTTTGCCGGCAACGCGCAGGCACAGACCGAAATTCAGTGGTGGCATTCGATGGGGGGCGCGCTGGGCGAGGCGCTCAACGGCTTGGCCAACAAATTCAACGCTAGCCAAAAGGACTACAAAGTTGTCACGACGTACAAAGGGTCTTACCCAGAGTCGATGACCGCGGCGATTGCTGCATTCCGCGCCGGCAGCGGGCCGGATCTTCTGCAGGTGTTCGAAGTCGGCACCGCGACCATGATGGCAGCGAAGGGGGCCATAGTGCCGGTAGCCAAGGTGATGGCGGACGCCAAGGAACCGTTCGATTCCAAGGCTTATCTGCCGACGGTGACAGGCTACTACTCCGATGAGAAGGGCAACATGCTGTCGTTTCCTTTCAACAGCTCGACTGCGCTGTTCTACATCGACCGCAACAAGTTCAAGGCAGCGGGCCTGCCGCCGGTGCCGCCCAAGACCTGGAAAGAGTTGATTGCGGTGGCCGAGAAGCTCAAGGCCGCGGGGCAGCAGTGCGTCTACACTACCGGCTGGCCTTCCTGGGTGCACATCGAGAACTTCAGCGCCTGGCATAACGTTCCGATCGGCACCAAGCAGAACGGCATGGGCGGGTTAGACACGGTCTTCACCATCAATTCACCGCTGCATGTGCGCCATATCGCAATGCTCGGCGACATGGCAAAGAAAGGCCTGTTCACCTACGCCGGGCGCACCAACCAGGCTGACGGCAAGTTCCAATCCGGCGAATGCGCGATGGCCACGATCAGCGCCGGCGCGCTGGCGGGCACGATCAAGGCGGGCAAGACGGACTGGGAGCTGGGTTTCCTGCCCTACCACGACGACGTCAAGGGCGCGCCGCAGAATTCGATCATCGGCGGCGCCTCGCTGTGGGTGATGGGCGGCAAGAAGCCTGCAGAGTACAAGGGCGTGGCCAAGTTC
>QYQC01000160.1 GCA_007280315.1 Betaproteobacteria bacterium | reverse complement strand
TGTCGCGGGTTTTTAGACTTGTCCGGTTCTGTAGCACGTGAATTGTCCGCTTTTTCTGTTGAGGGCGGGAAGCGGCGAAGGGCGTAGCCCGAAGCCGATTTCTGCCCTCAACAGGGCGCCTGGCGGACGGCTCAGGCAACCTGTTGCACATCCTCTACGATCGGAGTTCCGTCCGGAGTGAAATAGGCCAGACCACGGGGTCCATGAAACAGCGCGATCGCTCCGTTGGCGTACCGATTCACTCGCACCCGCGCCTTGACGTAATGACAGCGATGCTGATCTGCCGGAATCTGCAGAATCATCGTCTCGAAGCGCACGCAGTTGTCGTGACTGACCGTACGTTCAAACTGCTCGCACAGGATGTCCTCCACACAGCCCCCGATCCAAGGCACAAAGGCCGAGCCTTGCTCCATCGCCGGCTGCGCGAACTCGGCGTTGAATGCCGGCATATAGACCTTGGCCAGATACTGGTTGGCTTGAGCCATGCTCGTGATGCCCGCCAGCGCCAATTCTTGCGGCAAGCGCCCCTGATGCGTTCCAAAGGCACGCTCCGAGCGGCCCCGCGCCTCGGGCGAGTAGGCGGGGATCATGTCGATCCCCAGCTGCTTCATGGCGCGGCCAAACTGGGTGAGCTTGTCGCGATCGACCTTACCCTCTGCGTCCGGCGTGTGCCAGTAATGGCTACCCCGGTCACTGTAGAACGAGCTGAACAGACCTCGGGCAGCAATCACATCTTGCACGCCCCGGAAGCTGCTCGTCGTGCCTTCCTCTTCGACGAAGAACATCGAGTAGTGCTCGCTGGTGGCATCGTCCATGGTGACGATCAAGTCCCACTTCTGCCTGGGCACCCATTCATGGTTGCTGCCATCTTGGTGGATCATCATCCCCGGCAGCGCAGATCGCTCCCGGCGCTTGCGATGGGCGCCGCGCTTCTCCGCCTTGGGCACGAGCTTCGCTTCTTGCAGACGTATCTTGACCCAGGTGTAGCCACGCGTGCCGCCATGGCGCTTGTACCAGCTATGGAAATGCTTGACGTTCCAGCCGATATGCCGGCTTCGATACCGCTCGGTTAGCGCCATCACTTCATCGACTGGAGCCCTCCGGTACGAGACATGTTCCAGCCGCCGGTCAATCAAGCCCTCTAGCCCCTCCGCCTCGTACCTCGACAGGTACCGCCGGAAACTGCGCTCGCACATCCCCAGTATCTGCGCCGCAGCCGCCTGCGTCAGCCGCCCGGTGTTCCATCCCTCATACGCTTCCTCGAATCTCATCTTCCGTATCTCCTGTAGCACTTGTGTCGGCGTCATTTCGCACCCCCTTCAGGGCACTATGACAACCGGACAGATGTCGTGCTACAGAACCGGACAGATCACGAGCTCGCGACACGAACCAAGCGTCGAATTGACCGAAAACCATATTTATGGGTATCATGCTCCATGCATCAATTCAACCCGGCCCTGTGAACCATGAAGACCACTCTGGAAATGCCCGACGAACTTTTCCGCCGCGCCAAGACGGTGGCTGCAAAGCGTGGCCAATCGCTGAAGCAACTGGTCACCACGGCGCTGGAGCGCGAACTGACGGGACCTGCGCCCGGGGCTAAATCCTCAAAACGCAAGCGGGCCGAAATTGAGGCCTCGTTACGCGATTTCGAAAAGATCTCCAAAGAAATCAGTGCGGCTTGGCCAGAAGGCGTGGGCGCGGTTGAGGCTGTTCGAGAGCAGCGGCGCGATCTGTGATCGTCGCCGATGCTTCGTTCTGGGTCGCAGCCTTTCTTGCGCAGGACGCGCATCACGACCAGTCCGCTCGTTTGTTGCGGCGGATGGTCACCGATGACATCCGTGTATCGTCGCCGACGCTAGCTCTGGTGGAGGTGGCCGGGGCGCTTTCGCGCCGCACTGGCAACAAGGCGCTGGCGGAATCGGCGATTCGCTACCTCCAGCTGCAATCATGGCTCACGTTGTCGCCGCTTTCAGTAGCCTTCGCGGAAGCTGCCGCGCGCGTCGCCATCACCTGCTCCCTACGCGGCGCTGACGCCGTCTACGTGGCCCTGGCGCGCCAGGAGGACGCCCCCCTGATCGCGCTTGACGACGAGATGCTTAGACGCAGTGCGCCGGCAATCCTGGCGATGACGCCGGGTGAATGGTTGCGCCAGAACCCCGATCGCCCGTGAGGGAAGTCGGTTCGAAGCCTGCAAGCACCCATCATCACCGAACGAGGACAGTGTGACCTGGCAACCGGAAATAGACGAACTGCGCAAGCGCGAGGCGCTCGGGCGCAGGATGGGCGGGGCGGACAAGATCAAGCGCCACCGCGACCTGGGCAAGCTGACTGTGCGCGAGCGCGTTGCGGGGATTCTGGACGACGGCTCGTTTCACGAAATCGGCGCCATCACCGGCAAGGCAAGCTACGACGCGGCGGGGGAACTCGTCGACATGGTGCCGACCAATCTGGTCATGGGCCGCGGCCGGATAGACGGCCGGCCGGTGGTGATCACCGGCGACGATTTCACCGTGCGCGGCGGCGCCAACGACGGTGGACTGCGCGAAAAACTGGAACGCGCAGAGATGATGGCATACGAGCTGCGCCTGCCGATGGTGCGCCTGGTCGACGGCACCGGCGGCGGCGGTTCGGTCAAGAACATCGAGTTGGACGGCAGGACGCAGATTCCGACGATCGCGGTGTGGGAGCAGGTGGTGAAGAACATGTCGGTGGTGCCGGTGGTTTCCCTGGCACTCGGATCGGTCGCCGGGCTGGGCTCGGCGCGCGTGGCGGCCAGCCACTATTCAGTCATGGTGAAAGACACGTCGCAGCTGTTTGTCGCCGGGCCGCCGGTGGTGGCGCGGGTGGAGAAGAAATACGAGAAGAACGAACTCGGTGGCAGCAACATTCACACCCGCAACGGCGCCGTGGACGATGAGGCTGCAAGCGAAGACGAGGCGTTCGAACGCGCGCGGCGTTTTCTCTCCTACCTGCCGAGCTCGGTGCATGAATTGCCGCCGCGCTCGGCCTGTGACGACGATGCCAAGCGCGGCGACCCCTGGCTGATCGAGGCCGTGCCCAGGGACGCGCGCAAGGTCTACAAAATGCGGCGCATCGTGGAGTCGTTGGTCGATCGCAATTCGTTCTTTGAAATTGGCAGGCTATGGGGGCGCTCGGTGATCACCGGCTTCGCGCGCCTGAACGGATGGCCGGTGGCGCTGCTGGCGAGCGATCCGTATTTTTATGGGGGAGCCTGGACCGCGCAGGCCTCCGAAAAGGTCACGCGCTTCGTCGATCTGGCTGAAACCTTTCACCTGCCGGTGGTGCATCTGGTGGACATTCCGGGCTTTCTCATCGGCCTCGAGGCCGAGCGCAGCGCGACCATACGTTATGGCGTGCGCGCCATGGCCGCGGTATGCCAAGCGAGCGTTCCCTGGTGTTCGATCATTGTGCGCAAGGTGTTCGGCGTTGCCGGTGCCGCGCATCAGAATTCTGGTCGCTACAACCTGCGCTATGTCTGGCCCTCGGGCGAGTGGGGTTCGCTGCCGATCGCGGGTGGACTCGAAGCCGCGTACAAGGCCGACATCGAGGCGGCGGCCGATCCGGCGGCGCGCATGGCGGAAATCGAGAAACGCGTCAGGGCGTTCACGTCGCCGTTTCGCAGTGCCGAATCTTTCATCGTGGAGGAGATCATCGATCCGCGCGACACGCGAGGGCTGCTGTGCGAATTTGCCGATCTTGCCGCGCCGCTGCGTACGCCGGGCAGGACCGCGTTCGGCATGCGGCCCTGATTGTCTGAATCAAGAAGGAATAGTTCAATATGAGCTGGCTGCCTCTGGAGGGAATCAAGGTGGTGGATTTCTCCGCGCTGATACCGGGGCCTTTTACCAGCGCGGTCCTCGCCGACCTGGGTGCGGACGTGATCAAGGTCGAGCCGCCGCGCGGCGATTCGTGCAGGAGTCTGCTGCCGGCTGTGTCTCATGCAATCAACCGCAACAAGCGCTCGATCGTGCTCGACCTCAAGCATGCGGATGCGAAAGCCGTGATCGAGCGGCTCGCGCGCTGGGCCGACATCGTGATCGAATCCAACCGTCCGCGGGTGAGCGTCCGCCTTGGCATCGATTACGCCAGGTTGTCGGCGCTGAACCCAGGACTCATTTACTGTTCACTTTCAGGATTCGGCCAGAACGGTCCTTGGCGCGACAAACCGGGACACGACATCGGCTACGTCGGCGCCAGCGGCGGTCTGTCCTATCCCGGGTCCTGGCTGGGAAAGCCGGCGCGCTCGAGCATCCCCATCGCAGACATGCAGGGCGGCAGCTTCGGCGCCATCGCCATACTCGCGGCGCTGCATCAGCGCGGGCGCAGCGGCGAGGGCGCCGAGCTCGACCTCAGCCTGTATGAAGCGGGCCTGTTCTGCGCCGCGCTGCGCCACGGCATCGCCGACGATACGGATCCGCGCGCGCACATCTGGCCGGTGAACGATTTGTTCGAGACCGCCGACGGCAGTGCGCTGATTCTCGGCATTGTGGAACAGCATTTCTGGGAGAATTTTCGTGCAGCGGCAAAACATCTTGAGCCCGCGTTGATGGAACCGAAGTTCGATACCGATCCCAGCCGGCGCAAGCACGGCGACGAACTGTCGCGCCTGCTGAAAAGCTTATTCCTGAAACAGACGGCGGTGCAGTGGCACGACCTGCTCGAGCCGCTGGACGTGCCGGTCGAACTGCCGTTGACGCCGACGCAAGCGAGCCGCACCGACTATGCGAAGGCGCGTGAAGCAGTGACCGACATCGGCGGCGAGCGCCATGTGCTGTTTCCGCTCTGGGCCAACGGCAGGCGCGGTGGCGCGATCCGGCGCGTCTCTCCGGCGCCCAATGCGGATGGCGCGGACGTGTTGCAGGAACTGGGATTCGCGCGGGATGAAGTTGAGCGCATTCTCGGCAGCGCCGCGGTGGCGAAATAGCCATGGATTTCGCCCTATCCGAGGAGCAGCAGGCGATACGCGCGGCGATCGCCAGAATCTGCGAACAGTTCGGCGATGACTACTGGCTGGAAAAAGATCGGGCGCACGAATTTCCGCACGAACTGCATCAGGCGCTGGCGCGCGACGGCTGGCTCGGCATCGCCATGCCGGAAGCGTACGGCGGCGCGGGATTGGGCATCACCGAAGCGGCGGTGATGCTGCAGACCATTGCCGAATCCGGTGCGGGATTCTCCGGCGCGTCCGCCGTGCACATGAATATTTTCGGCCTCAATCCGGTGGTCGTATTCGGCAGCGACGCGCAGAAGCGGCGCATGCTGCCGCCCCTGATCGCGGGTCGCGAGAAAGCCTGTTTTGCCGTGACCGAACCCAATACCGGCCTCGACACCACGCGCCTCAAGACGCGCGCGGTGCGCGACGGCGAACGCTACATTCTGTCCGGGCAGAAGGTGTGGATTTCCACCGCGCAGGTGGCGCAAAAGATGCTGATTCTGGCGCGCACCACGCCGATCGAAGAATGCGGCAAACCCGCCGAGGGTCTGACGTTGTTTTATACAGATCTTGACCGGAGCTACATCGAAGTGCAGGAAATCGACAAAATGGGTCGCGCCGCGGTCGACTCCAATCAAGTATTCATCGATGGATTGCCGGTGCCGGTAGAAGATCGATTGGGCGAGGAGGGCAAAGGATTTTCCTGCATTCTGCACTGCATGAATCCGGAGCGAATACTGATCGCCTCCGAATCGGTCGGGCTGGGTCGCGTGGCGCTCGCGCGTGCGACGCAATATGCGAAAGAGCGCGTCGTGTTCGACCGGCCGATTGGACAGAACCAGGGAATCCAGCATCCGCTGGCCGCGTGCTGGATGGAGCTGGAGGCGGCCAACCTGATGGTATTCAAGGCGGCGAGCCTGTATGACCGCGGCCTGCCCTGCGGCGCCGAAGCGAACGCGGCCAAGTACCTCGCCGGCGAAGCCTGCTTCAACACCTGCCAGCAGGCGTTGATGACCCACGGCGGCTTCGGCTATGCCAGGGAATATCACGTCGAGCGCTATTTGCGCGAAAGCCTGGTCGGGCGCATTGCCCCGATCACCCCACAGCTGATTCTGTGCTTTATCGCCGAGAAGGTCCTCGGCCTGCCGAAGTCGTATTGAATTGTCACAAATTCCGACGCATACCCGCACCGCGCTGAAAGTGCTGGGCGTTTGCCTGGTCCTTCACATGATCGGGCGCGGCACCGCCGAGAGCTATGTCGTGTTCCTGCTGCCACTGGAGCGCGATCTGGGCTGGACGCGCTCGGAGATGACCAGCGTGTATTCGATTTATCTGCTGGTCAACGGCCTGAGTTCGCCTGTGGTCGGCATGATGTTCGATCGTTGGGGACCGCGTGCGCTCTACACCTTCGGCATGGCAACGCTGGCCGGCGCCTATCTGCTGGCGCCGCAGGTGCATACGCTGTGGCAGTTCTACGCCACGATCGGCGCGATGACCGGCATCGCCGCGGCTTCGCTCGGCATGGTGCCGTCCTCCAGCCTGATCAGCCGCTGGTTTCGCGAACGCCTGTCCACGGCGATTTCAGTGGCGTTCGCCGGTTTCGGGCTGGGTGCGCTGTTCATCGTGCCGGCTGCGCAGTACCTGCTCGAGACTCATAGCTGGCGCGAAAGTTATCAGATGATGGGAGTTGCACTGCTCGCCCTGGTGCCGCTGGTGTTCTTTCTGCCCTGGCAACGCTATGTCCACGGCCATCCGGAACACCTGAAGCTGAAACGCGGGAGTGCTGCGCCCGAGCGCGACTGGACCGTTCGTGCGGCAATGGGAACGCGCATGTTCTGGGGTCTGGTGTGGGTATTCTTCTTTACCGCGATGGGCATGTTCACCATCATGGTGCAGACGGTGGTCTATCTGGTGGAGCGGGGTTTTTCGCCGATTGTCGCGGCCACCGCGTTCGGATTTTCGTCCATGCTGTCGGTCGTCGGCGTTCTCGGCACCGGCGCCATCGCCGATCGCATCGGTCCGCGCCGCGTCGTCAGCCTGACCTTCGTCGGCAGCATCGCCGGCGTCGCCATCCTGCTGCTGATGACCTGGTTTCCAACGCAGATTCTGCTGATTGCGTTCGTTTTCGTCTTCGGCATCTGCCAGGGCGCGCGCGGTCCCATCGTATCCTCCATCAGCACCCGCCTGTTTGCGGGCAACCACATCGCCGCCATTTACGGTCTGATTTTCGCGAGCAATGCAGTGGGCGCCGGGCTGGGTTCGCTGATGGCCGGATTGTTGCACGATATGACCGGCAGCTATCGGCCGAGTTTCGTGTTTTCGGTATGCGCGTTGTTCATCGCCGGCCTGCCGTTCTGGCGCGTGCCGGAGCTGCGCGATTTCCGCATGCGCCAGCCGTTGCGCTAATATTTGGAACGGCTCAGGGAGCGAACATCATCATGCAAAAATATGAAATGTACATCGACGGAAAATTCGTGGCGCCGGCCTCGGGCAGGTGGTTCGATAGCTTCAACCCCTACACTGGCGATCCCTGGGCGCAGATCGCGCAGGGCAATGCCGATGATGTGGATCGCGCCGTGCGCGCGGCGCACAAGGCGTTTACCGAGGGGCCGTGGCCGCAGCTCAACGCGAGCCAGCGCGGCCTGCTGCTGCACAAGCTGGGCGAACTGGTGGCACGCGACGCAAAGAAGTTGGCTGAAATTGAAGTGCGCGACAACGGCAAGCTCATCGCCGAAATGCAGGGGCAGCTCAACTATGTCCCGCAGTGGTACTACTACTTCGGCGGCCTGGCCGACAAGATTCACGGCGCGGTGATTCCGTTGGACAAGAAAGGATTTTTCAATTTCACCCGGCACGAGTCGCTCGGCGTAGTTGCCGCGATATCACCCTGGAATTCGCCGCTGTTGCTCACCACGTGGAAGCTCGCGCCGGCACTGGCCGCCGGCAACACCGTGGTAATCAAGCCTTCCGAGTTCACCTCGGCTTCCACGCTGGAATTCGTAAAGCTGTTCGAGGAGGCGGGCTTTCCGCCCGGTGTGGTCAATGTGGTCACCGGATTCGGCAAGGACGTGGGCACGCCGCTGGTCGCGCATCCGCTGGTAAAAAAAATCGCCTTCACCGGCTCGGACGCGACCGGCCGCGCGATAAACGAGCTCGCAGCGAAGACGTTCAAGCGCGTGAGCCTGGAACTGGGCGGAAAATCACCCAATATCGTGTTCGCCGACGCCAACCTGGACGATGCAGTTAACGGCGCGGTATCGGGCATTTTCGCCGCCACCGGTCAGACCTGCATCGCCGGCTCGCGCCTGTTATTGCAGGAGAGCATTCACGATGCGTTCATCGACAAGCTGCTGGCGCTGGCGAAGACGGCGCGCATGGGCGACCCGATGAGTCCGGACACGCAGGTCGGCCCGGTGACCACGCGGCCGCAATACGAGAAGGTGCTCGGCTACATCGATATCGCCAAACAGGAAGGGGCGAAGTTGCTGCTCGGCGGTGGGCCGGCGACGCGACCCGAATGCGGCAAAGGCTGGTTCGTCGAGCCGACGGTGTTCGCAGGCGTAAGCAACAGCATGCGCATCGCGCAGGAAGAAGTGTTCGGCCCGGTGCTGTCAGTGATCAAGTTCAAGGACGAGGAGGACGCGCTGGCCATTGCCAACGACGTGCGCTTCGGTCTGGGTTCAGGTGTCTGGACCAGCGATATCGGACGCGCCATTCGGATGTCCGAGCGCATCCAGGCCGGCACGGTCTGGATCAACACCTATCGCGCAGTGAGCTATCTGTCGCCGTTCGGCGGCTACAAGGATTCCGGGCTGGGGCGAGAGAACGGCATCGATGCGATACGCGAATACCTGCAGGTGAAAAGCGTCTGGATCAATACCGGCGCGGCAACCGGCAACCCGTTCGTGCTGCGATGAGCCTTGTTCCGCGTCCCGCCGCGACCCTGATCCTGGTGCGCGACCAGGATGCCGGCATGGAAGTACTCATGATCCGGCGCGCGCAGTCGGCCGCATTCGTCGGCGGCGCCCATGTGTTTCCGGGGGGCGCGATCGACGCCGCCGACGCCGCGGCAGAACTGGCGGCACATTGCGACGGACTGGACGATATCGAGGCGAGCCGGCTGCTAAACGTTTCGCAGGGCGGGCTCGCCTTTTGGATCGCCGCGATGCGCGAGTGCTTCGAGGAAGCCGGGCTGCTGCTCGCGCATGACAAGAACACCGCCTATGCCGATCTGAACCATCCGCAGCATGCGCCCGCATTCGCGCAGTGGCGCGTACTGGTCCGCGAAGGTCGTGCGAGCCTCGCGGATTTGTGCCGAGAACATGGACTGCGCCTGGCCACGGGACGCCTGGCGTACTTTAGCCATTGGATCACCCAGCCCGGGCGGCCGCGCCGCTTTGACACGCGCTTCTTCGTCGCCGAGGCGCCTGCGGCGCAGACGCCTTCGCCCGACAACAGCGAGACCGTGGGCCATCTGTGGATCCGGCCGTCGGAGGCGCTGGAACGGCATCGGCGCGGGGAAATGCATCTGGTATTTCCGACGATCAAAACGCTGGAGAGTATTGCCCGCTTCGCCAACGCGGCCGCGCTGATGGAGTACGCGCGAACACCGCGCGAAATGCGCGCCATGTCGCCGCGCAGCGCTAGCAGCCGCGACGGTGCGAAATTGCTGGTGCCCGGCGATTATGCCTATGCCGAAGTCGGCCGGCTGGATTCGGCGGGCAGCGGAACCGCATCCTGCGAAATCGTCCCTGGCAGCGTAGTGCAACTGTCGCCGAAGGTGCGGCGCATCACCGCCCCCAACCCCGGATTCATGACCGGGCCCGGCACCAATTCCTATCTTCTGGGCGCGGGCGGGGACATTGCGGTAATCGACCCGGGGCCGGCCATCGATGCCCACATCGAGGCGATGCTCGCCGCCACCGCGTCGCGCATACGCTGGATCCTGGTCACGCATACGCACAAGGACCATTCGCCTGCAGCGGTGCTGCTTAAAGCAAAAACCGGTGCGCAACTGATGGGCATGCCGCCACCGCCGTTTGAGAGCCAGGATCAGAGCTTTTGCCCCGATCGTGTGCTCGCCCACGGCGAGCGCATTGAATTGGGCGACTGCGCGCTGCGCGTGATTCACGCGCCGGGTCACGCCTCGAATCAGCTTTGCTATCTGCTCGAAGAGGAGAAACTGCTGTTCACCGGTGATCACATCATGCAGGGATCGACCGTGGTGATCAATCCGCCCGACGGCGACATGCGCGTCTATCTCGATTCCTTGCGCCAATTGCAAGGCGAGGATCTTGCCTGGTTTGCGCCGGGACACGGGTTTCTGATGGACCAGCCGCAGGAGGCGCTGGAACGCCTGCTGCTGCACCGCCTCGCGCGCGAGAACAAGGCGGTGAATGCGCTGCGCGCAGCCGGCACCGCCACGCTGGAGCAATTGCTGCCGGTCGTCTACGATGACGTACTGCCGCGTCTGTATCCGGTGGCCAGCCGTTCCCTGCTGGCGCATCTGCTCAAGCTGAAGGA
>QYQC01000228.1 GCA_007280315.1 Betaproteobacteria bacterium | reverse complement strand
TCCGTCGGGCCTTCCACGCCGCAGTTCCACGACTGGTTGTTGTCGTGGCCGTCGCGGCCGCCCTCCTGATTCGCATCGTTGTGCTTGTCGTTATAGGACACGACGTCCGTCAGCGTAAACCCGTCGTGGGCGCTGACGAAGTTGATACTCGCGTGCGGGCGCCGGCCGCCGCGCCCGTACAGGTCGCTGGAGCCGGTGATGCGCTGGGCGAATTCGCCGATCAGGCCGCCGCCCCCTTTCCAGTAGGCGCGCATGGTGTCGCGGTACTTGTCGTTCCACTCGGACCAGCCGACCGGGAAGTTGCCCACCTGGTAGCCGCCCTCGCCCAGATCCCAGGGCTCGGCAATGAGCTTCACCGTGCTCAGCACCGGATCCTGACGCAGGATGTCGAAAAATGCGCCCAGCCGGTCCACTGCGTGCAGCTCGCGCGCCAGCGCCGACGCAAGGTCGAAGCGGAAACCGTCCACATGCATCTCGGTGACCCAGTAGCGCAGGGAATCCATGATCATCTGCAGCACGCGCGGATGTACCATATTGAGCGTGTTGCCGCAGCCGGTGAAATCGGAATAGTAGCGCCCGCTCTCCGGCGTCAGGCGATAGTACGAAGCGTTGTCGATGCCGCGAAACGACAGCGTCGGGCCCAGGTGGCTGCCTTCGGCGGTATGGTTGTAGACCACATCGAGTATGACTTCCAGGCCGGCCGAATGCAGCGTCTTTACCATGGTCTTGAATTCGGCAACCTTGCCCGAGGCCGAATAGTGCCGCTCCGGCGCGAAATAGCCGAGGGTGTTGTAGCCCCAGTAGTTGGTCAGGCCGCGCTCGATCAGATAGCGGTCGTCGACGTAGGCGTGCACCGGCATCAACTCAACCGTGGTGACGCCGAGCCGCTTGAGGTACTCGATGGAGGGCGCGCTGGACAGACCGGCGTAGGTGCCGCGCAGCGCGGGCGGAACGTCCGCGTTGCGCATGGTGAAGCCGCGCACATGCGTCTCGTAGATGATCATGTCGTTCCAGGGCACCTCCGGGCGCCGGTCCTCGCCCCAGGTGAACGCCGGGTCGGTCACCTTGCACTTGGGCATGCCGCGCGCGCTGTCGCGCCGGTCGAACGACAGGTCTTCGCGCTTCGCACCTATGGTGTAGCCGAACAAGGCGTCGCTCCATTGCACCTGGCCGTCGATATTGCGCGCATACGGATCGAGCAGCAGCTTGTTCGGATTGAAGCGATGCCCTTCCTCGGGCTTGTACGGCCCGTGCACGCGATAGCCGTAGAGCATGCCCGGGCGCGCCTCGGGCAGATAGCAGTGCCACACCAGATCGGTCTGTTCGCGCAGCTCGATGCGCTGCAGCTCGCGCCGGCCCTGGTCGTCGAATATGCACAGCTCAACCTTGGTTGCGTGCTCGGAGAACAGCGCGAAATTGACGCCTTCGCCGTCCCAGATCGCACCGCGGGGATAGGAACGGCCGGGCCAGACAGCGGTTATTTGATTCATGTTCGGTGCCTTCAGAAATGCGTTCAATTGCGGCGGGCGCGCCGCTGCCGCGCGCGTATGCGTGTTCTACCTGCTATTCGCGTTCGTTCTTCTTCTCTCTCGGCCACCAGCGGTCGATAAGATCTGCCGCAGCCGCCTTGCCGCCGAGGCCGAATGCGAGCGCCAGCGCGAACACCACGCCGGCCAGAATGATGAGGAAGCTCTGGCGCACGATGTCGCCACCGACATTGACCTGGTCGAGCGCGATCAGCACGACGAACGTCATGATGGCGTACTGGGCCAGCTTGCCCAGCACGTCTGAATCCTGCATGTTGATGTTCTTGCAATAGGTGATGACCGCATTGCCGACGAAACGCGCGAAGTAGGCGCCGAAGGCGAGTATCAGCAGGGCGACGATCACCTTGGGCACGAACAGCACCACCTGGCCCAGCAGCCCGGTGATATAGGTGAGCCCCATGCTGTTGAAGCCGATGATCAGGGCGGCCAGGATCACCAGCCAGTAAACGAGCAGTCCCAGGATGCCGGTGGTATCGGTCTCGATGCCGCCCTGTTGCAGGAATCCGTCCAGTCCGGCGCGCTCGGTGAGCACGTTGAAATTGATCGCGCGCAGGGCTTTGGTGATCGCGAAGCGTGCGAACTTGGCCAATAGCCAACCCGCGATGAGCACGCCGAGTGCGAGCGCGAGCTTGGGCAGGAATCCGGCGATCTGCAGCAGGAACGCCCGCACCGGTTCGAGCATGATGTCGACTTTTTCCATATCAGCCTCCTTTTGTTCCAGCGTCAGGTGCGATCCCGCACAACGCAAGCACGCCCTGCAGCGGCACGTTGATCCATGCCGGCCGGTTGCCGACTTCATAGCGCAACTCGTACAGCGCTTTCTCCAGTTCGAACAGTTCGATCAGCCCCTGCACTTCGGCAAAGGATGCGTACAGGCTGCCGCCGCGCGCGTGCTCTTCGTAGGCGCGCAGGAAGGTGTCGCGCGCTTCGCGCGCCCATTGCGCGGCGAGCGGCGCGAGTCTGTCCCGGTCGGCCTCGGTGTAGACGTCGCGCAGCACGGCGCTCCAGCGCGCGTAGTCGAACGAGCGCAGCATCCCCGCAACGTCGCGCAGCGATGAATGCTTGGCACGGCGCTCGGCAAGCGGCCGTGCCGGCTCGCCCTCGAAGTCGATAATGATGAAGTCGTTGTTGTTTACCAGCACCTGGCCCAGGTGGTAATCGCCGTGATAGCGCGTCTTCAGCGTTCCGCCCGCGGGCATGGCGCAGGCGTCGATGCGTGCAAGCAGCCGCTGGCGCTGTTCGAGCAGGGCGCGCGCGTTCGCCAGCGCCGGCGCAGGAAACTGAGTCAGGCGCTGCTCCAGCAGCGCGAACGTGGCGACGGCGTCGTCGTGCACGCGCCGTTTCCACGCGGCGAGATCGCCCGGTTGCAGCGGCTCCGGATCGAACGCCGGGTCGCCCGCGCTCGATGCCAGTGCCCGGTGCAGCTCCGCGGTGCGTGTACCCAGGGTGTGCACCAGCGACATGTAGGCGCCGTGGATATCGGCCGGCGGCGCTGCCGCGGCGGCCAGCTGTGCTTCGAAGGTGCGCTCGAGGTAGCCTGCCGTGTACGTCCAGCCGTCGCCCTGGTTGGCGACGTGGCCCTGCAGCAGCGCCAGGCTGGTCGGCGTTCCGTCGGCGGCGATGTATTCGATCGCGCCCGCCAGCGGCACGCAGTTGGCGAAACGCGCGACCTCGGTGAGGAAACGCCCCATCTCGAACTCGGGATTCACGCCAGCGCGCACGTGGCGATAGCCTTTGAGGAACAGGCGCCCTCCGAGCATCACCACCGTATTGCTGCTCTGAAACTTCGGCCGCGTCATCGGCAGCTTGCCGATGTCATCACCGGCAAGCCGGGCATAGGCGTTGGTCGGCGTGAAGCGCAGTTTGCCGAGCGAGCAGGCCACCTCGCTGCCGGCACCGATCGCCGCAATCAGCGCGCGGCAGAACGCCTCGTCGGCGAACGCGTCGGCGAGCACGCCGACCTGCGACTGCTGGCGTACCCGTGCCAGGGTCGCCGTGGTAAAAGCGCGCAGACTCTCGTCGTCTCCGTCTCCGTAGGCAAGCGCCATCGGCAGGAAATAACTGCTCTGGCCGGCGGCAGTCTCGACCCGCAACAGCGTGATCAGCCACGATCGCGGTTGGGCGCCCCACAGCACACAGTCGGCGAGGGCCGCACGCGTGATCGTCTCGCCCTTGGCCGCGTACCAGCGCTGCGTAGCGATAAAGCGCGGCAGTACATCGGTCTCGAACTGCGCGCGCAGCTTCTCCGCCATGCGGATGCGCCAGGGCACGACGCGGTCGCGGAAAAAACTGGTCCAGCCGTCGAACAGCACCAGCACCGGCCGTTCCTCGGTCGCCAGGCGCTCATCGTGCCAGCTCGGCACGTCGACGTCGGCGGCGAGGCGGAACCAGTAGAAGCCGCAGGCGGGAAGGGTCAGCAGATAAGGCAGCTCGCCGATCGGCGGGAAGGCGGTGCGACCCATCATTTCCACCGGCACGCGGCCGCGAAAACGCGAAAGATCCAATTCAACCGGCTGCGCCGAGCGGCCGAGATTGGCGACGCACAGAATCGTCTCGTCGCCGAATTCGCGCAGGTAGGCCAGGATTTTGCGATTGCCGGGACTGAGGAAGGACAGCCGCCCGCGCCCGAACGCCTTGCTGCCCTTTCTGACTGCCAGCATGCGCCGCATCCAGTTGAGCAGCGACGACGGATCGCGCGTCTGCGCCTCCACGTTGACCGCTTCGTAACCGTAGATCGGGTCCATGATCGGCGGCAGGAACAGGCGCTGCGGGTCGGCGCGCGAAAAGCCCGCGTTGCGGTCCGGGCTCCACTGCATCGGCGTGCGCACGCCGTTCCTGTCGCCGAGGAATATGTTGTCGCCCATGCCGATTTCGTCGCCGTAATAGATGATGGGCGAGCCCGGCATCGACAGCAACAGGCTGTTCATCAGTTTGATGCGCTCGCGGTCGTTTTCCATCAGCGGTGCGAGCCGGCGGCGGATGCCGAGGTTGATGCGCGCGCGCGGGTCGGCCGCGTACATGCGGTACATGTAGTCGCGCTCCTTGCTCGTCACCATTTCCAGCGTGAGCTCGTCGTGGTTGCGCAGGAAAATCGCCCACTGGGCGTTGTCGGGTATCTCCGGCGTCTGCTGCATGATTTCCACCACCGGGTGGCGGTCCTCCTGCGCAATCGCCATGTAAATGCGCGGCATCAGCGGGAAGTGGTAGGCCATGTGGCATTCGTCGCCGTCGCCGAAATATTCGCGCACGTCCTCGGGCCACTGGTTGGCTTCCGCTAGCAGCAGCCGGTTCTTGTAATGCGCGTCGACTTGCGCACGGATCTGGCGGATGACGGCGTGGGTCTCGGGCAGGTTTTCGTTGCTGGTGCCGTCGCGCTCGATCAGATAGGGAATCGCATCCAGCCGGAATCCGTCCACGCCCATGTCGAACCAGAAGCGCATGACGCGGATCACCGCTTTCAGCACCTTCGGGTTGTCGAAGTTCAGATCCGGCTGGTGGCTGAAGAAGCGGTGCCAGTAGAACGCCTTCGCGACCGGGTCCCAGGTCCAGTTGGATGTTTCGGTGTCGGTAAAAATGATGCGCGTCTGGTCGTATTTCTTGTCAGTGTCGCTCCAGACGTAGAAATCGCGCTTGGACGAACCCGCCGGCGCGCGGCGCGCGGCCTGAAACCAGGGGTGCTGGTCCGAGGTGTGGTTCACCACCAGTTCGGTGATCACGCGCAGCCCGCGCCGGTGCGCCTCGCGCACCAGCGTGCGCACGTCGTTGCGCGTGCCGTATTGCGGGTGCACGTTATGATAATCCGCTACGTCGTAGCCATCGTCCTTCATCGGCGAGGGATAGAAGGGCAGCAGCCAGATGGTATTCACGCCCAGATCGCGCACGTAATCGAGCTTTTCGATCAGGCCGGGGAAATCGCCCATGCCGTCGCCGTTGGAATCGAAGAACGCCTTGATGTGCAGCTGATAAACGACCGCGTCCTTGTACCACAGCGCCTCGTCCTCTACGTCCGCTGCGCGCTGCGGCAGCGTGGTCTCGATAACGGATGTTTCGGGTTTACTCATGGGGCGTTCCGGTGTTCTTATAGAAAGTAGTCGAAATTGCGCTCGGTGCGCACCTTGCGCCGCAACGCAAACACGTGCGCAGGCGCGCGCTGCGGATCGATCTGGACGAAATTGCGCGGACCGCTCCAGAGAAAGCGCGCACCGGAGAGCAGGTCGTGCATCTGATAGGGCGTGGTCGCATCGATGCCGAGTGCGGCAAGATCGAGCACGACCCAGCCGGACTGGACATGATGCGGGTCAAGATTGACCACCGTCACCACCAGGTTTTCCTGCTCTGCGTCCGATTTCGCGTAGCAAATCAGGCTGTCGTTATCGAC
>QYQC01000070.1 GCA_007280315.1 Betaproteobacteria bacterium | reverse complement strand
TTGTTGTTGAACGCGGCACTGCCGTAGGCAAGCGTGAGCACGTCGCCTGTCAGGCGATTGTCGCTCAGGCTCGCAGTCGCAGCCGTGCCCGCATCATAGGCCTTGTTCTGACCGGCCGCGCTCACCGTCAGCGGCGCCGGCGTGATCTGTCCTATATTGCCACTGGCCGTCGCAACCGGGGACGGAACAACCGTAGTGCCGGGATCAGGCGGCGGCGCAAAACTGTTTGCAATCTGGTAACCGTACGCCTTGACCGCGGGCGCGCCGTCATAGGCGCCAAGGAAACTCACCGTGGTCGAAACGCTCTTGCCATTGCCCGCATTCTTGTCGGCATACGTCCCAGAGGTCGGATTGTCCAGAACAATCGTGTCGCCATCGAGCGCCCCCGTCGTCGTGAAATTGGACCCGCTCAGCGTCGCCGTCGTCGTCCCGTCATAAACCTTGCTGGTAGCTCCGGTCAGACTGAGCGAAACCGTCGGCGCGACGCTATAGATAAATCCATTGCCGCTGCCCGATCCCGAATAAGGTGCCCCGCCATAGCTCATGCCGTATTGCTTGAAGTTGTAGCCCAGCCCTCCTCTGGTATCAAGCGCCGGATCGGCGGAGTACACGGTCCAGCGTCCCGCAGATGCGGAAAGTGCGGTCGAACCCGAAACGTTGTGGAAATTGGTGTTAGCAACCAGAACCAGCGAATTGCCTGTGCCAGACGCGCTCAGGCTCGCCCCGCTGTTAAGGATCAAGGATCCGCCCGCTTCGCCAAAAATCGTCGCACCCGAGATCGAATCCAGAAGGAGCGCACCGTACGCCTTCACGTTGATCGAGCCCGTGCCCTGGATGCTGGCTCCGCTCATGCTCACGCTTCCACTGGCGCTGCCGCCCGGCGCCGCCGTAGCCAGTGCCGGCGATGTGATGTTGCCATTCCAACCCGCCATCAGGGTGACAGCTCCGCCAAGCGGTTTGACTGCAAATTGACTCAGTTCGATGTCGCCCTTGGCGAGCAGCGTCACGTTCATCGGTGCGACCGGCGTACCGGCAGCCTGTGTGATCAAAGTTCCATTGCTGAAGGAAATGTTCTGACCGGCACGCAGGGTAACCGCACCGCCGTTGCCCGCGTACGAACCAATGCCTGCACCAATAGCACCAAAAGAGGAGGATCCGGCGATGGCCAATATCTCTCCCGCTACGTCAGCCGTCACGTTCGTAATCTGATCGTAGCGCGAACCGATCAAGGCGCCCGAGCCACGGCCGGTCCCGCCCGCCAAGGTCAGTTTGCCGCCGACAGTCAACTGTACGTCGGTTGAACCGTTTGGATTGGTAATGACAGCAGCCGTCGTCGGCGAACCGCCGGAACTGTCACCGGCGCCACCCAATAGCAGAAGATCGCCGCTAGCGCGTATATCCTGCGCCGGCGCCGTGATGTACGCCCCACCGAATGTCGTCGCGTTTCCGGCGCCGGAAAGCCCGATTAAACCACCACGGATAGTTTGGCGCGTGGTAACGGTCGCGTTTTCCGCTTTAATGAAAGCGTCGTTGCGCACATAGATCGGCTGGCTATTGGGCAATACTGCGGGAACAGCGTTGCTGAGTCCCGAACCGGGCGCAGGTGGCGGCAACAGCGGGTCGGTATCGGTTGCCTGGCCGCCGCCGGATGCGCCACCGGTCAGCACTATATTCGCGAAGTTGCCGAGCGTAGAGGTTATTGTCTGCACGCCGGTGGAACTATTGTTGATGGCGGCATGATTGCGCAAGCCGACGGAACCGCCAGTCAGACTTAGCGCACCGCCCTGCTGGAAGTCGATGGTCTGGGGACCAAAATTGTTGCGGATAAACGCCTGATTATTGCTGGTGGTCATGCCGCGACAGTATGTGTTGACGCCACCCAGATTGCATTCGTCCGGCACGCTGGTGCTTGAATTGCCGTTGCCGCTGCCGCCTTGAAGCTCCATTACCGCGCCGCTGGCGCGAAGGATGATGCTTTGACTGCCGAGTGTCGTGCTGTTCTGGCGGATGCCCGCGTAATTGTCCGAACCGGCGCTTCCACCCTTAAGGTGAACGCCGAGCCCGTTGACGTCAATCGTTTGCGTACCGTAGGCTTCGAGCGTAGCGCGGTTGGAATTCCCTGAGCCGCCGTCAAGGTGAATCGCGCTGGCGGTAATCGACTGCCCGGCGTTTCCAAATATCTGCGCATAGTTCCCTTCGCCGGCCACACCGCCGCTTGCTCCCCCGGTGAGCGAAATGGTTGGGTAACCGCTGATCGTCTGCGGACCGGTCGATGCGTAGATTTGCGCGAATGCACGACTGCCGCTGGTCCCGCCGGTGAGAAAGATTGAGCCGCCTGCGCCAAAGGTGATTTGCTGCGATCCGCCGTCCGACTGAATCAGCGCCCTGCTGCCGTGTGACGACCCGACATTTGACAGGCCCGAAGAGCCGCCGGTCATGCTGATAAATCCGCCCGCGTTCACCGTAATCGTCTGGCTGGTTGCGGCGGTGCCGATTTGGGCCACCAGCGCATAATTGTCAGTGTCGAGCGCGCCACCACCGCCGCCATTCAAGGTCAATCCGGCATTTCCAACCGAAATACTCTGGTTTCCGCTGCTGCTGCTGATTTCCGCAAAATTGTTCGTTCCGCCAGGGCCGCCCTGTACGATGATTCCACTTGCGCTGATCGTCTGCGACCCTGATGTGGCTACCATGCGTGCTGCACCCGCCGCGCTTGCCGTGACTATGATATTGCCGCTGATAGTGGCGGTCATGCTGGCCCCTTTCAACAACGCCGGTGCAGTACTTGACACCACGTTGAGATTGGCCGCCGTTACCGCTACGGGTCCGCTGGTGGAGACATTGCGGCTAGTAATGTTTATGTCGCCAGTGGCGTTGAGGTTTACGCCGCCCAGGCCCGTATTGGCGATCGATTGGTTGACGTTGATATCGCGTACTGCAGTCAGCGTAAGGCTGTTTGGACTGTTCCACGAGATACCGTCATTAACAAAGATGTCGCCATTGCCAGCGGTATTGACGGTGCCCTGGCTGCTGAGAATCGAAATATCGCCCGCGTTGAGCGCGGTGCCGAGAGAGGCGCCGGTGATGTCGCCACCGCTGGCAGCGATGGTGTAGTTGGCCGGATCGATCAGCCAGGTACCGGCCTTGCCGTTCGGTGCGAGCGACGCGATGCGCGCGGTGTCAGCAACCTTGACATGCGCACCGGAAGTTTCGACGAAGCCGCCGTCGCCAGACTGGCTGCCGCCTCTGGCGCTGACGCTGCCATCGACATAAGTCGTGTCGTCCGCCAATGCCAGGATGGTGCCACCGTTCCCTGCGTTTCCGCCATCCGCCTTGATCTCCGAGGCAGCATCGAGGGTGATGTCTTTGCTTGCTTTGAGGAACACGCGTCCGCCTTCTCTGGTGACGCTGGAGGCATTGAGCAGGCCGCTGTTCTTGACCAGCACTCCGGCCATGCCGATGCGGCCCGCGTCCGCAACGATCTCGCCCAGATTCGTGGCGCTGCCTTCGTTTCCGGTTATCTCCACCTTGACCCCGGGCGTGCCGGTATCCAGGAGTTGCACCGTCTGACCCGCAGCGAGCAGAACTTCGCCATTCGGGGCGCTGATAATGCCTTTGTTGGTTACTTCCGGTGCGATGAGATAAACACTGCCGCCGCTGGGTGTGGTGATGCGGCCGCTGTTGTCGATCCTGCCCGCATTGGGCGTAGCCTGGAAGTTCAGCCGGCCGGCGAGAAAATCCTCGTTCCTCACATTGAGCGTGCTCGCGACGAACCCGCCTACGTCGATGCGCGCACCCTGCCCCACCATGATTCCGGCCGGATTGATCAGCCACACGCGGCCGTTTGAACTCAGCGTACCGAGCAACACGGACGGGTCATTGGCAAGCACGCGGTTGAGAACGCTGCTCGCAGCCGAGGGCTGCTCAAAGCGCGTAGTTTCGTTGGCGCCGATGGAAAAGGTATTCCAGTTGATGATGGCGCCGGCGCTATTGGTGACCTTCAGCAGATTGCCGTTTTGGCTGAAACTCGCGCTGCCGTTGACCACCTGGGGGTTGGTCGGATTGGACCAGGCCGGTGCGCTCGCGAAGCAGGCCGATATTGCGGCAACGATGAGGCGCTTGCGCAGCGGAAGGTTGATCGTCAGTTGGTTGGACATGATTTACCTCTATCTAAATGCGGCTGCAAAGGGTCACTTTGCACCGATTCGCATTTGCCACCTGGTGGCGCTCGAACGTCAAACAACGTCCCAGTATTCGCATGATCGGGTATGCCGTCGTTCCACGCACTAGAAACCGAGCATCAGATTGACATGACCGCGCCAGTCGCCGCGCGCCTTGGTGTTGGGCGGACCGGCGTCGATTACTTGTGCCAAATCGAATCGCAGGCTGAAATCCTTGCCTCGCGTATAGCGCAGACCGGCGCCAACGCTGGCAATTCCTATCGCCCTGGGCGTGGTCGAACCCGCGATATTGTTGTTGAAGCCGCGCGCAAAATCGTAGAACGCCAGCGCGCGCAAATTGCCGGTGATCCCGGACATCTTCGCCAATTCGGGTGAATAGATCTCGGCATTGGCCAAATAGCCGCTGTCGCTCGCTGCGGCGCGCTCGGTGAAACCCCGCACCGCCGTGGAGCCCGCCAGTCCGAACTGCTCCGCCGCTACCAGAGGATTGCCCGCGTACTGGCCGCTGGCGGCGATGCGTACCTGCCAGTCGCTTGTCATCGCTTTCAGGTAGCTGCCGCCCAGGCGCAGTACGGTGAAGTCGTCGCTCGTCGGACGATTGCCGCTGGTCAGGTAGGAATAGCGATCTTCGCTGCCTGCAGCAGCGGCAGTGTTGGTGTAGCGCGAGCCCAGCGCCACGTTATAGGCCATGCCGATGGTGTATTCAATCGAGCGCCCCGGACTTTGCTTTTGTCCGGTGTAGGTAATGCTCAAGGGACGTGTCGTGTAGGGCACGCAGCTCGCGATCAGCGGCGTCGGCGGGTCGATACCGACCGGCGTCACGCTGGGGGGCAATCCGGTGGAGCAGCGCGCGTTGATGTACTTGTAGTCGATGCCGTAAATCAGCTTCGACGAGTATTCACCCTGCCGCGGGAAATAGTGATTCCAGCGGGCACCGAATACGTCGCCCTTGCCGACGATGCCGAGCGCACCACCCAGCGTGGGTGACGAACTGGGCGTGTTCACGCTCGATTTGCCGTAAATGAAATCCAGACTGTCACCGCTGCGGTACAGGGGTACGCGATAGCCGATACTGAATATATCGACCTTGACCCCGGCCGGTACGTCCGGCGAACCGGTATAGGCGAGGGTCAGCGTGTGATCGAGTTTGAACAGGTTCGCGTTTTGATAAGCGACCCCCATGCGCGAACGCCCGGTGGCCGCGGTGCCGGTCCCATCCAGGGTCATGAATGCGCGCTGGGGATTCTCTTCGGTTACCGCCACCTTGGCGTCAACCTTGCCCTCTTCCTCGCTTACGCCCAGCGTGACTTCGACCTGTTTCGCAGGGTTCTCGTTCGAAAGCTGAATATTCTCCGACAACTCGCGCAGATTCGGCGCTTTGCCCTCTCTCAGTGCGGGCAGGCCCGCACGCACGTTGGCGGTATCGAAATACCGGTTGCCTTCGACCAGGACCTTGCCCAGTACGCCTTCGGTTACGTCCAGGCGCACTACGCCGGTAGTCAGCTCCTGCTCCGGCACAAACACCTGAACCGTGCTGAATCCGGCCTTGCGGTACGCCCCCTCGAGCGCCTCCAGCGCCTTCTGAATGTCGCCATACACGCGCTTCGGCCCCACCAGCGGCGCAATGATGCGCTGCACCTCCGCCTCCGGCAACAACGTGTTGCCTTCGACTTGAAAACGGACAATGTCAAAACGCTCATCCTGTGCAACACAGGGTGCGGTCAACATGAACGCCAGCGACAGCACCAGCGCGCGGCCCGAGTTTATTGTTTTCATATTTCGATTTCTCAATTGTTGCCGCAGTATTTTGCCAATCAAGGCGTTGCTGCGGGATTTCTGATGTTACCGCTGGATAGCGCGGTACGCCGGAAATTGCCCAAGTTACGCGTCGCAATGATTCGACTGCCAATATATGCCGTTTCGTCCCAATATGCAAAAAATGGCAGCAGGCGGAGCGTGCTTTTGTCACAGTGGAAACAACACCGGCAGCATTGCTCAAAGCGGCATTTCGGGACTGCGTCGGAAATGCCGCGAACAACCACATCAATCGATATTGTCGAAACCCGCCGGAGTCAGTAGCGCACACGGCGGCAGACTGGTGCCAGGGACCGGAATCGAACCGGCATGCCGGGATTAGCGGCGGCGGGTTTTAAGCCCGCTGTGTATACCAATTTCACCACCCTGGCGAACAGGCGAATGATACTGGAGGCTGGGGGCTACGGCATAGCGTAAGCGTGAATGACGGGCGCGACCACTGAAGGGGTTTGGAGGCGGGGGTCGGAATCGAACCGGCGTACACGGCTTTGCAGGCCGCTGCATGACCACTCTGCCACCCCGCCGTCTCGGTTGCGTCGGCCAGGCGCAACGGAAATTTGAACAAACAGGGGAACGCGCCTGCGGCCTGCATCAACATCCGCCGCGCGCTTTCCCTTTGAAACTTGGAGCGGGAGAAGAGTCTCGAACTCTCGACCTCAACCTTGGCAAGGTTGCGCTCTACCAACTGAGCTACTCCCGCA
>QYQC01000013.1 GCA_007280315.1 Betaproteobacteria bacterium | reverse complement strand
GAACTCGCCTACACCTCGGCCACCGAACTGGTGCGCCGTTTTCGCGCCAAGCAGCTATCACCGGTGGAGGTGACGCAAGCGGTGCTCGCGCGCATCCGCGAATTCAATCCCAGGCTGAACGCCTACTGCCTTATCGACGAAGATGGCGCGCTTGCCGCGGCGCGCGCCGCCGAAGCTCGCTGGATGAACAACGCGCCCCTGGGCGGCCTCGATGGCGTTCCGGCTTCGATCAAGGATTTGATCCTGACGCGCGACTGGCCCACGCTGCGCGGCTCAAATACCGTCGATCGCGCCGGGCCCTGGCTGGTGGATGGCCCGGCGACGGCGCGGCTGCGCGAGAACGGCGCAGTGCTGCTGGGCAAGACCTGCACTCCGGAATTCGGCTGGAAGGGCGTGACCGACAGCGCGCTCACCGGCATCACGCGCAATCCGTGGAACCTCGAGCGCACGCCCGGCGGCTCCAGCGGCGGCGCCGCGGCGCAGGTGGCCGCCGGCATGGGGCAACTCGCGGTCGGCACCGATGGTGGCGGGTCGATCCGCATTCCCTGCGCGTTCGTCGGCATATCCGGCATCAAGGCCGGCTTCGGCCGCGTGCCGGCCTGGCCGCTTTCGCCCTTCGGCACGGTGGCGCACGTCGGCCCGATGGCGCGCACCGTTGCCGACTGCGCGCTGATGTTGAACGTGTTGTCGCAGCCCGATGCGCGCGACTGGACCGCGCTTCCCGATGCCGGAATCGACTGGACCCAGGGACTCGACGCTGGCGTAAAGGGTCTGCGCATCGCCTACAGTCCGCGCATGGGTTATGTGAAAAACCTGGACTCCGAAGTCGAAGCATGCGTTGCGGAAGCGGCCAAGGTACTCGCCGGCCTGGGCGCTGAAGTGGACGAGGTCGATCCGGGCTTTGCCGATTGCCGCGAAGCGTTCTGGGTCCATTGGACAACGGGGGCGTACAACCTCACGCGCAACATGCCGAAGGAAAAATTCGCGCTGCTCGATCCAGGCCTGCGGCAGGCCTGCGCCAGCGGCGCGAAACACACGCTGGCGCAGTACCTCGATGCGGTCGCCGCGCGCGGCGCGCTGGGCGAGCACATGAAACGCTTCCATCTGAAGTACGACCTGCTGTTGACGCCGGCCACCGCGATTCCGGCATTCGCCGCCGGCGTGGTCGCGCCGGAGCGCCCACCGGGGGAGGAGGACTGGACCTGGTGGACACCGTTTTCGTTTCCGTTCAATCTGACGCAGCAGCCGGCGATGTCGGTACCCTGTGGTTTCTCCACGGTCGGCTTGCCCATCGGCCTCCAGTTGGTAGGGCCAATGCAGCGCGAGGATCTGGTGCTGCGCGCGGCGCAGGCGTATCAGCTGGCGACTGAGCATCATTTGCGCCGGCCGCCAGTCTGACTTCATTCGGTGTTTTCCGGTTAAATTGCAGTTCATCATGCGAGGAGTCGATATGTTGCGTCTAATCAGACTAACGGCGCTGGCAGCTGCGCTTGCCTTGTCCGCTGGAGTAACAGCCCAGACCTACCCTAGCAAGCCGATCAAGTGGATCGTTCCCTACACACCCGGCGGAATAACCGACAACGTGACCCGAGTCATAACGCAACGAGTGCAGGAGCAGACCGGCTGGAGCATTGTGGTGGAGAACAAACCCGGCGCGAACTCCATTCTCGGTGCCGATCTGGCGGCGAAAGCACCGCCAGACGGCTACACTTTTCTTACCGTAATCGCAGCGCACGCCGCGAACGCAACGCTCTACGCGGGAAAGCTTCCCTACGATCCGGTAAAAAGCTTCGTCCCGGTATCACTCGCCGGCATCGCGCCATTGATCATGACGGCGAACAACAGCTTGCCGGTCAGGGATGTGAAAGAACTCATCGCCTATGCCAAAGCGAGTCCGGGCAGGCTCTCGTTCGGTTCCTCAGGTATCGGCGCGGCGGCGCACCTTACGACCGAGCTGTTCAAACAAACGGCAGGCGTCGACATGGTGCACATTCCTTACAAAGGTACGGCAGGCGCGTTGCAGGATCTGATGGGCGGCAATATTCAGATTCTAGTGGACGTGCCGAGCACGCTGATGCCGCAGGTACGCGGCGGCAAGATAAAGGCGCTGGCGATGTTCTCGAAAAAGCGCATCGCCAGCGCAACGGAGGTTCCGACCATGGCCGAGGCGGGAGGCCCGGCGCTGGAGGCTTCAACCTGGGTTCTGTTTCTTGCGCCTGCGGGTACCCCGCGCGAGTTAGTCAACCGCATGTCGGCGGAAGTGGCGAAGGCGGTGGCGGCACCTGATATCAAGAGCCGGTTCGAGGTTCTAGGCATCGAGCCGGTGGGCAACACCTCCGAGCAAGCCGGCCAGTTTCTGGCAGACGAAATCAGGAAATGGTCAAAGGTAATCCAGGCTGCCGGAGTCACAGCAGAGCGCTGATGCGCTAGCGACGCATCCGCGCTTCCCGCGCTCGCGAACGCGGCAAGAGCTAGAACGCGGGTTCCTTTTACTGTGGCTTGCGCAAACGCCGGGAGGCCAATATATTGAGCCTTCGAGACGGGATCGGCGATTAACATTGGTCAGGGAGGCGGCAATGAATTCACGCTGGATCGACATCAAGGCATCGGACGGGGGCACATTAAAGGGCTACTTGTCGTTGCCCCCCGGGGCAGGAAAAACGGGAAAGGGACCCGGCATCGTCCTGATCCAGGAAATATTCGGCGTCAACTCGCATATTCGTGCAGTGGCCGATCAATACGCGAGCGACGGCTATACCGTTCTCGCGCCCGACCTGTTCTGGCGCATGCAGCCCATGGTCGAACTGGGCTACGGTCAGGAGGATTTCAAAACCGGAATCGGCTACATGCAGAAATTCGATTTCGCCGCCGGTCTGAAAGACCTGGCCGCCACTGTCGCCGCGTTGCGCGCACTGCCAGAAGGCGGTGGCAAGGTAGCCTCCGTCGGCTATTGCATGGGCGGGATGCTGTCTTACCTTTGCGCGGCCAACGCGGGCGTTGACGCGGCAGTGTGCTATTACGGCGGCGGCATTCACACCAAACTGGATGAGGCCGGAAAAATAAAATGTCCGGTACTGTTCCACTTCGCCGGCAACGACAGCTACATTCCGGCCGCTGCGGTCGAGGCGGTAAAACAGACTTTCGCCGGGCGCGAAAGCGTGCGCATCGACGTCTATCCCGGCGTCGATCATGGCTTCAATTGCTGGGACCGCGCAGCCTACAACCAGCAGAGCGCCGCACTCGCGCGCGGGCGATCCCTGGCGTTCCTCGCCACAAACATCAGCTGAACGCGCCAGAATGAGCGACAAGACCTATCTTGATTGGCCGTTTTTCGACGCGCCGCAGCGCCGGCTGGCGGCCGATCTCGATGCCTGGGCAGCGGCGAACGTGGCGCACCTTGACCACGGCAAGGGCGTGGATGCGTTGTGCCGCGATCTGGTGAGCCGCCTGGGCCGCGATGGCTGGCTGAGGCACTGCGTGCCCGCGGCTTATGGCGGCGCCTCGGCCGCAATCGATTCGCGTTCGCTGTGCATTGCGCGCGAGACGCTGGCGCGACACGAGGGCCTGGCCGATTTCGCCTTCGCCATGCAGGGGCTGGGCTCGGGCGCGATTTCCATCGCCGGCAGCGAGGAGTTGAAGCAGCGCTATCTGCCGCGCGTTGCCCGCGGCGAGGCCATCGCCGCGTTCGCCTTGTCCGAACCCGATGCCGGGTCGGATGTGGGCGCAATGAGCACCAGCGCGCGTCGCGACGGCGAGTACTATGTGCTCGAAGGCGAGAAAACCTGGATATCCAACGGCGGCATCGCCGATTTCTATTGTGTGTTTGCCCGCACCGGAGAAGCCGCGGGGGCCCGAGGCATCAGCGCCTTCGTCGTCGATGCGGACACGCCGGGCCTGGAGATTTCAGGGCGTATCGAACTGATCGCGCCGCATCCGCTGGCAAGCCTGCGTTTTCGCGCATGCCGCATAAGCGCAAAGCAGCGCCTGGGCGAATCCGGTCAGGGATTCAAGGTGGCAATGCAGACGCTGGACATTTTTCGTGCGTCAGTGGCTGCCGCCGCGCTCGGGTTCGCGCGGCGCGCTCTGGACGAGGCGCTGGAGCGGGCCAAGGGACGCAAGATGTTCGGCCAGACGCTGGCCGATTTTCAACTTACGCAGGCTGCGATCGCCGACATGGCCACGGCCATCGACAGTTCCGCGCTGCTCACCTATCGTGCCGCCTGGCAGCGCGACGTTCAGGGCGCACGCACTACGCGCGAAGCGGCGATGGCCAAAATGGTCGCCACCGAATCGGCGCAGCAGGTGATCGACCGCGCGTTGCAGATATTCGGCGGCCTCGGCGTGGTAAGCGGCTACCCGGTGGAAAAACTCTATCGCGAGATTCGCGCGCTGCGCATCTACGAAGGTGCGACCGAGGTGCAAAAACTGATCATCGCGCGCGAGACCTTGAAGGGGTAGCTGCCGGTAAGAGCGGTTTACTTGTTTTCCTGGCATAGCCAGAGCTGGCCGACTGACTGGAGATTTCATGGAACCCACGGCTCACGTCGATACTTTTGTCCGCGATAATCTGCCGCCGAAGAACCAGTGGCCGAAGCTCGCGTTCGAGCTGCCGGAGCTGAAGTATCCGAAACGCATGAACTGTGCCGTCGAACTGCTCGACAAAATGGTCGCTGGCGGCCACGGCGAGCGCACCGTTATCCGCGCCCTGATCGACGGCAAGGCCTATTCCTGCACCTATCGGACGCTGCTCGATCGCGCCAACCAGATTGCGCGCGTCCTGACCGAGGACCTGAAACTCAAGCCGGGCAATCGCGTGCTGCTGCGCGCACCCAACAACCCGATGATGGCCGCCTGCTGGCTGGCGGTGACCAAGGCCGGCCTGATCGCGGTGCCCACCATGCCGCTGTTGCGGGCGGCCGAACTGGTTCAAATTATCGACAAGGCGAAGGTCGGCGCCGCGCTGTGCGACCTGCGCCTGAGCGAAGAAATGGAGCTGGCAAGAGCCGGCTGCCGCAGCCTGAAGCAGGTGCTCTACTTCAATGACGCCGGTGCCGGGTCGCTCGAGCAAAGGCTCGCGGCGAAGCCGACCACGTTTGCAAACGTCGACACTGCGGCCGACGATCCGTGTTTGATAGCGTTCACTTCAGGCACGACCGGGCGGCCCAAAGGCACGGTGCATTTTCATCGGGACGTGCTCGCGATGTGCGATTGTTTCCCCAGGTCCTGTCTCAAACCCAGCCGCGACGATATTTTCTGCGGTACGCCGCCGCTTGCGTTCACCTTCGGTTTGGGCGGCCTGCTGTGCTTCCCCATGCGTTTCGGCGCGTCCACAGTGCTGATCGAGCGGCTGCTGCCCGACACCCTGCTCGCGACCATCGCGAAATTCAAGGCGACGATCTGCTTCACCGCGCCGACTTTCTATCGCCAGATGGCCGGTCTTGTCAGGAACCACGACCTAAGGAGTCTGAAGAAATGCGTCTCCGCGGGTGAAGCACTGCCCGATGCAACGCGGCAGATGTTCAAGGAGGCGAGCGGCATTGAAATCATCGACGGCATCGGTGCGACCGAGATGATCCATATTTTTATTTCGCACACTCCCGAGCGCGTGCGCCGCGGCGCCACCGGCTACGCCATCCCCGGCTATGCGGCGATGGTAGTCGACGACGCCGGCAAACCCTGCGCGCCGGGCGTGGTCGGGCGCCTGGCGGTACAAGGACCTACCGGCTGCCGCTACCTCGCCGACCCACGGCAGAAAGACTACGTGATCATCCAAGGAAATCTGCGCGGGTGGAATCTGACTGGCGATGCCTACAAGACGGACGCTGACGGCTATTTCTACTATCAGGCACGCACCGACGACATGATTATCTCCGCCGGATATAACATTGCCGGGCCCGAGGTCGAAGCCGCGCTGCTGCAGCATCCGGCCGTGGCCGAATGCGGCGTGGTCGGCGTGGCGGACGCCGAGCGCGGGCAGATCGTGAAAGCCGTTGTGGTGCTCAAGTCGGGCTACACCGGCAACGAACCGATGGTGAAAGAACTGCAGGAGTTCGTGAAGAAGACAATCGCGCCCTACAAATACCCGCGCTCGGTTGAATTCATGGCGTCGCTGCCGCGGACTGAAACCGGCAAGCTGCAGCGGTTCAAGTTACGCATGACCGGCTGATTATGCGTAGCGACGTAAATCCCGCCGCGCGGTATTGAAGGGTTGGGATTTGGCGCGGACGAGATGCCGTCCGCGCGGATCCTCGATTGTGCACGGATAAAAAGCACATCCGTGCGCAATCGAGGATCTTGTATTACCCCACAACACCGTCCTTGTTTTTATCAATAACCGTATTTTCCGCGTGGATACGCTTTTTATCCACGCGGAAAACACGGTCGGCGCGCGCAGCGCGCAATGGTCGCTACGCGCATGCGACTGTATTTAAGACGCCGTATATAGCGAAGCTGTGGTCACTGGCGTCCGACTAATCGTCACCCCAGCGCGTCATCAGATCCTGCTCGACGCCGAGCTGGTCGAGCACGCGCGCGACGATGAAATCGACCACGGCGGCGACGCTCTGCGGCCGGTGGTAGAAGCCCGGGTTGGCCGGCAATATGACGGCGCCGGCATGCGCTAGCTTGAGCATCGCTTCCAGGTGGATCGCCGAGAACGGTGTTTCGCGCGGCACCAGCACCAGCTTGCGCTGTTCTTTCAGCATGACGTCCGCGGCGCGTTCGATCAGATTGTCCGACATTCCCGCGGCGACTGCGGCGAGCGTACCTGTGGTGCAGGGGCAGATCACCATGGCGTCGGCCGCGTTGGAACCCGATGCCACCGGCGCGAACCATTCTTCCCGGCCAAATACCCGCAGCTGGCCCGGCTGCGCCTTGAAGCGCGCGCCAAAAAGCGCCTCTGCTTCGGCGGTGCGCCCGGGCAGAGTGAGATCCAACTCCTGTTTGGCGACCACCTGCGCCGCCTGCGAGTAGAGCAGATATACGCGTACCTCCGACGCAAGCAGGCATTCGAGCAGGCGTATGCCGTAGGACATGCCCGAGGCGCCGGTGAACGCAAGTGTTATCGTCTTCTTTTTCATCGTATCTGCCGGTGCCGGATCATCACCTGGTTGTTGGCGCGGAACGCGGCACCCAGCCGTTCGGCGAAATACACCGAACGGTGCTGCCCGCCAGTGCAGCCGACAGCGACGGTAAGATAGCTGCGGTTCTCGCGTTCGAATGCGGGCAGCCAGTTGGCGATGAAAGCGTGGATGTCGCGGTACATGTTTCGCGTCGCTTCGTCTTTCTCCAGAAACGCGGCAACCGGTCTGTCCAGGCCGGTCAGCTCGCGCAGCTGCGGCTCGTAAAAAGGGTTGGGCAAACAACGCACGTCGAACACGAAATCCGCATCCAGTGGCAATCCCTGCTTGAAACCGAACGACTCAAACATCAGCGTCAGGCGCGAGCGGTCGACTTCGACCAGGTTCTTGATCCAGCTGCGCAGCGTATTTGGCGAGAGCTCGCTGGTGTCGATATGATGACCAAGCTCCCCGACGTCGTCCAGCAATTCGCGTTCGCGTGCGATGCTTTCGGCCAAAGTAAGTTCGCCCTGGCTTAACGGATGGAGCCGCCGCGTTTCCGAGAAACGCTTGATCAGGGTTTCGTCCTTCGCATCCAGGAACAGCAACCTCACGTCCACGCCCTGTTGCTTGAGCGCGGCAACGGTCTGCGGCAATTCACGCACCGATTGGCCGCTGCGCGCATCCATGCTCAGGGCGACGCGTTCGTGGCCGGAGCCGGCAAGCGATTCGAGCAGCGGCACCACCAGCGCGACCGGGAGGTTGTCGACGCAATAGTAGCCGCTGTCTTCCAGCACATTGAGGGCGACGCTCTTGCCCGAACCGGAAAGGCCGCTGATCAGAACCAGTTGCATGGTCGCAGCATATCATCCGGCCGCAGAATATAAAAAAGGGCCCAAGCCGTGCTTGCGCCCCTTCGCGGGTCCGGGAAGAAAGGTTTCGTTATCCCTTCTTCAGGCACTCGCTCATGAACTTCTTGCGCTCGTCGCCTTTCAGTTGTCTTGTCGCGGCTTCCTTGTTGCAGTAACCCATTTTCTGCTTCTGTTCAGTCGGTTTGACTGCTGCCGCCGGAACTGCCGCGCTCCCACCCTTCAGGCACTCACTCATGAATTTCTTGCGCTCACTGCCGCCGAGTTTCTTCTCCTTGGCTTCTTTGTTGCATTCGCCCATCTTGTTCTGCTGGGTCGTCATCTTCTTCTCCGCCGCTGGGGGTGCGGATTTTTCGACCGGTTTCTTGTCCTGGGCTTGTGCCACAGAAACGCAAAACAGGCCTGCCACCAGCGCTGCCATTAGCTTGTTCATTTCTCTCTCTCCTTGGTGT
>QYQC01000028.1 GCA_007280315.1 Betaproteobacteria bacterium | reverse complement strand
GCCTGACATCGAGGCATGGCAGCGCGCGCTCGGCGTCGCACTGCGCATCGCCGAGCCCTGGGACTGGCGCAGCTCGCCGACCGACGCCGGCATCAGCCTGGCGCAACAAAGCCCGCGCTGGCGCCTTCCCCCCGGCACGTTGGCGCGATTGCGCCCGGCCGCCTGGATCGTAGGCGTGTCCCTGGCGCTGCACGCGCTGGCGCTGGTGGTCGATTGGACGCGGCTCGCAAGCGAACAGCGCAACCTGCGCGCAGGCATGGAAACGCGTTTTCGCGCGGCCTTTCCCGAAGCCCTTGCGGTGGCGGACCCGGCGCTGCAGATGCGACGCAAACTGGCTGAGGCGCGCCACGCCGTGGGACAGCCCGATGGCGGCGACTTCCTGCCGATGATTGTGAGCGTGGCGGCAGCGCTGAAGCAGGTGCCGCAGGGCGGATTGCGCGTCGCGTCCTACGAAAGCGGCCGCATGACGCTGGAACTCGCGGGTGTCGAGGACGCCGGCGTGCGCCGCATCGTCGCGCGCCTGCTCCAGTCCGGGCTGCAGGTCGATCAGGGTGCAGGCGCCGCGCGCGCGCGCGGCGCAACCGTGGTCATTACGGTGCGCGCATCATGAAGGCGCGCCTGAGCAAACTGTGGGAATCGCGCTCGCCGCGGGATCGTATGGTGATCGTGGTACTTGCCGCGATCGTAGGCGCCCTGCTCTATCTGTCGCTGGTGCAGTCGGCGTACCGCGCGCGTACCCAGCTGGGCGCGTCCGTCTCCGCCTTGCGCACGCAGGCGCAGCGCCTGGAAGCCGATGCGAACGAACTTGCGCGCGCGCGCGCCGCGCCCGCGGCGGCCGCGCCGCAGACCGATCTGCGCACGCAGCTTCAGGCCCTGGCCGGCTCCGCCGGACTCGGGCGCGAACTGCAGCGCATCGATGCGCGCGACGCGGATCAGGTGCAGGTGGTGTTTGGCTCGGTCGCATTCGCCGACTGGCTCAACTGGGTGGCAAGCCTGCAGGCGCAGCACATCCGGCTTGACACCGTCCGCGTCGAAGCGCTGAGCACGGCAGGGCTGGTGAGCGTAACCGCCACGTTTACGCGCGCCAAACCGCGGTGAACCCCTGGCGGCTGATCGGCGTCGGGCTCGCCGCCTACGCGCTGGGACTGATCGCCACTGCACCGGCAACCTTGATCGATGCCCAACTGGAGCAAGCGAGTGCAGGTGGACTGCGTCTTGCCGAAGCCAGCGGCACCCTGTGGTCGGGAACCGGGCAGCTGGAGATACGCGACGCGAACCGCGCGAGCGGCATCGCGAAAAGCATGTCCTGGCGCATCCGGCCCGCCTATCTGCTGCTGGGGAAGCTGCGCTGCGAAGTCACGCTGGACCATGCGCTGCGGCATTTTCCGGTGACCATATCCGTAGCGGGGATCGAGATCGCGGACGCCGACATCAACCTGCCGGCTGCGGCGCTCGGCCTGGGCGTGCCCAAGCTCGCGGCGCTCGGCTTGAGCGGTGACATGCTGCTGCACATCGCGCGACTCGCCATGAGTCGGGGCTCGGTCCAGGGCAATGCGACGCTGCAGTGGCACGCCGCCGCATCGGCGTTCACCCAGGTCTCGCCGCTCGGCGATTACGAGCTGCGCCTCGAAGGCAGCGGTACCGCGGTGCAGGCGTCATTGCGCACGCTGCAGGGACCGCTCCAGCTCGACGGCCAGGGCTCGTGGACAAGCGGGCGCAATCCGGTGTTTCAGGGCAACGCGCGGGTGGCGCCGCCGCAGCGGCAGCAGCTTACGCCGCTGCTGCGCATGTTTGCCATAGACCGCGGTGACGGCCGCTTCGAGCTGATACTTAAATAGACAACGCTAGATGCGGTGGCTCAATTCACGCCACGCGTTATCGCAGAGTTGCGATCTTTTATAGGAAAATATTGAACCGCACGTGTTGTTAACCATAACCGTGTTTTCTGTACGGATGCTTCTTATCCGTACAGAAAACACGGTTGGCGCGCGCAGCGCGCAAGTCCTTTCGTGGCATACAACGGTATTTCTTGGCGCAGCATTAAGCTGTCCTACTTCACGCCGCGGCGGAAACGGTAGCCCTTGTAGCTGAATATCATCCCGGAAGATGTGATCTCTTCCAGCATGAGACCGGGCGCAGCCTCGTCGCCCTGGTGCAGCAGCCGGCCGTTGACGCCGACCAGTCGATCCGACTCTTTCGCAGAATAGGCATGAACTGAAATCGACAGCGGCGGAAGCTCCTGCTGGATCGCCAGCGGCAGCTCGGTCAGCGCGATCACCAGCGTCGCCGGCGCGGTGGCAGTCGTTTGGATTTCGCCAGCTCTCGGTGCGGGTTTGCGCGTCGGCACGATAGTTGGCGCTTCGGCAACAACCTTGGGTTGCGCATTCTGGGGTGCGTGCTTCACGCCGGCATCGACGATGGCCGGGGCTGGGGCCGGGGCCGGGGCCTGCTCCGTCGCCGGCACAATCGCGCCAGCGACCGGTGCGGCCGGCACCGGAAGTTGCGCCAGTGGTTGCGGCTGCGTCGGGGACACGATTTCGGGCGACGCGACTGGCGTCTGGCTTTGGCGCGGTTCGGCAGATTTGGCAACGACCACCGCCGGCGCTGCTTCCTGCTGCCACGGACGCAGCCAGCCGATGGCAATGCCCGCGGCAAGCAGGACCAGCGCCAGCAAACCATAGAAAACCAGCGGCGTTTTCCGCGGCGCTGTTACCGTCGCCTGTCCCAGCAACAGCGTAGGCGCGGCGCCGCGCTGGCGGAGCTGATCGGATTTGCGCAGTGCGTCGAGGATATACGACATCCCTATTCACCCTTCTTCTTGCGCGACAGTTTCGGTGCGTCTTTATCGGTCGCGGCAGCGAGGCGCATCAGTGTCTGCGGTCCGACGACGCCGTCCGGGACCAGGCCTTCAGCCAGTTGAAACTGTTTCACCCGGCGCAGCATCGGCTGATCAAATTGCGGGTCGTTGCCCGGCGCTTCCATTCCCCCCTGAATCTGCGCGAGTTCGCGCGCGAGCCACGCCACCGCCGGTCCGCGCTCACCCGCTTTGATATTGTCGTGCGCTTCCGGCGGCACGCGCCAGAGCAGCGTGTACTGTCCCGACCATTGCGCCGCCAGAGCGCCGATCGCAACCGTTCTGGTCTCTTTACCCAGGGTGAATGCCGCGGACCTGTCGTCAAGCGCGCTCAGTGTCGCGTGGAATTCGCGCTCTTGCGCGTCGCGCAGCAGCAACACTGCCGGCCGGTCCAGCTCGCGCAGTTCGTCCAATCCACCACGCGCGCTGCGGCAGCGCAGTCCCATACTCGCGGCCTGTTTGCACGCATCGCCGCCGCGGTAATCCGCGCCCCAGGCGCGGAACAAGGCTGCGTACGCCAGCGCGCGGCTGTCACCGAACGCCAGATCCGCCGGCCATTCCAGCGCCTCCGGCAATGCGGTTTCCTTGCCGGGCGGCGGAGCGACTGACGATGGCGCGGCCGTCGCCGGCGGCGCTGCGATCGCAGGCTGATTCGCAGCCGGCTCGCCCTGTTCCTTCAGGTACAGCGCGAACGCAAGCGTCGCACCGAGCAGCAGAATCACGCCGGCGGCAAAGGCGCGCTCCATTCGGCGGCGCGCGGCCGGCTGATGAAACACCTCGCGCGCGGCCTGGGTCAGCGTGGCGCCGTCGATGCGCTCCTTCCCCTGCACATAGGCGCCCAGCAGCGCACGATCGCACAGCACGTTGATGACCCGCGGGACGCCGCCGCTCAAGCGGTACACGCGTCCCATCAGCCGCGCCGGGAACAGCTGCCGCTGCGCGCCCGACACCTCGAGGCGATGGCGTACATAGGCAGCGACTTCGGCCTTGGTCAGCGGCCCGAGGTGATAGCGTGCAACGACACGCTGACTGAGCTGGCGCAGCTCCGGCCGATCGAGCATCGACGCCAGCTCCGGCTGGCCGAGCAGGATGATCTGCAGCAGCTTGCGCCGGTCGGTCTCGAGGTTGGTGAGCAGGCGCATCTGCTCCAGCACCTCGGCCGAGAGGTTCTGCGCCTCGTCGATGATCAATACCGTGTGCCGGCCCCTGGCGTGGGCGTCGAGCAGGTAGGCGTTGATGCAATCGACGAACACCTTGATGCTGGTGTTTCCGGGCGCGCAGGCGATGCCGAATTCGACGCAGATGGTGGAGAGCAGTTCCGCCACCGTCAGCTTCGGATTGAAGATGTAGGCGACATCGCAGGATGGCGGAATCTGCTGCAGCAGGCAGCGGCACACCGTGGTCTTGCCCGCCCCGACCTCTCCGGTGAGCAGAACGAACCCGCCGTCGCCGTTCACGCCGTAGAGCAGATGCGCCAGCGCCTCCTGGTGGCGCTGGCTCAGGTAGAGATAGCGCGGGTCCGGCGCAATGGAAAACGGCGCTTCGGCAAGTCCAAAATAATGTTGGTACATCGGTTAGCGTTTCGCGCCTATGCCGTCACTCGTCGCCCGAGGTGTCGCGTACCATTTCGCGGAACTTGACCACCTCGTACTCCTCATTGCCCTCGATCACGCCCTGGGGCATGAGCAGGCAGGTCAGGTCGCCTTTCTGATATTCCATGTTCTGCCCGGGAACGAACGCCCCCGAGCGCAACAGTACGCGCGCCTCGCCCGGCGCGTCGCTGCCGTCGTCGATGAGAATGGCGGACTCACCGCCGGCGCCGCCGCTCACGCTCAACTGCACGTGACGCGCGGACTTGGCGATGGTTTGAATGCCCACCAAACCCTTCTGCGGAACTTCGCGCTGAAGCCGGCGCACCACTCCGACTACCCAGTTTTCGCCGCCCTCGGGCTGCAACCCAAGCATGCAGCCGATTTTCAGCCAGTCGCCCTTGATTTCCGGGATGCCGGCGCCGAAGCCGCCCGCGCTGACATTCTCCACGATCCAGGATTCGTCGACTGAGCCATCGTGCCCGGGCGCAGCGCCGAGCACGGACAGCACGCCGTCGTAGCCATGGGTGACATTGAGGCGCGATTTCACCCGGTGGCGCTGGTGCTTGCGCTCCGGCGGCCTGGGCGACCAGTACAGGGCCAGATGATTGAGCACATCGAGCACGGTCTCGGCCGGATAGCTGCCGCCCAGATTCACCTTTGCCGGAACGCTGCCCGTGGTCTTGATCGCGGCAATCAGGGTGTCCAGCTCTTCCAGTGCCTTGCCGGCGGCAAAAAAACGCAGGGTCGGCGCATGCTGCGG
>QYQC01000155.1 GCA_007280315.1 Betaproteobacteria bacterium | reverse complement strand
CCCGGCTATAAACTGAAGCTCAACTCCTACGACCTGGGCGTCGATATAGAACTCTACGACGCACTCAACCGCATCCGCTTCGAACATCCCGCGGTGCGCTGCGTCGTACTCACCTCGGCACGCGAGCGCATGTTCTGCTCCGGCGCCAATATCTATATGCTGGGGCAGTCCAGCCACGGCTGGAAAGTCAATTTCTGCAAATTCACCAATGAAACGCGCAATGGCATGGAGGACTCCAGCCGCAACGACGGCCTCAAGTTTCTGGCCGCTGTCAACGGCACCTGCGCCGGCGGCGGCTATGAGGTGGCGCTTGCCTGCGACGAAATCCTGATGATCGACGACCGATCTTCGACCGTCAGCCTGCCCGAGGTGCCGCTGCTTGGCGTGCTGCCGGGCACTGGCGGTCTTACCCGCATCACCGACAAGCGGAAAGTGCGGCGCGACCTCGCGGATTTTTTCTGCACCACCACCGAAGGCGTGCGCGCCGACCGCGCAAAGGACTGGGGCCTGGTCGATCACAGTGCGAAACCGCAGGCGTTCGCGCAGGCGGTCGGGGAACACGCGGCGCGCCTCGCCGCGATGAGCGAACCGCCGCGCGATGCCAAGGGCATCAACCTTACACCGCTCAAATGCACCATCGACGCCGGCGGCTACCACTACGAATATGTGGACGCCGTTATCGACCGCGCGGCGCGCAGCGCTACGCTCACCGTTTCCGGGCCGAAACAAGCCGGGCCCGATGCGATCGACGGCATCCTCGAAGCCGGCGTCGCCTGGTGGCCGCTGCAGATGGCGCGCGAACTGGATGACGCGATCCTCATGCTGCGCACCAACGAACTCGAAGTCGGCACCTGGCTGCTGAAAACGCGCGGCGATATCGACACTGTGCTCGCCGTGGACGCGATCCTGGTCAAGCACCGCGCGCATTGGTTCGCGCGCGAAACCCTGGGCCTGTTGCGGCGCACGCTGGCGCGGCTCGACGTATCTTCGCGCACCCTGTTCGCCATCATCGACCAGGGCTCCTGCTTCGCCGGCACGCTGGCCGAACTGGCGCTCGCCGCCGACCGCGGCTACATGCTGCAACTGCCGGACGAGCCGGAAAAAGCGCCACACATAACCCTGTCCGAACTTAACTTCGGCAGCTATCCCATGGTGAACCATCTCACCCGACTGGCCACGCGCTATTGCGGGCTGACCGAACCGGTGGAGAAAACGCGCCAGGCCATCGGCAAGAAGCTCGACGCGCAGGAGGCGGCCCGGCTCGGCCTGGTCACGTTCACTCCGGACGATCTGGACTGGGACGACGAAGTGCGCATTGCGCTGGAGGAGCGCGCCAGCCTTTCGCCCGACGCCCTCACCGGCATGGAAGCGAGCTTGCGCTTTACCGGCGCCGAGACCATGGAGACGCGAATTTTCGCGCGCCTGTCGGCGTGGCAGAACTGGATATTCAACCGCCCCAACGCAGTCGGCGAGCATGGCGCGCTGAAGCTGTTCGGCAGCGGCACAAAGGCAAAATTCAACTGGGAAAGAATTTAGGAGAGCAACAATGTCGATCAACTATAGCGAAAAAATACCCAACAACGTCGATCTTTCGGGCAACAAGACACTGCAGCGCGCGCTGGAGCACTGGCAGCCCGGTTTCCTCAACTGGTGGTCGGAAATGGGGCCGGACGAGTCGAGCAACATCGACGTGTATCTGCGCACTGCCGTCAGCGTCGAGCCCAAAGGCTGGGCGCATTTCGACTACGTCAAAATGCGGGACTACCGCTGGGGCATTTTTCTCGCGCCGGCCGAGTCCGAGCGCAAGATCAATTTCGGCGAGCATATGGGCGGGCCGGCGTGGCAGGAAGTGCCGGGCGAATACCGCTCGACCCTGCGCCGCATTATCGTCACCCAGGGTGACACCGAGCCGGCGTCGGTGGAGCAGCAGCGCCATCTCGGGCTCACCTGCCCTTCGCTCTACGATCTGCGCAACCTGTTCCAGGTCAACGTCGAGGAAGGCCGCCACCTGTGGGCCATGGTCTATCTGCTGCACGCACACTTCGGCCGCGACGGGCGCGAGGAAGGCGAAGCGCTGCTCGCGCGCCGCTCGGGCGATCCGGACAATCCGCGCATCCTCACCGCGTTCAACGAAAAGACGCCGGACTGGCTGTCGTTCTTCATGTTCACCTTCATCACCGATCGCGACGGAAAATTCCAGCTCGCCGCCCTGGCCGAATCCGGTTTCGATCCGCTGTCGCGCACCTGCCGCTTCATGCTGACCGAGGAGGCACACCACATGTTCGTCGGCGAATCCGGCATCGCCCGCATCATCCAGCGCACCTGCGACGCGATGATCGAGCACAGGACCGAAGACGCAGCCAAGTTGCGCGCCCTCGGAGTGATCGACCTGCCCACGCTGCAGAGGTACCTGAACTTCCACTACAGCGTCACCAGCGACCTATACGGTTCCGAAATTTCCTCCAATGCGGCGTCGTTCTACGCCAACGGGCTGAAAGGCCGGTTCGAGGAAACCAAGCTCGCCGACGACCACAGGCTGCATGGCTCCGAGTATCCCTACATGGAAGTCGTAGGCGGCCAGATAGTGACCAAACATGCCCCCGCGCTGACCGCGCTCAACGAGCGCCTGCGCGACGACTGGGTCGCCGACGTGCAGTCCGGGATCAACCGCTGGAACCGGATTCCGGAGAAAGCCGGCATCGCGTTCCGCTTCACCCTGCCGCACAAAGGATTTCACCGTCGCATCGGGCTGTTCACCGAGCACCACATCAGCCCCGATGGAAAAATACTGAGCGAAGCCGAATGGACGCGTCAGCACGCCGCCTGGCTGCCATCAGCAGAAGATCGCGCCTACGTTTGCTCGCTCATGGGCCGCGTGGCCGAGCACGGCAAGTTCGCCAACTGGATCGCACCGCCCGCCCGCGGCATCAACAACCAGCCGGCGGAGTTCGAGTACGTACGATTCAATTAATGACTAATCGCGGTTCTGTCATTCCGAGCAACGCGAGGAATCTGCTTCTCGCTTGCATCAACAAGCAGATTCCTCGGCCCAAGGCCTCGGAATGACAATTGTTTGGGATTGCCTTAGATACGAATGAACGCCCCAGCCGAACTCAAGCGCCAGCACCTCATCGATCCGTCGGAGGACGAAAAAGGGGGCACGCCCCCTTTTAAATCCCCCATGACAGAAATGAGGTGCTCGAGATGAACGCTCCGGCCGAACTCAAGCGCCAGCACCTCATCGATCCGGAGATATGCATACGCTGCAATACCTGCGAAGAGAGCTGTCCGATCGATGCGGTTACACACGACGGCCGCAACTACGTGGTCAAGTTCGAACTATGCAATTTCTGCAACGACTGTATCTCGCCCTGTCCCACCGGCGCCATCGACAACTGGCGCCAGGTGGCGCAGCCGTTCAGCCTCGAAGCGCAGTTCTCCTGGGACGTTCTGCCGCCGGACACTACACCCGAGATCGCGGGCGAAGGCGAGCTGCCGGAAGAAGTACGGCGCATCACCGATATCGCCACCCAGGGCCAGGGCGGTCCGGCCGCCCCGCCGTGGTCTGCGGCGCACCCCTATCTCAACCTGTATACCCTGGCGCGGCCGGCGGTTGCGACCGTGGCAGGCAATTTTCGATTGACCGCCCAGGACAGCTCCAACGAAACGCACCACATCGTGCTCGACTTCGGCGCCACCGCGTTTCCGGTTCTCGAAGGCCAGTCGCTGGGCGTGATTCCGCCGGGCACCGATACGGCCGGCAGGCCACACCACATCCGGCTCTACTCTGTTGCCAGTCCGCGTGACGGAGAGCGTCCCGGATACAACAATGTTGCGCTCACGGTGAAGCGCGTCACTTCCGACCACGAGGGCAAGCCGACGCGCGGAATCGCTTCCAACTACATGTGCGACCTCAACAAAGGCGACAAAGTCAGCGTCGTCGGTCCCTACGGCGCGAGCTTCCTCATGCCCAATCACCCGGGATCAAGCATAGTCATGATCTGCACCGGCACCGGCTCCGCGCCGATGCGCGCCATGACCGAACGCCGCAGGCGCCGCCTTGGACTGAAGGAAGGCGGCGAGTTGTGGCTGTTTTTCGGCGCGCGCACGCCGGAGGAACTGCCCTACTGCGGTCCGCTGATGAAGCTGCCGAAAGAGTTGATCGATGTCAATCTGGCTTATTCGCGGCAGCCGGGCAAACCGAAACAATACGTGCAGGACTTGATTCGCGCGCGCGGCGACGCACTCGCGCGCCTGCTCAAGGACGAAAACTGCTACTTCTACATCTGCGGAATCAAGGCGATGGAAACCGGCGTGGACGAAGCATTCGCCGACGTCTGCCGCGAACACGGTATGGACTGGTCGCGTGTACTGCCGGAGCTCAAAGCGGCGAACCGCTACCACGTGGAAACGTATTGAGCCGCACGAACTCAGGCCTTTGCCGAAAAACTGGGAAGCGTGAGATGCCAGTAAATGGCAGCCAACCTGAGAGAAAATATTGCCGCCATGGCAATCAAGCTCGCGATCGAGCCGGCAACGCCGGCATGCAGCAGTGAAATAAACGCAACCGCGCCGGCCCAGGACGCGGTCGCGTATAACTCGCCGGCAAATACCAGCGGCACCTCGTTGCACAGGATGTCGCGCAACACGCCGCCGAACACACCGGTTACAACGCCAAGCAGGCTTGCCACAATCCACGGTGCGCCATAGGTCAATCCGGCCTGGGTGCCGATAATGGTAAACAAAGCCAGCCCTAAAGCGTCCGGCACCATGAACAAATTGGCCGGCAGTCGCGCCAGGCGCACCAGCACGAAGGTTGCTACGCCGGCGGCAATCGCTGCAACCAGGTAGGTCTGATCGGCCACCCAGAATACCTGCCGCCCGAGCAGGAGGTCGCGCATGGTGCCACCACCGAGGGCGGAAGTCAGCGCCACCAGCACCACGCCGAACAGGTCTATGGGTTTGCGTCCCGCCTCCAGCACTCCGGTAATCGCGCTCACCGCGACTGCGCTCATGCCCACTACGTAGACCAGTTCGCCCATAGCTAAACTCCGTCGGTTGAATGTTCGGGGAATGGTATTCTAAAGACAGCATGAATGACGAACTTCTAATCGAGAAAACGGCAACGGTCACCACATTGACGCTGAACCGTCCGGACAAAGCCAATGCTCTGGGCGCGGCTCTGGTGGATGCGCTCAGTGCCGCAGTTGCCGCCGCGCATGTCGACGGCACGCGCCTGCTGCTTCTTAAAGGCAATGGCCGCAATTTCTGCGCCGGCTTCGATTTTGGCGGCTTCGAGGACGCAAGTGAAGGCGATCTGCTGCTGCGCTTTGCGCGCATCGAGATGCTGCTGCAGTCGCTATACCACGCGCCCTTCGCCACGATGGCACTGGCGCAGGGAAAGAATTTCGGCGCGGGCGTAGACCTGATTCTCGCCTGCGCTAGCCGCATCGCCGCGCCAGACGCCGCGTTTCGCATGCCCGGGCTCAAATTCGGACTGCAACTGGGGACGCGCCGGCTGGCCGCGCGCATCGGCGGCGACGCAGCGCGCGCGCTGCTCGCAGCCAGCAAGACGTTCGGCGCCGAAGAAGGCCTGCGCATCGGCTTCCTGCATCAGGTCGCGCCGCTGCCGGCATGGGCCGGGTTGATCGAACTCGCCGTTGCCGATGCGCAGCAACTGTCGCCGGAGGCCGCTGCCAGACTGAACACGGCAACCGTGGCCGATACTCGCGCGCCAGATCTGGCCGATCTGATACGCTCCGCGATCGAACCCGGGCTGAAGGAGCGCATAGGTGAATACCGCAAGGGCTGAACTCGGCGCGTCGAAGCTGGAGGAACTGCGTTTCGACAATAGCTACGGCCGCCTGCCGCCCGCGTTCTACACGCGGCTGTCGCCGACGCCGCTGCCCGATCCCTATCTGGTCGCTTTCAATCCAGACGCCGCCGATCTGATCGGCCTGGCGCGCGCTGAGGCCGGACGCAATGAATTCGCTGAAATATTCTGCGGCAACCGGCTGCTGCCGGGTTTCGATCCTCTGGCTGCCATCTACGCCGGGCATCAGTTCGGCGGCTTCGTGCCGCAACTCGGCGACGGCCGCACCATTCTGCTCGGCGAAGCAACCGGCGCCAGCGGGCGCTGGGACCTGCAACTCAAGGGCTCGGGCGTTACTCCGTACTCGCGCATGGGCGACGGGCGCGCGGTGCTGCGCTCATCGATCCGCGAATATCTTGCCTCCGAGGCGATGCATGCTCTGGGCATTCCCACCACGCGCGCGCTATGCATAGTCGGCAGCGATCAGCCGGTGATCCGCGAGGACATCGAAACTGCCGCCGTGCTGACGCGCATCGCACCCAGCCATGTGCGTTTCGGCTCATTCGAACTATTTTCATCCAGACGCCAGCACGATCATGTCAGGACGCTCGCCGATTACGTCATCGACCAGCACTACCCGCAACTGCGCGAAGCGGCGCAACCGTTCCTGGAACTATTGCGCGAGGTGATCGGCCGCACCGCCAGGCTGATCGCGCAATGGCAATCCGTCGGCTTTTGCCACGGCGTGATGAACACCGACAACATGTCCATCCTCGGTATCACCATCGACTATGGACCCTACGGCTTCATCGAAGGCTTCGACTGGGGTCACATCTGCAACCATACGGACCACGGCGGCCGCTATGCCTACAACATGCAGCCGCGCATTGCCCACTGGAACCTGTACTGCCTGGCCGAGTCGCTGCTGCCGTTGATAAATATGGAGGAGGCCGAGGAGGCGTTGGAAGCCTTCGGCGAACAGTTCGAATTAAACTATGCAGCGCTGATGCGCGCCAAATTCGGACTCGCCTCCGGGCACGCCGAAGATACGGCACTGATGCAGGACACGCTGAAGCTGCTGCATGACAGCCGCGCCGACTACACTACGTTCTTCCGCCGCCTGGGTAACTTCGATTCGGCGTCCGACGCCGACAACGCGCCCCTGCGCGATTTGGTGGTGGAGCGCGACGCGTTTGCCGCATGGGCTGCGCGCTATCGCCTGCGCCTGGCGCTGGAAGCGGGCACGGACGCAGCGCGCAAAGCGCGCATGGACCAGGTCAATCCAAAGTATGTGCTGCGCAACCACCTCGCCGAGAGCGCTATTCGTAAAGCCGCGGATCAGCGTGACTACAGCGAAATAGAGCGCCTGATGCGGGTATTGACGCGACCTTTCGACGAACAGGCGGCGATGCAGGCTTACGCCGAACCTGCAGCGCCGGGGTCGGCGGCACCGGCAGTGAGTTGCTCCTCCTAGGGCGCCGGCCTGAACTGCGCGTCCACTGGAATCTGG
>QYQC01000146.1 GCA_007280315.1 Betaproteobacteria bacterium | reverse complement strand
GTTTACGCCAGTGCGATGCACGGCGATCGCAACGGCGGCCTGTCGGATCCGGAGCGCGTCCTTGCGTTTGCCGAGCAATGCGCGGCCCTCGGTTTTCGCGGCTTCAAGTTTCGCGGCTGGTCGGACGGCGACGCGAAGGAAACGATCGCGACGGTGCGCACGCTCGGCCGGGCGTTCGGCGGAAAGCTGGATCTGATGATCGACCCGGGGGGGGATTTGCGCACCTTCGCCGATGCGCTGCGCGTCGGCAGGGCCTGCGACGACATGGCGTTCTTCTGGTACGAGGATCCGTTGCGCGACTGCGGCACATCGCAGGCGGTGCACCGGAAACTGCGCCAGATGATCAGGACGCCGCTGCTGATCACCGAGCATGTGCGCGGTCTCGAACCCAAGGCGGACTGGATCGCCGCCGAAGCCACGGATTTCGTCAGGGCGGACCCGGAGTTCGACCTCGGCATTACCGGCGCCATGAAAATCGCCCATTTGTCCGAGGCGTTCGGGCTCGACGTGGAATTGCATGGCTGCGGCCCGGCCCAGCGCGCCTGCATGTCGGCTGTCCGCAATACCAACTATTACGAGCTGGGCCTGGTGGGACCCAAGGTCGGGAACTTCATTTCACCACCTGTCTATGCGTGCGGATATTCCGACGGCCTCGATGCCGTCGGACCCGAAGGATACGTGACCGTGCCGACCGGTCCCGGCCTCGGCGTCGTCTATGATTGGGAATACATCAAGAAGAATACAACTGCGGTTCATCGCTTCAGCAAGTAAAACGAAAGGAGATTTACTATGCAATTTTGCCGCCTACTCAAGCTGGTTTCCCTGTGCGCACTCGCCCTCGGGTTCGCCGCATCGGCCGTTGCTCAATCCTATCCGTCCCGCCCAGTGACCATGGTGGTTCCGTACGCGCCAGGGGGCGGCGCCGACATCATCGCGCGCCTTTTGGCGGATGCAATGAAACCGCATCTGGGGCAGCCTGTGATCGTGACCAACCGGCCCGGGGGGCAGGGGACGATCGGAACCGCGGACGTGATCCAGGCGAAGCCCGACGGCTACACGATTGCGTTGAGTGCCGTGGCGACGCTCACGGTGCAGCCGCATCGCCAGGATCTGCCCTACAACACGCCCGACGACTACGAGCCGATCATCAAGGCGGCCAACCTGCCGATCATGTTTTCGGTGCACGCCAAGACACCGTGGACGACGATGAAGGAGGCGTTCGACTTCATCCGCGCCAACCCCGGCAAGATCCGCGTCGGCTCGCCCGGCAACGGTTCGATGGGGCACCTGACGCTGGCGACGCTGAACAGCAAGGCGGGCACGCGCTTCGCCCACGTCCCTTATCTCAGCGGCGCAGAGTCGATTCCTTCGATGCTCGGCGGCCACGTCGAGGCGCTGGTGGTGCATCCGCCGGAGATCCTGCCGCATACCGCGGCCGGGACGGCGCGGGTGCTGGCTACGTTCGAGGAAAAGCGCAACCCGAGCTATCCCGACGCGCCGACGTTCCGCGAGCTCGGCTACGACGTGACGCTCGGTGTCTACTATCCGCTGATCGGACCCAAGGGATTGCCGAAGGACATCCGCGACAAGCTCTATCAGGCGGCGAAGGCGGCGCTCGCCGATCCCACGTTCTCGGCCGGGGTCAAGTCGCGCGGTTTCGTCCTCGATACCAAGGAACCCGAGGCGTTCCGCCAGGAACTATGGGCTTCCTACCGGGCCAATGCAGAGATTCTGAAAGAGCTCGGCCTGGGCAAGAAATGAACTCCAGAACGGCGGGGCTGGCTGCCGCCGTCCTGTTCCTGGTGATCGGCAGCGGCCAGATCTATATGTCTCTCGCGCTGCCGCGGGGAACGCTGGCCGAACCGGGCCCGGGCGTGTTTCCGCTGCTCGTCGGGGCCCTGATGAGCGCTTCATCGATCGCCTGTCTCGTGCTGGCGATCGTCGAGCGCACTCCGCTTGAATTCGGTCTGCTCAAGGACGCGGCGCGGCCCGCCGTGCTCGTGGTGGCGCTGGCCGCGTTCCTCGTGCTGCTGCCGCGGGTCGGCTTCATCCTTCCTTCTTTGCTGCTGCAAGTGGTCACGCTGCAGGTGTTCGGCATGCGCGGGGTGTGGCGCCGGCTGGCCGTGGCCGCCGTGATCACGGCCGCCGCGGTGCTGCTGTTCGAGACGCTGCTCGGCGTCCAGTTTCCGGCGCCGACGTGGAGTTTCTGAGGTGAACGCGCTCGACGGCATCCTGTTCGGGTTTTCCGTCGCGTTCGAGTGGCGCAACCTGCTCGCGTGCTTTATCGGCGTCCTCATCGGCACCGTGGTCGGGGTGCTGCCGGGCATCGGGCCGGTGGGGGCGATGGCGCTGCTCCTGCCCGCGACCTACGCGCTGACACCGGCGGGCGCGCTGATCATGCTCGCCGGGATCTACTACGGCTCCATGTACGGCGGTTCGACCACGGCCATCCTGCTGAAAGTACCCGGCGAAGTCTCCTCGGTGGTCACCACGCTCGACGGCTACGAGATGGCGCAGCGCGGCCGGGCGGGACCGGCGCTGTTCGTGGCGGCGATCGGCTCGTTCGTGGCCGGCACCGTCGGCGTCGTCGGCCTGGCGTTCATCGGCCCCCTGCTGTCCAAGGTGGCTTTGACCTTCGGGCCGCCCGAGTATTGCGCGCTGTGCCTGCTCGGGCTGATGGTGCTCTCGCGGCTGACGGATTCGTCGCTGTCGCGCGCGTTCGTGATGGTCGCGGCTGGCCTTGCGCTCTCCACCGTCGGCATGGAGCCGATGTCGGGCACGAGCCGCTTCACCTTCGGTTTCCTCAAGATGTCGCAGGGCATCGACCTGGTGCCGATCGCGATGGGCATGTTCGGCGTGGCCGAGCTGCTGTCGATGGCCGAGCGGGAGCTGAAGACGCAAGCGCCGATCCGCGTGCGCCTGCGCGAGCTGCTGCCGACGAAGGAAGACTGGCAGCGCTCGTGGCCGCCGATCACCCGCGGTTCGATCATGGGGTTTCTGTTCGGTCTGGTGCCCGGCCCGACCGCCATGATCGCCACCTTCACGTCCTACGCGCTCGAGCGCAAGCTGTCCAGGCATCCGGAGCAGTTCGGCAAAGGCGCGATCGAAGGCGTGGCCGGCCCGGAGGCGGCCAACAACGGCGCGGCGCAGGGCGCCTTCATCCCGCTGCTCACCCTGGGCATCCCGTTCGCGCCGGCCTCGGCCATGCTGCTGACGGCCTTGCTTATCCACGGCGTGCAGACCGGGCCGCTGATGATGGTCAACAATCCCGAGGTGTTCTGGGGCGTGGTGTCGAGCATGTACGTGGGCAATTTCATGCTGCTGGTGCTGAACCTGCCGCTGATCGGCGTATTCGTGTCGCTGTTGCGCCTGCCGATGTATCTCATCGCGAGCGTCGTCGCGCTGCTGTGCCTGGTGGGGACCTACGCCATTTCCAACAGCATGCTCGACATCTGGGTGCTGCTGATCAGCGGTGTCGCCGCCTATCTGCTGCGCAAGCTGCGCTTCGAACCGGCGATTCTGGTGCTGGCTCTGGCGTTGGGGCCGATCCTCGAACGTTCATTCCTGCAGTCGCTGTACCTGGTGCAGGGCGAATGGATGGAGATTTTCCAGCGCCCGATCACCGCGGGGATGATCATCACCGGACTGGTGGTGCTGGCGGCGCCGGCGCTGCTGCGTCAGTTCCGCGGAAGCGCGGCAGGATAGCTCCTGTCTGATTCCTGATCGACCCGAACGCGGCGCCGCTGCGTTGGCTTTCCGGTCGATCGCGATGCAAAGCCATTGTGCGGGGCCGCTCGCTATAACGCGCTACCTTCGCTGGAGCGCCAATCTTTGCACGGTAGCAATCGATTCCGCGCTCCTCTCGGCGGGTCGGAGCGACGCTACCAAACATGCGCAAATGGGCGATAATGATTTTACCTTAGTCAGAAATGCCAATTCGGAATAGCGGAAGACGCAATGAAGATTCGTCAGATGCAGGCGTTGCGCGCGCTGGTACAGACCGGGACTACGAGTGGGGCGGCGCAGTTGCTTCACATGACTCAATCCGCTGCAAGCAAACTGGTGACCCAGCTCGAGACTGAACTCGGCGTCGATGTCTTCGACAGGCTGCACGGCCGCCTCGTCATGACTCCAGAAGGAAGGGCGATTTACGCGGACGTCGATCGCATCCTCTCTGCGATCGACGATTTGCGGGCGAAGACGCAGGATATCGGTGCGCTGAACGGGGGGGCAATTCGAATCGCGGCGATGCCGGCACTGGGCTATGGACTGGTTCCCGGAACCATCAAGCGCTTCATCGGCCAGTTTCCCCGGATCCGCTGCGTTGCCGATGTCGTGGGGCGCAAAGACGTCGAGGATGGCGTCGCTATCGGACGCTACGATGTCGGACTTGTCACTCTGCCGCTACAGAATGACGTACTCAGCGTGCTGGGACTGGCGTCCGTGGACGCGGTTTGCGTGTTGCCCAAGGGACATCGTCTCGCAAGGGCGCGCAGGATCGTGGCTGAAGATCTTGCGAACGAAGTATTCATCTCGGTGGACCCGGACGCATTGCTCAGGCATCGCATTGATACGCTCTTCGGAGAGAGGCGAGTCCGTCGGAGCCTGCAATTGCAGGCCGGCAGCACGGTGCTGGCATGCCACATGGTGGCCTGCGGAATCGGGGTTTCGATCGTGCATCCGTTGATTGCCTTCGCTTTCGAACCGGTTCTCGCGATTCGACTTTTCGAACCAGCGGTAACTCTCGACTATGCGGTCGTTAGGCGGCAAGGTCCGGGCGACAGGCTCACCGACGCGTTCACCGTGCTTGCGCAGGAAGAAATGGCTGCCATCACGTCTCGTTTGAAATTGCGGCGATCATCGCGGCGCGCACGGCCCTAGCCCGTTCAGGTATTCCCGACCGGAATGTCTGGAATCGGATAAGGAATTTTTCAGCACCCATTGGAACATCTAGCATCTCACCATCCCACCGAAGGAACCACAGACCATGCTTTCCAAATCCGAGCGCAGCAAGGCAGCGAAAATCCTGCTCAACGCCGAAGCCGAGCGCAAACCCGCGCTGCAGCTTTCGAAGACCTTCCCCGACATCACCATCGAGGACGCGTATGCGATCCAGAGCGAGGTAACGCGGCTGAAGGTAGCCGCCGGCCACCGGGTGCGCGGGCACAAGGTGGGGCTCACTTCCAAGGCGATGCAGCAATCCTCGCAAATCGACGAGCCCGACTACGGCCACCTGATGGACTATATGTTCATCGCCGACGGCGCCAAGGTTCCGTTCGAGCGTTTCATTATTCCGCGCGTCGAAATCGAGCTGGCGTTCGTTCTCGGCAAGCCGCTCAAGGGCCCGGGCGTCGAACTGGTGGATGTGCTGCGCGCGACCGAGTACGTGGTTCCGGCGATCGAAATCATCGATGCGCGAGTGCAGAATCCGCGAAAGATTTTCGACACGGTGTCGGACAACGGCGCCGCCGCCGGCATCGTCATGGGCGGACGCCCGGTGGGACCGATGGACATCGATCTGCGCTGGGTCAGCGGACTCCTGTCGAGGAATTCAGAGATCGAGGAAACGGGCGTGGCCGCGGGCGTACTCGGCCATCCGGCGATGGGCATCGCCTGGCTCGCTAACAAGGTCGGCAGTTTCGGCACCACGCTCGAGCCAGGACACGTGGTGCTCGCCGGCTCTTTCACCCGCCCGGTGTGGGCGGCGAAAGGAGACACCCTGCGCGCCGACTTCGGGCCGCTGGGCGCGATCTCGTTCCAGTTCGTCTGAAAGGCGGTTTCAGAACCGCCGAATCGGCCTCGGAGAGTTCCGGGGGCGCTTAAGGCTGCTCTGGCGAGTGCATTTCCAACGCGTCGCGGGCCAAAACGGATTGTCGTGCCAGTACCTCGTCGGACCGGACCGTTAGTTGCCCGTACGGTGAATTGGCGCTATAGTCGCTATTCCTTACAGTAAGGAAAAAAGGATCCGTTATGCTTGCCAAACTCACCTCAAAGAACCAGATCACCCTGCCCAAGGCGCTGGTCAGCAAGTTTCCGGGCGCGGAGTATTTCGCCGTGCGCGAGGTGGACGGCGAAATCATCCTCAAGCCGGTGCGGATGCACAGTCTGGAAACGGTGTGGCGCAAGATTGAATCGCTGGGCATCACCGAGAAGGATGTGGCCGACGCGGTACGCTGGGCGCGGCGCCCGAGCGGCGGGGTGAAACGACCCAAGGGCGGCGGAAAGCGTCCGGCCAAATGAGCCGGTTGCGGCGCGCGGTGATCGATACCAATGTCGTCGTCCCGGCTTTCATGTTTCGCGCCGGCACGCTCGCATGGCTGCGCGAGGCCGTCGTGAGCGGCGCGCTAATACCGCTGGTATCAGATGAAACGCTGGCGGAGCTCGTGCGCGTGCTGGCCTACCCCCGCTTTGGCCTGACGCAGGAGGATCGCGAAAATATTATTGTCCACTACATGGAGCACGCCGAGGCGATCAAACAGCCGCGCACACGGGTTCGGCTGCCGCAGTGCCGCGATCCGCAAGACGAAATGTTCATCCGCCTTGCCTATGCTGCCACAGCCGACGCCATCGTCACAGGCGATGACGACCTCCTCGCCCTTGCGCTAGAATCCCGCATACCGATACTTACCCCGGCCGCGTTTCGCGCGCTTGCCTGAAGCGCCGCTCCCAGAGCCATTCTTTGGCAATTGCTGAACCACGGACAGGGGAATCAACTCACCGGCGATCAGCGTCTCCGTGAGCGGACCGCATCAGTCGAATTTCGCGCCCGAATCCTTTACCACCTTCGCCCAGCGCGTTTTCTCGTCGCGGATGAAGGCCGCAAATGCTTCGGGCGTATTGGTGCGCACTTCCGTTCCCTGCGCGGCAAGCTTGTCCTTCATGTCCTGCGTGTTGAGGATGCGCGTCAGTTCGGCATTCATCTTGGTGACGATTTCCCGCGGTGTGCCGGCGGCCATTACCACGCCCTGCCACGAACCGGTTTCGAATCCGGGCAGGCCCTGCTCGGCTATCGTCGGCAGATCGGGTGCAGCCGGGACCCGTTTCGCACTCGACACCCCGAGTGCCTTCAGCTTGCCGTTCTTTACCTGACCATAGGTGGCAAGCATGCCGTTGAACAGTATGTTGGCCTGCCCGGCCACGACGTCGAGCACGGCGGCAGAGCCGCCCTTGTAGGGAATATAAGTCCATTGCACGCCGGTGCGCTGCTGGAACTCGATGCCGGCGAGGTGCGGCGCGCCGCCGGTGCCGGATACGGCGAAATTGAGCTGGCCCGGCCGCGCTTTGGCGTAGGCGATCAGTTCCTGCACGTTGGAGACCGGGATCGACGGATGTACCGCCAGAATATGCGGTGAGTAGGACACCAGGACGATGTGCGAAAAATCCTTCACCGGATCGAACGGCAATGTCGGATAAACGCTGGGCGCAATGGTGAGCGCGCCCATGTCGGCGAGCAGCATGGTGTAGCCGTCCGGCGCCGATTTGGCGACGTAATCGGCGCCGACGTTGCCGTTGGCGCCGGTGCGGTTCTCGATGATGACCGGCTGGCCCCAGGCCTCGGTGAGCTTGGGTCCGATGAAGCGCGCCAGGATGTCCGAGGTGCCGCCCGCGGCAAACGGCACGATGATGCGGATCGGCTTGGTCGGATAGGCCTGCGCGGCGGCGGTGGCGGCGAAACAGAAAGCAGCGACCGCCAGCACCATGCGTGCGACACGCGATAAATTCGACATGATTCCTCCTCCAGGATTAACGGCTGCGCGCAGCGCCTGCCGGTTGACAGAAATCGAACGCTCGATGACGCAGAGCGCGCATTCTACCGGCAAGAGGGGCGGCGCGCTTCCCGCGGCGCGCTCCGGTCGGTTCCGCCTCAGCCTGGCTTGCCGTCGGCGCGCGGCCGCGACAGGATCGGCCAGTAGCGGACGGTGAATACGCCGAATGCGAGCGACCACAGCACGCCCGATGCAATGATGGCCTGGAGGTAGAACGACGGAAACGCCAGCGGCAGGAACACGCGCGCGAGCGCCGCGAACTGGATCGCGACATAGCAGAACAGCTCCGCGCGTCCCGTTTGCAGCGCGCGGCCGGTATGCCCGAGTGAAGTGCGCGTCATCATGCCCAGCGTAAGCCCGCCGATTGCGCCGACCGTCAGCGCGTGGATCGCTAGGCTCGGCGGTACCAGGTCGAAGGCGGCGAGCGCGCGCAGCGCCAGTGCAACTGCGATCCAGGCGTAGGCGAAGTGCAGTATCCATACAATCGGTTTTTTCAGCGTCAGCCACGGCCGCCACAGCGCGAGCCGCCCTGCGTGTGCCAGCGCAGCCACCAGGGCGACGGCTCCGATCACGGGATCCGCCGCGCCGAGCACATCGGCCGCAAGCAGCGCAAGGATGCTGCCCGGCGCCAGGCGCTCGAGCCAGGGCAGGCGCGCGCAGAACACGCCGGGCACGCCGTTCATGGTGAACATCGGAATCACCCGCCCGGCCATGACCACCATGATGAACAGCACCAGATCCAGGCCGACCTGCAGGCCGCGCTGCAGCGGCAGTTCGAGCAGCCCGGCCATGCCCAGGTGGAAGGCGAGGTTCACCAGGCCGAGTCCCAGCAGCAGTGCAACAAAAAAATAGTTGCGGCGATTGCCGCTGCGGATGAATGGCACGGCAAGCGCCACCGCTGCGGCAAGCGCAAAGGCAGTATCCGCGGCGGCGGCCGCGAGCGCGAAAGGCGTGAGCGCCAGCACCCGCGCCGCGACCCACAGCGCGGCGATTGCCGCGAGTGTCGCGCCGGTCGGCGTCGGCTGATTGGCCCAGTTGCGGCCCGCGGTAAACAAAAAACCGACGATCACGGCGAAGGCATAGCCGAACAGCATTTCATGCGCGTGCCATAGAGGACCGGCAATGATCGCGTGTGCGCCGAGCCAGCCGGCGTACTGCGCCATCCACACCGGCACGCTCAGCGTCGCGAACAGGCCGGCGAGCAGATACAGCGGGCGAAAGCCCAGATTCCAAAGCGCGAAGCCGGTTGGTGCCGGCGTCGCATGCGGCGAAATTGACGGCGGAGGAGAGGTCATGGACATTGCGCGTAGCGATCGAATACGCGTCGGTGGAAGAAGCAGCAGCCTACATCAGACCGGAGTGCCTGCGCATCAATCTGGATCAAAAAACGCCGGGTATGAAGCGGCGCACCCGCTTAGTGTAGACGGCATATTCGGGGAAACGCGCTCGCAGGCCGCGTTCTTCCAGCAGCGACTTCGCCAGCAGCACCAGGGCCAGTGCGAACCAACATATTATTTTCCACCTGTCGGCATAGGCTATGACCTCGGCAGCAGCGAACAGCAGCAACGCAGAGTACATGGGGTTGCGCATGAAGCGGTACGGTCCCTCTGTTATCAGCTGCCCCGAAGCCTTCGGTTCGGGATGGATATTGAAATTTCCCGGCCGGTTATGCACGACGCTCCAGGCGCCGAGCATTATCGCGCCCCCGAGCAGCACCAGCGCCGGCGGCGACCACGCCTGCGGCGTCAACGGCCAGATCAGCCAGCCGATCAGCGCGAACTGCGCAGCGACCAGCAGGCGTCCAGCGGCTGCGTCTCTGCTCATGGCGCCGGACTGCGCTTGGCTACGCCCGGCGCCTGGACAACAGCGGCTTTGTTTCCACCCCTGGCGCGCGCCAGAAACGCGACCAGTTCCGCGTCGCACAGCAGGCGGATGCCGTTTTGCGCCGCGTACTGGCGCGCATTCGGACTCAGGTCGCCGGCGGTTACGTAAATGCATGCGGCGGCTTCCGCTGTCTGCATTGCCTGCCGCAGCGCGCGCAGTGGCTCGACGCCGGTGTTCGCGACTTTCCAGCGCTTGCAGCCTGCCAGCGTAACGCGGCCGCTCTTGCGCAACTCGTAATTGGCGGCCTGGCCGGCCAGCGCAACCGTGGTGTAACCATCGCAGCGAAACGCCGCGTCGATGCGCTCGGAGAAATCGCGCCAGGACAGGGTGCGCAGTTCGGCCAATGCGTCGGCGCCACCCTCGTCGCCGGGTGCGCGCAACTGGCGCCAGCCGGCGTAGGCGGCAATGCCGAGCAGCGGCAGGGTGGATGCGAACGCCGCCAAGTTGGGCAGAAACTGACGCACCACCATGAATAGCGCAGCGGCAAGCAGCACGCTCAGCCACCACGGCAGGCGTGACAGGACATAGAACAGGCTGCGCTTGGAGATCAGCGACATGGACCATCGCCGTGACTCGGTCCGCCTGCAAGGCGCTCGCTCCGGCGCGCAGAGTTATCGCCGGGCGAGGAGCCGGTCTGAAATGAACAGGGCATGAGGGATGATTCCGGACGCAATGGATTGAAGCACGTAGAATACTGGAGTTGCAGCGGCCGTTCCACCGCAGCGCTCAATTTATTGCATCGAAAGCACCCATGGCCCAATACGTCTACACCATGCGCCGGGTCGGCAAAGTCGTGCCGCCCAAACGCTTCATCCTGAAAAATATCTCGCTCAATTTTTTCGCAGGTGCAAAAATCGGCGTGCTCGGCCTGAACGGCTCGGGCAAATCCACCCTGCTCAACATCATGGCGGGCGTGGACAAGGACTACGACGGCGAAGTGGTCGCCAAACCGAACATGCGCATCGGCTACCTGCCGCAGGAGCCGCAGCTCGATGCGGAACAGAGCGTGCGCGAGGCGGTGGAGGAGGGGTTGGGTGAGGTGTTCGGCGCGAAGAAACGCCTGGACGAAGTCTACGCCGCCTATGCCGAACCCGATGCCGATTTCGACAAGCTCGCAACCGAACAGGCGGAACTGGAGGCGCTGATCGCGGCCTCCGCCGGCGACAACGTCGAGCACCAGCTGGAGATTGCCGCCGACGCACTGCGCCTGCCGCCGTGGGAGGCGAAGATCGGCCCGCTTTCCGGCGGCGAAAAGCGGCGCGTGTCGCTGTGCCGCCTGCTGCTGTCCAAACCCGACTTGCTGCTGCTCGATGAGCCCACCAACCACCTCGACGCCGAGAGCGTCGAGTGGCTGGAGCAGTTCCTGCAGAAATTTCCCGGTACCGTGGTGGCGGTGACCCACGACCGCTATTTTCTCGACAATGCGGCGCAGTGGATCCTCGAGCTCGACCGCGGCTACGGCATTCCGTGGGAAGGCAACTACAGTTCGTGGCTGGCGCAAAAGGACGCGCGTCTGGGTCAGGAGGAAGCCACCGAATCGGCGCGGCAGAAGACGATCAAGCGCGAACTCGAATGGGTGCGCCAGAACCCGAAGGCACGCCAGGCGAAAAGCAAGGCGCGTCTGGCGCGTTTCGACGAACTGTCCTCCTACGATTACCAGAAGCGCAACGAGACGCAGGAGATATTCATTCCGGTGGCTGATCGACTGGGCGACGCGGTGATCGAATTCAAGGGCGTGAGCAAGGGCTACGGCGAGCGCCTGCTGATCGACGAACTGTCGTTCCAGGTGCCGGCCGGCGCGATCGTCGGCATCATCGGCCCCAACGGCGCGGGCAAGTCCACGCTGTTTCGCATGATCACCGGAACGGAGCAGCCGGGCAAGGGTGAAGTGGCGATCGGCCCGACGGTGAAAATGGCCTATGTGGACCAGTCGCGCGATGCGCTGGAGGGCGACAAGACGGTGTTCGACTATGTCGCCGCCGGCGCCGACTTGCTCAACGTGGGCAAGTTCGAAATGCCGTCGCGCGCTTATCTCGGCCGCTTCAATTTCAAAGGCACCGACCAGGGCAAGAAAGTCGGCAACCTCTCCGGCGGCGAACGCGGGCGGCTGCATCTGGCCAAGACCCTGATCGCCGGCGGCAACGTGCTGCTGCTCGATGAACCTTCAAACGATCTCGACGTGGAAACCCTGCGCGCGCTGGAAGACGCGCTGCTGGAATTCGCCGGCAGCGTCCTCGTCATTTCCCACGATCGCTGGTTCCTCGACCGCATAGCCACGCATATTCTTGCGTTCGAGGGTGATTCGAAGGTGAGTTTCTTCGCCGGGAATTATCACGAATACGAGGAAGACAAGATCAAACGCCTGGGCGAGGAAGCGGCGAAACCGAAGCGGATACGCTATAAACCGCTGAAGTGATTGTGTAGGGCGTCCTGTCTGCTGGCGTCTGCAAGGAGCGGACATTGCGCGCTCTGCGCGCCAACCGTGCTTTTCGAACGGATGAAATGCACATCCGTTCGAAAAACACGGTTATTGTTAACCCCAAACGGCGAATTGGGGTTTGGTACTAGATCGCCGATTGCGTACGGATGGGTTCATCATTCGTGCGCAATCGGCGATCCGCGCGGACGGGACGCCGTCCGCGCTAGCATGGAGGAGCGCGCATGCAGCAAGTAATTCTGATGACCGTTCTGGCGGTCATGGTCTACGCCGTGTCGCTCGATCTGCGGGCGGAGGATTTCCGCTACGTCGCGCGCCATCCGCTGGCAGTGTGCGCGGGTCTGGTGGCGCAGTTCGTTCTGCTGCCGGCCGCGACACTGGGCGTGACGCTCTTGCTCGATCTGCCTGCGGCGACCATGGCGGCGATGATGCTGGTCGCCGCCTGTCCCGGCGGCGCGCTGTCCAACGTCGTCACTTACTTCGGGCGCGGCAACCTGGCGCTGTCGTTGTCCATTTCCGCGGTGTCGAACGTGCTCGCATTGGTGTTCACGCCGCTCAACTTCAGCCTGATGATCGCCGCCAACCCACGCACCGCAGCCTGGGCGCGCGCCATCGCGGTGGATCCGCGCGATCTCATCATCAGCCTGGTGCTGCTGCTGGCGCTGCCGATGAGCGCGGCGCTGCTGACGTCGCGGCTCGCGCCGAAGCTGGCTTTGAGGCTGCGCCAGCCGCTGGGCCGGTTCGCCGTGGCGGCGCTGATGCTGTTTATCGTCGGCGCGGTTGCGGCGCAGTGGAAGCTGTTCCTGATCGAGATCACGCGCACGCTGCCCATTGTCATCGGGCACAACGCGCTCGGTCTCGGTCTGGGCTATGGCGCGTCGGTGCTGGCGCGCCTGAGCGTCGCCGACCGGCGAGCGGTAGTGATCGAAGGCGGGATGCAGAATTCCGGTCTCGCGCTCGGCATCATCGCGGCGCAGTTCAATTCCGACCTGGCGATGGTCGCGGTCGCCGGCCTGTGGGGCATCTGGCACATCGTGTCCGGCGGTTCGCTCGCGCTGCTGTGGCGCTACTTGGACCGGTCGTCTCGCCGTGACCCGGCATAGCGGTCGACGGCCGCCAAAGCAGGCGACGCTAGCCGCGGCCGACAAAGGGCATTTTCGTCGCCATGATGGTCATGAACTGCACATTCGCATCCAGCGGTAGTTTGGCCATGTAGAGCACCGCGCTGCCTACATGGGCCACGTCCATGCGCGGCTCGATCGCTGTCGTGTCGTTCGCCTGGGCCACGCCGTTTTTCATGCGCTCGGTCATCTCGGTCGCCGCGTTGCCAATATCGATCTGGCCGCAGGCGATGTCGTACTTCCGGCAGTCGAGCGAAATGCACTTGGTCAGACCGGTGACGGCATGTTTGGTGGCGGTATAGGGGGCGGAATTGGGTCGCGGCGCATGGGCCGAGATCGAACCGTTGTTGATAATCCGCCCGCCCCGGGGATCCTGGCTCTTCATGATCCGGATCGCTTCCTGCGAACACAGGAACATGCCGCTGAGGTTGACATCCACCACGGCTTTCCATTGCTCGAAGCTCAGGTCTTCCATCGGAATCGCCGGCGCGCCGGTGCCGGCGTTGTTGAACAGCACGTCCAGCCTGCCCCAGGTCTCGCGCACTTGCGCGAAAAGCGCTTTCACCGACTCCGGTTTGCACACGTCGGCGGGCAGAACCAGGGTGTTTTCGGCCGTGCCGCCGGCATCCGTAACGGTCTTGTCGAGCAGTTCCCTGCGCCGTCCGACCAGGCCCACGCAATAGCCGTCGCCGAGCAGCGCCAGCGCGGCGCTTTTGCCGATGCCGGTGCCGGCGCCGGTGACAATGGCAACTTTGATTTGTGCGCTCATGTTCTTATCCCCATTTTTGAATCCCACTTTGACGCGACTCCGGTTTATGCAGGCCGACCGCTTACTGCTTCAGACCGAATAACAGTTCGATCCGCGCCGTATCCTTGGCCGAAAGATTGACGAAACGGCAGCCCGAACTTTGCACCTGGCTGCCGTCGGCGAGGGTCCGCAGCTGCGAATAGCGCACTTCCATGTCGACAATGATCGAGGCCTCGCCGGGGCTCTCGATGCGGCAGCCCTTGAGCATGGTCCCCGGCTCCAGACTTATCGCCGGATCATACTGCAGGAAACCGATTCCGCCCTTGCTTACGTTTGCCATGGTGCCGTCGAAGGGCATCACGCCAGCCTCGTCGACGACGCAGCGCAGTTCGCGTTGCGGCGGTGTCTGCGCGCGTTCGTCCTCCCGTCGCCTGTGGCCGGCGACGATCTCGGGAAAGCGCAGGCGGATGCCCGCGGCGCCTTCGTGTGCGGTCGTCGGCTTGGGATCTGCCGCGGCGAATTCGACGCGCCAGCCGCCGGGTTCGGCGTGGAACGTGGCGCGCGGCCGGGCCTGCAGAGTCTTGTTGGCTGCTTCGTCCGGACTGAGTTCAATAATGATGTAGGTCCGCGCCGGATCGACAAAGCGCAGGCGCGAGCGAAACAGCGTCTTGCCACCGCCCAGGTCGCAGATGATCGGCTCGCCGCGCATCACCAGCGAATTGAGTACCCGCGCGATTTCCTCCGGCGTGCGCAGCATCTGCCCTACTAGGGAAATGGTCGGTTTTGGATCGGCGGGCGTCATTGCTGCGGGTAACGGAGAAAGGGTGAAGGAAATGAGCACCCAATGGTGCGCAGGGCGTGAGTATAAACGCAAGCGCGTGTCAGCGAGCGGTCGAATCGGGTTCATCGTGCCGATCATTGACGCCGCGAACTAGCGGTTCGCTGCGCCGACGCCGGCGTTACGCTGAAAACAAGCGCACACCCTCGAGCAGCAGGCGCACTGCCCCGCTCACCAGCAGCGCCACCCCCACCGACATCGATACCGAAACCAGCGCCTCCTTGCGGCCGATGGTCTTCAGCATCACGGCGAAGGTGGAGATGCAGGGAATGTAGAACGTGAGAAACAGGAGGAACGTCGTGATCTGCACCCAGTCGAGCTGGGTGCCGACGTCGAATGTGCCCAGCGCCTGATAGATCATCAGCAGCGACAATTCCTTTCGCAGAATGCCGAACAGGATCGGAACGCCCAGCACCAGCGGCAGACCCAGCCATCATGCGGTCACCGGCGTGAACAGCGCATTGATCGCGGTATCGGCGCCGACGTGGTGGAGCAGGGCCAGTACCACGCTGCCGCCGACCAGCAAAGGCGTGACAATCGTGACGATGTCTTCGGTCCGCGCCCAGGTTTCGGTGAGCATCGAACGCAGGCGCGGCAGCGCATAAGGCGGGATTTCCTGCACCTGCCCCGGGCCGAATTCGCGCCGGTCGCGCGCCAGCAGACGTCCCATCAACGCGACCACGACAATGGTCAGCGCGAAAATGGCGAACACGCCGGTGCCGCCGAGGTACTTTCCCGCCAGCGCCAGAATGATGGCCGAGCGCGCCGAGCACGGAACGAAAGTAATCAGCACCGAAGCGATCACCCGCTCGCGGCCGCTGGTGACCTTCGCCGCGGCCGAAATCGCCGGGACATTGCATCCGAGGCCGGTGAGAAAGGGCACGGCGACACCGCCGTGCAATCCGATCTGATGAAACCCGCGATCGACGACAAAGGCGATGCGCTGCATTACCCCGACTTCCTCCAGCGCCACCAGCAGCAGCACCAGCGGCAGCATGTAGGGCACGACGATGCCGACG
>QYQC01000232.1 GCA_007280315.1 Betaproteobacteria bacterium | reverse complement strand
CCCTTCACCGTGGTCATGCTGCGATAGCCCCAGGACCATTCCTTGGGCACACCCGGCAGGTCGGTCGGGCCGGACACCCACAGGCCGGCGCAGCCGGAGTGCGAGCCGAGCAGGTAGGGCTCGGTCGGCATGATCTCCGACATGGTCTTTTCCGGCTCGATGTTCTCACCCGCCCAGATGCCGCACTGGCTGATGGTCATGTCGAGAAAGTCTTCCCAGGCCTCGGACTCGAGGTGCTTCATCTCCTTCGGCGTCATTTTCTCGCTCAGCTTGGCCAGCGCTGCCGGGGTGTCCATGAAAATCGGGCCGCGGCCGTTGATCATCTCCTCGATCATGATGTGGTTGCGCAGACAGGTGCCCGGCACGCCCAGCCCATACTTGCCGAAACGCTTTTCGTCCTTGATGATATCGCCGCGCAGCGCGTTGTAGTCCTCGCCCATGCCGTTCTGAACCTTGGCCTTGAACAGCAGGAACCATGCGCCCACCGGGCCGTAACCGTCCTTGAAGCGCGCCGGCACGAAGCGGTTTTCCATCATGGTCATCTCGGCGCCGGCTTCGGCCGCCATCGAATAGGTCGAGCCCGCGTTCCATACCGGGAACCAGGCGCGCCCGCCGCCCTCGCCCACCGAGCGCGGGCGGAACACGTTCACCGCGCCGCCGGCGGCAAGCATGCAGGCCTTGAACTTGTAGATATAGAGCTTGTGCTCGCGCACCGAGAAGCCCGCCGCGCCGGCGATGCGGGTCGGGTCGTTCTTGTCGTTGATCAGGCGCACGATGAACACGCGCTCCTGTATCTTGTCCATGCCGAGCGCCTTTTTCGCCGCCTCGGCCACGATCCATTTGTAGGACTCGCCGTTGATCATGATCTGCCAGCGGCCGGAGCGCACCGGCTTGCCGCCCGCGCGCAGCGATTTTTCCTCGTCGCCCTTCGCCTTCCAGATCGGCAGGCCCCAGTCCTCGAAATTGTGCACAGAGTCGTCGACATGGCGGCCGACGTCATAGATCAGATCTTCGCGCACGATACCCATCAGGTCGTTGCGCACGTAGCGCACGTAGTCGGCAGGGTCGTTCTCGCCGAGGTAGGTGTTGATCGCAGACAGGCCCTGCGCCACCGCGCCCGAGCGCGACAGCGCCGCCTTGTCCACCAGCTTCACCTTGAGATCGGTGCCTTCGATCCAGCGCGGAACCTCGAACGCGGTGCCGCAGGCGGCCATGCCGCCGCCGATGATGAGCATATCGACTTCTTCTTCGATGACTTCCGGGCTTCCGAACGTATATTCAGCCATTGCAGTTCCTTTCTCAGTGCGGCTTGGGCTAAACCCTGTAGCCCTCTGCCGAAAAACAATTCAGTCCAAAGCGCGGGTACCAACAGCGAACCACGCGCGACGCTCCATGATTTCCCGTCTAAGCCTTGACGAACTGGCTGCGGTCGCCCGCGTGCAGGCCCTTGGTGAACAGCACTTCGCCGTTCTCGATGTCCGCCATATTCGCCTTCGGCTTGCCGCCGTAGGGATCGGCCGAGCCTTCCGGCGTGGTGCGGATGGGGAACTTGAAGCGCTTCATGGTGCCGTTCCTGAACTTGATGGTCCACATGATGGAATCGGTGCCGCGCAATGGCTGCACCGACGCGCCCAGCGGCACGATGTCGGCATAGTGGCGCACTTCGATCGCGTTCTGCGGACAGATCTTGACGCAGGAATAGCACTCCCAGCACTGCTCCGGCTCGACGTTGTAGGCCTTCATCGCGTGGCCCGTCACGGCGCCGTCGCGATCCAGATGCATCAGGTCGTGCGGGCAAATATACATGCACGCGGTCTTGTCCTGACCCTTGCAGCCGTCGCATTTTTCGGTACGGACGAATGTCGGCATCGTTACTACCTCCTAGAAAGAAACAAATTCAGATAAAACGCTTGTTGCAAACCCAGCTTTCCTAGCGCGCGGAATGCCCGGCAAGCTTCACTTCCACTTTTTCGTGCGCCTCCAGCCCGGCATAATACTCCCGCAATATCGCAAGCACCTCCGGCCGGCTGAATTCCGCCGGAACCTCGCTTCCTTCGGACAGCCACTTGCGCAGTTTGGTGCCGGACACGTTCAGCCGGTCCTTCTCCTCGTGCGGACAGGTGCGCGCCGAGGCCATGCCGCCGCAAGCGAAACACCAGAAGGTCCAGTCGATCTTGAGCGCCTGGGTCTCGAGCGAGCCTTTCGGAATCTGATCGAATATGTGGTGCGCATCGAACGGGCCGTAGTAACTGCCCACGCCCGCGTGGTCGCGGCCGACGATCTGATGCGAGCAGCCGTAGTTCTGGCGGAACAGCGCGTGCAGCAGCGCTTCGCGCGGACCGGCATAGCGCATGTCGAGCGGGTAGCCAGCCTGCACCACCGTATTCTTGACGAAATATTTGTCGATCAATGCTCCGATGGCCGGGGTGCGCACTTCCGCCGGAATGTCGCCCGGTTTGAGCGCGCCCAGCAGCGAATGCACCAGCACGCCGTCGCATACTTCGATCGCCACCTTCGCCAGATACTCGTGCGAGCGATGCATCGGATTGCGCGTCTGGAACGCGGCGACTTTGGACCAGCCCAGGCGTTCGAATTCGGCACGGGTTTCGGCCGGGGTCATGAACAGCACGCCGTACTTTTCCTTGAAGCCGCCGTCGGAGAGCACTTTGACCGGGCCCGCAAGGTTGACCTCGCCCTGCGCCAGCACCATTTTCACGCCCGGATGCGCTTCGTCCGCGGTGCGGAACACCGACATGCATTCGTGCGCTTTGTCGATTGCGTATTTCTCGCTGACCTTCATGGTCGCGAGGACCTCCTCCGAGTCCGGATCGACCAGCGCGAGTTCGCTGCCCGCCTTGATGCCCGCGGCAGTCGCCGCGTCCGCGGAAAGCGTGATCGGGATCGGCCAGAACAGTCCGCTCGCCATGCGGAAGCCGTCGCATATGCCTTTCCAATCGGCCTGCCCCATGAAACCTTCGAGCGGGCTGAATCCGCCGATGCCGAGCATGATGAGATCGCCTTTTTCGCGCGACGACACGCGCAGCCGCGGCAACGCCTGCGCGCGCGCCAACTCCGCCTTGAGCGCGGCGCCGGCGAGCAGCAACGGCTTCAACGACCCGCCTCCGTGCGGAGGAACCAGTTGGGACATGCGTTTTCCTCTTTTTTCGAATTGAATTTTATGCGTCTTGCCGCGATTCCGTAAGTCACACCGGCGACGCCAAAACCGGGCTCATTTTGCGCATTGGCATGCAGGCTCACAAGCCAGAGATTTTGATTTGCTGATAAGGTAGGCTGATTGGCCGGATTGCCGCTGGATGCGGCTGGTCGAAAATTGATAATATCGCATCGGGAGGACTCATGGAAACAGCGGCTTGGCTACGCCGACCTGGCTTGGCGCGGATACGGTGCGCCACACAGCCTCGCACGGCACTACGCGCCAAAGCGGACCGATAATGTTGCCCGCGGAAAGCGCCAAACCCGGAGCTAACGACCCCCGCTGGCTCGCCTACGTCACGGCACTGCCGACGGAAGACCCGGCAGCGCGCATGCGCGTGCTGCGCACGCTCGAGTCGCTCGGCTGCGCGATGCTCCGCGACGGCGTATTCCTGCTGCCCGACTCGCCGGCGGCGCGCCAGGGCCTGAGCCGCCTGAGCGAGCACATAGCGCGCATCAACGGCTCGGCACACCTGCTCTCCGTAAGCAGCCTTGACCAGGCGCAGGCGCAGCAGTTTCTGGGTCTGTTCGACCGCACGCACAAGTACGCTGACCTGATAAAGCGGGTGGAAAGCCTCAGAACCGCGTTCGGCTACTCCGATCCGGTGTCCATCATGGGTCTGCTTGGAAAGCACAAGCGCGACTACAAGATTATCAGCACACTCGATTTTTTCCCGTCGGAATCGCGCGATCGCGCGGCGCGGGTCCTGGCCGAAGCGGAACATGCGGTGCACGCATTGATGTTTCCCGAAGCGCAAAAGAAGAGCGGCGCACTGGATACCACCGGCAAACACTATTTCCGGCGGGTGTGGGCGACGCGCAAGCCCCTGTGGGCCGACCAGCTGGCTTCGGCCTGGCTGATCCGGCGTTTCATCGATCCGGAAGCTACGCTGCTATGGCTGGACAAGAACCAGGATAGCCCGGAGAGCGCGCTTGGCTACGGCTTCTCCGGCGCGACGTTCTGCAACAGCAAGGACAGAGTCACCTTCGAGGAACTCCTGGCCGGCTTCAAGCTGGACAACAACTCCGCTCTCGCGCGCATCGGCAAACTCATACACGCGCTCAACGCGGGTGAATCGAGGATCGCGGAAACGGCCGGGGTGCAGACCCTGCTGCAGGGCGCCGTGCGCCGAAGCGAAAATGAGGACCAGTTGCTGGCCGAAACGGAGATGACCTTCGATCTGCTGTACGAGGCCTATTTCGAAGCGCCGGGCAAGGCGGGCTGAACCATCCGCCGCCTGCAACGGGCGACTACTTTTTCTCGCGCTTCTCCTTCATCTCCTGCGCCAGTTGCCGCGTCAGATCGTGCAGGCGCGCGTCCACGCTGGAGAGCTGATAAAAATCGCCGTCACTGCTTTTTTGCGCCAGCTGCAGCTGCTCGATCGCTGCCGGCAGGCTGCCTTGCAGCACATAGACCTCGGCCTGCGCCTGGTGCTGCAGCAGCCGCTTGCCCAGGGACGAGTAACCCTTCGCGCGCATCGAATACAGCCGCGCGTCGCGCGGATAATTCTTGATTTGCTCGTCCAGCAGCGACGCCGCATCGCGATTCTGCCCGAGCTGCTGCAGCGTCTCGATGTAGCCGTAGTTGAGCGCGCGATTGTTAGGATAGCGCTGCAAAGCCTGCTTCAGTACGCCGAGCGCGCCTTTCGCATCGCCACTGGCCTGCTTGATGCGCGCATCCAACCCCGCCAGCATCGGATGCTCGGTGGAATGCAGCAGCGGCGCGAGTTCCGCTGCCGCGCGCGCCGGTTCGCGCGCACGCAGCAGGGCTGCGGCCAGACCGTAATGCGCCGCGATTCCGTTGCTGAATTTCTTTTCGCGCAGATCCGCCTGCATCTGCGTCAGCGCGTCCTGCGGCGTACTTTGCGCCGCCAGCAATTTCGCCCGCACCAGCTGAAAGTCGAGGCTACTTGGCGTCTGCCTGTAGGGCAACCCCTGGATCCGGTTCTGCGCGTCGGCAATGCGTTCCGATGTGACCGGATGGCTGCGCAAATACGCCGGGGCGTTGTTTTCATACAAGCGTCCCGCGTTTTGCATGCGCAGGAAGAACGCCGGCATGGCAAGCACGTCGAAACCGGACTTCTCCAGGGTCTGGAAACCGATACGGTCGGCCTCGCGCTCGAATTCCCGGGTAAAGCCGATCTGCGCCGTGATCGCGCTCGCCTGGCCGATTGTTGCCGCAGCCGATCCCACCTGGGAGTTGCGCGAAATCATCGCCAGCACCATGGCGGCCAGAACCGCCATCGACAGTTTCCCCTGGTTGCTGGCCATGCGCGCGATATGGTGCTGGGTCACGTGCGCGATCTCGTGCGCCAGCACCGCCGCCAGTTCCGATTCGCTCTGCGCCGTGACTATGGTCCCGCTATGCACGCCGATGAAACCGCCCGGCATCGCGAACGCGTTCAGGGTCGAATCCCGCACCAGAAAGAACTCGAAGTCCTGGCGCGCGTTCTGGCTGTTGGAAACCAGGCGGTTGCCGAGTACGTTGAGATATTCAGTGACCTCGGGGTCGTCATCGTAGGAGGGATCGCTCAGGCGGATATCGCGCATGATCGCCTCGCCCACGCGGCGCTCCATTTGCGGCGTGAGCGTGAGCTGCGAATTTTCGCCCAGATCGGGCAGGCCGTCGGCCAAAGCGGACGGCGCGTACGGCGCGAGCGCAACGGACAAGGCGACGAATGATGAAAACCAGCTGCTGAAACGCATGGTGATATGATACTCCGCCATGAAACGAAGTTCCCCGGCAAAGGCAAAAAAGCTCAGCCATTTCGACCGTCGCGGCCAGGCGCACATGGTCGATGTCGGCGGCAAGTCCGTGACAAAACGCATCGCCCGCGCCTGCGGCTGCATCCGCATGCAGGCTTCCACCCTGCGTCTGATCCTCGAAGGCACCGCGAAAAAAGGCGATGTACTGGGTGTGGCCCGCCTGGCGGCGATCCAGGCGGCGAAGCGTACCTCGGACCTGATTCCCCTGGCACACCCGCTGGCGCTGACCCGCGTCGGCGCCGAGTTCGAATCGGATACAACCGGCTGCGGCATCGTGCTTACGGTTACGGTGGAAACCCTCGGCCGCACCGGCGTCGAAATGGAAGCCTTGACCGCGGTCAGCCTGGGACTCCTCACCATATACGATATGTGCAAAGCGGTGGACCGCGGCATGCACATCGAGGGCATACGGCTGCTGCTGAAGCAGGGCGGCAAGTCCGGAATCTGGAAAGCAGCCAATTGATCGGATGCGCGTTAAGGCACATTCCCGTGACTGATACTCGACTGATTCGCGACCGGCGCCCAGTGCTGACGGGTATAGATGCACGATGAAAGCGTTTGCGGTCGAACAACTGAGCGCAGCGCCGCCTTACGCCAGGGAGATTTTTGACCAGCTTGGCATGCGCGGCATCAATTGCGGCTGCGGCAGATACCTGCGACCGGACTGCCTCAACGTCGACCGCCTGCCAATGGCGGATGAAGCCGGAAACACACCCCGACCGGGATCGTTTGCCCGGGTGCATATCGACGACGGGATCGTGTATTACATGCAACATGAGCTGGAAAAAACATTTCCCCTGCCCGACGCCACGTTCGACTGGGGTTACTCCGAGCATTTCATCGAGCATGTGTCACCGGAACAGGCGATCGGCTGGCTCGCCGAAATGCGGCGCATCATCAAGCCCGGAGGACTGTTGCGGCTGACGACCCCGGATTTGCGCAAATACGTCGAAGGCTATCTCGATCCCGCGGGCGCGTTTTTCGAGTTGCACACGCAACGCCTCGAAGCGGCAACCGGTAACAAGGGATCGGTGCCGCCGCGGCGCGCGTGGATGGTGAATCAGATTTTTCGCTTTTTCGAACACCAGTGGATCTATGATTTCGACGAGATCGTCCACGCCGCCAGCAGCGCCGGATTTGACCGAACGCGGATCTTTCAGGAAGAATTTCAATCCGGCATTCTGGAAAACGTCGCCATGTTCGATTTTCCCGAGCGCAACGATGAAACGCTCTATGTGGAGCTGATGGTCTAACGCCAATCGTTCGCGCGTCCAGATCGACCCTCCCTGATCCAATGGCCGAATTCGCCGTAGTTCGCCTCAATCTTCCGCCCCCGCACTTCGCGCACTCGGGCATCATGACCGAGGTCTGCGAAACCGTGCATCACGGCCTGCGGGGACTGGGTCACGACTCGGTACTCACCGAAAATGCCGTATTCGCAGACCGCATCAATATTCTGTTCGCCGGTCATCTGCTGCCTCTGTTCGGCGATTTTTCACTGCCGCCCGCTACCGTCTTTTTCAACCTGGAACCGATCATTCCGGAAATGCTGGCGCGCATTCCCCAGTATCCCGATCTGCTTGGACATCCGAACGTGCTCAGGGTCTGGGACTACGATGCGCGCAATCTTCCGGCGCTGGCCGAACTCGGAATCAGGACGGCGGTGCATACACCGATTGGTTACGCGCCTGAGATGACGCGCATCGCAAAAGCCGCGGAGTGCGACATCGACGTATTGTTTTATGGCATCCTGGTCGAGCGCCGGCTGGCATTGAAGAACGCCCTCGACCGGGCAGGTCTCAAAACAGAGTTTGCCTCAGGCATTTACGGCGACGAACGCGACGCGCTGGTCGCGCGCGCCAAGGTGGTGCTGAACATTTCCCAATTCGAGCACAGCAGCAGATTCGACCAGGTGCGACTGTCCTATCTGCTGGCCAACAGGAAGTGCATAGTCTCCGAAGGCGGCATCGATCCGATGCTGGAGCAGGACTTTGCAGTTGCGGTTACATTTGCGCCCTACGCTGAACTGGTCAATGAATGCGTCTACCTTTGCGCCGTCACCGCCGAACGCGAGCTGATGGAGCAGCGCGGCTTCGAATTCTTTTCGCGGCGACTGCAATCGGAATTACTGCGCGGGCCCGTGGCGGACCTGCTGCGACTGCGGGCCCTCTAGTCGCCCCACCGCGGCCCGCGCCAGATAGACGTGAAATCTTCCCGGCGACCGAAACATTTGGTAACAGCTCGGCCATGAAACTGCATGGTAAGCTTGCTCCTTCCCGCGCTCATCCTGCCAATAAAACATGAAGAAAATCCTGTCATTGATCGTGGTCGCCGCTGTCCTGGCGGCCGCAGCATTCGGTGTTTACCGCTACACCTTGAGCAAAAGCGACCAACCGGCATACCGCCTGGCCAAGGTCGAAAAAGGACCGATCACCGCGGCGGTAGCGGCTACCGGGACGCTCAGTCCGGTGGTATCGGTACTGGTCGGTTCGCAGGTCTCGGGGCAGATCAAAGAACTGCTGGTCGATTTCAACTCGCCGGTCAAGAAGGACCAGGTGATCGCCCGCATCGATCCGGAATCGTTCGACCTCAGGGTAAGGCAGGCGATGGCCGACCTCGAGGCGACCAGGGCGACGGTGCTAACGCAGATGGCGGGCGTGGGCGCGCAGCGCGCCGAGGTATCGCGCAGCGAAGTCAATCTGGCCGACGTCAAGCGCGACTACGAGCGCAAGCAGACGCTGGTCGAGAAAGGCTTCGTTTCCACAGCCGATCGCGACAAAGCCCAGGCGGTGTACAACGCGGCGCAGGAGCAGCTCAAGACGACGCACGCGCAGCTGGCGGTGGCCGAAGCGCAGGCAAAGAATGCGGCCGCAGTGGTGAAGCAGCGTGAAGCGCAACTGGCTCAGGCCCGGGTCGATCTGGACCGCACCATCATTCGCGCGCCGGTCGATGGCGTGGTGATCAAGCGCAGCGTCGAAGCCGGCCAGACCGTGGCGGCAAGCCTGCAGGCGCCCGAATTGTTCCAGATTGCGCAAAGCCTGCGCGACATGCAGGTGGAAGCGTCGATCGACGAAGCCGATGTCGGCCGCGTCAAAGTCGACCAGAGCGCGACGTTCAGCGTCGATTCCTTCCCCGGCCGCACCTTCAGCGGCAAGGTGATGCAGGTGCGCAAGGCGGCGCTGGTGGTGCAGAACGTGGTCACCTACATCGTGGTAATTTCGGCGGCGAATCCGGACCTGCAATTGCTGCCGGGGATGACGGCGAACGTGCGCATCACCACCGACCAGCGCGACAGCGTACTCAAATTGCCTAATGCGGCCCTGCGCTTCCGTCCGGCGGGATTCAGCGAAGCCGGCGCGGCGACCTCCGGTGCGGCTCCGGCGGCGGCACCGGCACCGGCACCGGGCGGCGGTGGCCAGGGACAGCAACTTCGCCAGCGTCTGGTGAGCGCGCTCAGTCTGGATGCGGATCAGCAGGCCAAGCTGGATCCGGTTTTTTCCGACCTGAGGCAAAAGCTGGGTGCGCTGCGCGAAATGCCGGAAGCAGAACGCGCCAAGGCGGGCGAGCGGGCACGGACCGAGATGCGTGCAAGAATCATGGAGTTTCTCAATCCGGAACAGAAGCAGAAATACGAAGAAATCATCGCCGAATCGGCCGGTCGTCCAGGCGGCGCGGGTTCGGGGCGCGGGCGCGTATTTGTGCTCGACGCCGGCGGCCCGCCCAGGGCGGTCAGCGTGCGCACCGGCCTGTCCGACGGCAGCATGACCGAGATGATTTCGGGAGAACTCAAGGAGGGCGACCAGATTATCGTCGGCGCGGCGCAGGCTGCCTCCGGCGCGTCAGCGCCCAGTGGACCGCGGCTGCCGTTCTGAGCGAGTAGGGCGACACGTGCGCATTTCATCTGATCAAGGATGCAACCCGGCACTCCGGGGACCAGGATGCCAACATGGCTGAGGCGCTGATACAAACCACCGGCCTGGTGAAGGAATACCTGGTAGGGGAGCAAACCGTCAGCGCACTGCGCGGCGTGTCGGTGCACATCGACAAAGGCGAGTTCGTCGCCGTCATGGGACCTTCCGGTTCGGGCAAATCGACGTTCATGAACCTGATCGGCTGTCTGGACAGTCCCACGCGCGGCGACTATGTCCTCGCCGGCGAAAGCATCTCGGCGCTTTCGGGCGACGCGCTGGCTGCGATACGCAACAAGCGCATCGGTTTCGTGTTCCAGCAGTTCAACCTGCTGCCGCGCACCAGCGCGCTGGACAACGTCGAACTGCCGCTGCTCTACGGCGGCGTGCCGGCGGCGCAGCGCCACGAACGCGCGCAGGCGCGCCTCACTGAAGTGGGCCTCGCCGATCGCTTCGACCATCACCCGGCACAACTCTCCGGCGGTCAGCAGCAGCGCGTGGCGATCGCGCGCGCGCTGGTGAACAACCCGGTGCTGATACTCGCCGACGAACCGACCGGCGCGCTCGATTCGCGCACCAGCCTGGAAGTGATGGGG
>QYQC01000203.1 GCA_007280315.1 Betaproteobacteria bacterium | reverse complement strand
GCATTATCTTGAAGCGGTGCGGGAAATCCGCCGGCGGTATCCGCAGGTGCACATCTTCGGCGGCCACAGTAACGCGTCTTTTGGTTTGCCCCAGCGAAAGATCGCCAACAACGCTTTCATCATTTTGTCGGTTCTTGCCGGTTGCGACACGCTGATGATAGATCCGATATTGAATCCGCCGAAGGATTTCACCGAATTCAAGATTGCCGCCGATCTGGTGCTCGGCATGGATGAGAATTCGAGGCGCTATATGTCGGCGTTCCGCAGCCCGCTTTCGGCCGGAGCGCGCCGGACAGCGTCAGCATCCGGAACACGATGACCCAGACCGTCAGTGTTACTTTCTTCGATCCGGAGACCGGGCAGGAACTGGCGCGCGCAACAGTTCCGCGTGGAACCACCGTTCTCGAGGCAGGACTAGCCGCCGGAACGGAAATCACCGCGACCTGCGGCCGGCGCGGGCGCTGCCGTTCGTGCCGGGTGAAAGTGCTGGCCGGGGAAATCGCCCCGCCCACGCTGCAGGATACGATTCAACTTGGTCCGGACGGCGTGCGCGAGCGTTTCCGGCTTTCCTGCCAGATGCCGGCGGTGGCCGACTGCTCGATTGCGGTGATGCCGGAGCACGGCGAACTCGGACATCAGATACTTGCCGATGCAGGCAGTTTCGCGCCAGGCGCGATGCCGCTTGAATCCGGAATTGAAAAGCACCTGATCCGGGCACAGGCACCGCAGGACGAAAATCACCAGACATCGGACATCGAGCAGATACTGGGCTGCCTCCCGGCCGGGATTTCGCGCCTGATGCCGTTGAGCGTCTATCGCAAACTGCCGACCGTATTGCGCGAAGAACTGGGGCAGCTCACCGTCACGACGTTTCTCGATCAGATCATCGACGTCGAAGCCGGTGACAGCAGCGCTCAGTTGTATGGCATGGCGCTCGACATCGGCACCACTACGGTTGTTGCTACGCTGCACTCCTTGCGCAGCGGCGAGCAACTCGCTGCCACCGCCGCGGTCAATCCGCAGTCGGTGTTCGGCGGCGACCTGATGTCGCGTATCGCCTATGCCCAATTCGATCAGAAGAAGTTGCAGGTGCTGCGCGGGCGCATCCTCAACCAGATCAACGGGTTTATCGAGGCGTTGACGCAGGAAGCAGGCGTTGCGCCGGAACATCTCTACAAAATCGTGATCGCGGGCAACACCTGCATGCATCACCTCTGCCTCGGCATCGACACCAGCTATGTCGGGTTGGCGCCGTATGCACCGGTGGTGCGCGACCCTATCGTGGTCCCGGCCAGCGAGATTCCGTTCAAGCGCGCGCCCAATGCGCGCGTTTGCTTTCTGCCCATCCTCGCCGGATTTGTCGGCGCCGACACCATAGCCGGAATCATCGCCACGCGCATCTACGAAAGCGAAGGCATCCGGCTGCTGGTGGACATAGGCACCAATGGAGAGGTCGTGCTGGGCTCGAAGGATCGCCTGCTGGTCTGCTCGGCGCCGGCAGGTCCGACGTTCGAGGGCGGGCAGGTTAAACACGGCATGCGCGGCGCCGTCGGCGCGATAGAAAAGGTTGCGATCGGCGCGGACGTCGAGTGCGACGTGATCGGCGAGGTGCCCGCCATCGGCATTTGTGGCTCGGGCCTGATCGATGCAGTCGCGAAAATGCGCGACGCCGGCGTCCTCGACGCCGCGGGCCGCCTGTGGCGACCCGGCGTTCGACCTCTTCCCGAAGCCCTGCAGGCACGCGTGGTCAAGGACGGCAGTGGACGGGCATTCGTTCTGGTTCATGCGGCGCAGGGCGGCCGCGGGGAAGACGTGGTGCTGACACAGAACGACATTCGCCAGCTGCAGCTGGCCAAAGCCGCCATCTACGGCGGCGTCCTGATGCTGCAAAGGATCATGGGCGTGCGCGACGATCAGATCGAGGAAGTCATGCTTTCCGGCGGTTTCGGCAACTATGTCAGCATCGAAAGCGCCGTAAGCATCGGCTTGCTGCCGCCGGTGCCGCTGGAGCGGATCAGCTATGTCGGCAACGCCGCATTGCTCGGTGCGCAGCTGGCGCTGCTGTCGGAAACGGAGCGTGCACGCGCGTTCGATATCGCGCGAAGCATCGAGCATGTGGCGCTGGCGACGCGGCCGGAGTTTCAGGATATCTTTATCGAAGCGTGCGCCCTGTCGGCGGCACCGACCGGAAATCAATTCGGCAAAGCGCCAGCCGTCCGGGTTGCCGTGAAAGCGGATGCTACACAACATGGATAATTCGATACTCGCGCTGGCGCTGTTGATCATTGTCGTGGTCCTGATTTTCGATTTCAGCAACGGATTCAACGATTCGGCGCCGGTCGTCGCCGCGGTAATTTCCTCCGGTGCGATGAGCCCGCGCAATGCGCTGGTCACAGCCGCCGCGTTCGAATTTGCAGGCGCCTATCTGCTCGGGACCGCCGTTGCGACCATGATCGGCACCGGCATCGTCGATCCGCGCGTCATATCGCCACAGATCATCCTGGTTGCACTGTTGGCGGCAATTGCCTGGAACGTGCTCGCCTGGCACCGCGCGGTCCCGACGAGTTCCTCGCACGCGCTTATCGGCGGCTTGATCGGCGCCGCGCTGGTCGGTGGAAACATTGAACGCATCCAGTGGTTTAATGTTCTGAAGATCTACGAGGTGCTGATTCTTACCCCCGTTCTCGGGTTTGCCATCGCGTTCGGCTTGACGCGTGTGCTGCGCTCTGCGTTGCGGCGCGTGCGTCCAACCACTGCCAATCTGGCACTGTTGCGCCTGCAGCCGTGGGCCGCATTCTGGCTCGCAATGAGCCACGGCTCCAACGACGCGCAAAAGGGCATGGGCCTGATTGCGGTCGCCCTGTTCCTGCTCTATCCGCTGGCGCCGCAGTCCTTGGCCCTGCTCTATACACCCGATTCCGGCGGGGAATTCAATGTTCCAGGTTGGGTTATTGCCGCCTGTTCAGCGGCGATCGCGCTCGGCATGGCGACCGGCGGATGGAGAATCATCCGTACCCTGGGCGGAGGTCTTTACCGCATCCGCCCCATTCACGGTTTCACCTCCCAGGTAAGTACCGCCGCGATCATTTATGCCGCCGCCATTTCCGGGTTTCCTGTCAGCACCAGCCAGATCGCGTCCTCCTCGATTATCGGCGCCGGCGCCGCGCAGAGGATGAACGCCGTCCGCTGGGCGCCGGTGCGGCAGATCGTCGCCGCCTGGGTAATAACGATTCCATCAGCTGCCGCGTTGAGCGCTTTGATGTACTCTGCGGCGCGCTGGACCACTTCAATCTTAGGCGTGTAAACGGAGAACGACATGGTATTTTTCGGCGGCAAGGAGACTGATTTTTTCAAGCTGCTTCTGGATCAAGCGTCCAAAACCCTGGAGGGAATCGAAGCCCTGTCCAGGTTCCTTGAAACGCTCGATCCGGCACATGGTCAAAAAGTGAAAGAAATCGAGACCGAGGCCGACGAAATTCGCCGGGTTCTGATCGAGGAAATCAATCAGACATTCGTGACGCCGGTAGACCGTGAGGATCTGTTCGCGCTTTCACGCGCCATCGACGACGTTCTGGATTACGCCAACACCACGGTCTACGAGTTCGAAGTCTATCAACTCAAGCGCGCCGACGAGCATGTCAAGCGGCTGGTGGAAATACTGCACGAACAGGCGCGCGAACTGCATCAGGCGATCAAGACACTGGACCACTATCCACGGTTGGCGAACGAATATGCGGTAAAGGCAAAGAAGGCCGAGAACACAATGGAACGGGCCTATCGCGAAGCGCTGGGAGAGTTGTTTCGGGGGACCGACACCGTTCACATGCTCAAGATGCGCGAGATCTATCGTCACCTGAGCAATGCCGCGGACCGCGGCGACGAAGCCGCCAACACCATCCACAGCATCGTGGTCAAACGTGGTTCATGAGGTCCATCAATGACGCAGGTTTGAACATGACAAGCTACCAGCTGATGTGCTGGCAAAACATTCCTGCGGTAGTCGAGGCCAGAGCGGAGGGCAAATTGCACAAGCAGCCGCTCAGCAGTCGTTTTCAGGAATTGATTGATCTGCTCGCAATGAAACAGGGTCTGGCGGGATCGGACGCCTACCTGGATCAATGGAAGAAAACTGCTCCCGAGAAGCGGGCGGGGTCACCGATGGAGGTAGCCAAGGCTGTTGCCGCGGAGATCGAAGCCCGATTCGATCAGTTGCGCGCCGAGGCGCTGGCATCCAGCAGCAGGCGCCAGACGCCAGGCGAATAGGCCAGCGCTCAGGCGGCGACGCGCTTCGCCTGGCCAGCAAACATCGATTCCATTTCACGCCGCGCTTTGTACGCAGGAAGCCGCTCGTCCATCGCCACATCGGCCCAACTGAGTGATTGACCTTTTTTCACCGCACGCGTGAGCTTTACCTGGTGTGCAAGACCGAGCGGCAGACCGCCATAGGCGAGCGATTTAGCCGCCTGAAACAGTTTTCCCCAGACGGTGTAGCCGCCCTCCCCGTCAAGTATTTCGCCCGGCTTGAGGTCGCGCTTGGCGGTCGCAACCACATCGGCGTTAAAGCACGTGGCGGCACCGGTCGCCTCGCCGCGCAGTCCGACGGCGGCGACCGAAATACCCAGTTCCAGCCCGATCAGATGCCAGCGCTTGTACAGGCAGGCATAGCGGCCGCTGGGATCGGTGCGCACCATATACTCCCTGAAACAATTGCGGATGTACTCGGTATCACCCTCGAAAACCACAAACACGCCCATGCGAATATCGTAGGGAATGACGCGCCCGTCTTTCTCCAGTGAGGAAATCACCTCCACCTGGCCCTTCTGATGCAGCACGCCGCCCTCGGCGATGGGCCGGCAGACAAAGGGAATGTCCTCCACCGAGGCGGGTGGGAACGTAAGACCGTCGGGAGGCGCCACCAAACCGGTTGCATTGCACACCGCCGTACTCTCGATCGAGGGCTTGGAACCGTCGAGAAAGGAATTGAACATTTTCGGGTTGAGGCCACCTATCGTTGCTTGCTCCGGCGTGAGCCCCCAATTATCCCAGACGGTATCGGGCGTGGATTCGGAAAAATGCGGCAGCCACTTGTGCCCGCGCCCGGCGGCGACCACCGGAAAGCCCGCGGCGCGCGCCCAGTCAACGAGCTCGCAGATCAACGCCGGCTGGTCGCCATAGGCAAGGCTGTAGACCACGCCGGCTTCCCGTGCCTTGCGCGCCAGCAGCGGGCCGCAGAACGCATCGGCCTCCACGGTCACGTTGACCACGTGCTTGCCATGCGCAAACGCCGCCAGGCAATGCTCCACTGCGGCCGGTGGATTGCCAGTGCATTCAACCACGATGTCGATCTTCGGATGCGACACCAGCGCCTCCCAGTCGTCGCCCAGATGTGTATTGCCATTGGCGAGTGCCGCGTCCAGCGACGCCGCTCCGAACTGCTCGGGTTTCCAGCCAACGCGCGCCAGATTCGCCCTCGCCCCGGCGGGCGCGAGATCTGCGATGCCGGCCAGATGCACGCCCGGGGTCTTCGGCACCTGCGCCAGGTACATCGCGGCGAATTTACCGGCGCCGATCAAGCCGACGCGCAAGGGATTGCCGTCGGCCTGGCGCTGCTGAAGTTTGCTGAAGAGATTCATTGTTCACCTCGTTCGTAGATTTTTCGCAATTCCTGTATAGGCGAGTCGCCGTCATTGCGCGCTCCGCGCGCAAACCGTCATTTAGGCACGGATGAAAAGCACATCCGTACCTAAATGACGGTTATGGAAAAAAGCGGCATGGGTTTGATTTTATCCAAGATCGCCGATTGTTTGCGGACGGGTTCATCGTCCACAAACAATCGGTGACCCGCGCGGACGGACCGCCGTCCGCGCAAGCTCTAGCGCTTCAGTTCGAATACGACGTTCCGTTTACTTTCGATTCGACCCGGCCGCCGCCTCGGGAGTTTGAATGGCCGGCGCTTTCTCCAACACCTGGAAGAAAATCTCGTCCTGCCGGATCATGCCCAACTCGTAGCGGGCGCGCTCCTCGATGGCGTCGTTGCCCTGCTTCAGATCGCGCACCTCGGCATCGAGCGCGTCGTTGCGCACGCGTAGTCTGGCATTGCCGTCCTTTTGCGCCTTGACCTGGCGGTCTATTTCCCACACCCGCAACCAACCGCCCTTGCCCAGCCACAGCGGATACTGCAGCAGCACGATCAGCGCAGCGAAGACGATGGACAGGGTACGCATCAGTTGATTATGGATTTAGCCGCCTAGCGCAGCTGATAGAAAGCGTCCCTGCCGGGGTAACCCGCCGTGTCGCCCAGATCCTCCTCGATCCGCAGCAACTGATTGTATTTGGCCACGCGGTCCGAGCGGCTGAGCGACCCGGTCTTGATCTGCAGCGTATTTGCGCCCACTGCGATGTCGGCGATGATGGTGTCTTCGGTCTCGCCCGAGCGATGCGAAATAACTGCAGTGTAGCCGGCGCGCTTCGCCATCTCTATCGCCGCAAAGGTTTCGGTAAGCGTGCCGATCTGGTTGACCTTGATCAGAATGGAATTGGCCACACCCTCGGCGATACCCTCGCGCAGAATGCTGGTATTGGTTACAAAAACGTCGTCACCGACCAGCTGGATTTTCCGTCCCAGGCGTTCGGTGAGAATCTTCCAGCCGTCCCAGTCGTTCTCGGCCATCCCGTCTTCGATGCTGATGATGGGGTACTTGTCCGCCAGTGCCGCCAGATAATCCGTGAACTGGCCCGAGGACAGCTGCAGGCCGTCGGACTCGAGCAGGTAGCGCCCTTCCTTGTAGAACTCGGAGCTGGCGCAATCCAGGGCGAGCAGCACGTCCTGGCCGGCCTGGTACCCCGCCATGTCGATCGCCTCCATGCAAAGCTGCAGCGCCGCTTCGTGGCTCGGAAGATTGGGCGCGAAACCGCCCTCGTCGCCCACCGTAGTGGGCATGCCTCGTTTTTGCAGAAGGTTCTTCAGCGCCTGAAACACCTCGGCGCCGCAGCGCAGTGCATCGCGAAAACTCTGCGCGCCGACCGGCACGATCATGAATTCCTGCATGTCCAGACTGTTGTTGGCGTGTGCGCCGCCGTTGATGATATTCATCATCGGCACCGGCATTTGCATCCGGCCGGCGCCGCCGAAGTAGCGGTACAGGGGCAGCCCGCATTCGTCCGCTGCCGCCTTGGCCACGGCCATGGACACTGCCAGCAGCGCATTCGCACCGAGCCGCGATTTGTTGTCGGTGCCATCGAGTTCGATCAGTGTCTTGTCGATGAAACTCTGCTCGGTGGCATCCAGCCCCATGATTGCTTCTGAAATTTCGGTATTGACATGCTCTACAGCGTGCAGCACGCCTTTGCCCAGATAGCGCTGCTTGTCGCCATCGCGCAGTTCGATCGCTTCGCGCGTGCCGGTGGAAGCCCCCGAGGGCACTGCGGCGCGGCCCATCACGCCGGATTCGAGCAGGACGTCGGCTTCCACCGTCGGGTTGCCGCGCGAATCCAGTATCTCCCTCGCTACCACATCGACTATCGAGCTCATGTTCTTGTCCTTGCGCCGACTACCGGCTTCAAATTATACCGCCGCTGCTGTCCAATTCCATCAAAGCGCCTGCTCCGCGAATCCCTGTTGCTTGGCGACGCCGTCAAGCGCCTTCAGCGTCGCCAGCAGCGCCTTCATCCGCGCCAGCGGCCAGGCGTTCGGGCCATCGGACAATGCGCGCTCCGGATCGGGATGCGTTTCCATGAACAGACCCGCCACACCGCTCGCCACTGCCGCACGCGCCAGCACCGGCACGAATTCACGCTGGCCTCCACTCACCGTCCCCTGTCCGCCGGGCAATTGCACCGAATGGGTGGCGTCGAATACCACTGGACAGCCGGTATCGCGCATGATGACAAGCGAGCGCATATCCGAAATCAGATTGTTGTATCCGAAACTGGTGCCGCGCTCGCACACCAGGATATTGTCCGCGCCGCTGGCCAGTCTCGCCTTGGCGACGACATTCTTCATGTCTGCGGGCGCCAGAAACTGGCCTTTCTTGATATTGACCGGTTTGCCGGCGCTGGCCACGGCATTGATGAAATCGGTCTGACGACAAAGAAACGCGGGCGTCTGCAACACATCCACCACTGCCGCAACCGCTGAAATCTGGCCGATCTCGTGCACGTCTGTGAGCACCGGCACGCCGATCTGTTGCTTCACTTCCGCCAGGATTTTCAGGCCCTCATCGGCTCCCGGGCCGCGAAACGAAGTGCCGGAACTGCGGTTGGCCTTGTCGTAGGACGACTTGAAGATGAACGGCAGGCCCAGTTCGGCGCAGATTTCCTTCAGCCTGCCGGCGGTATCCAGTGCCAGTTGCCTGGACTCGATGACGCAGGGACCGGCAATCAGGAACATCGGCTGATCGAGGCCTGCCTCGAAGCCGCACAGCTTCATGCCACTGCCGCGGTAACCTGGGCGCCCTGCGCGCTGCCGGCGTTTCGCGCGTGGTACGCCAGCGCGGCTTCGACGAAGGCTTTGAACAGCGGATGCCCGGTGCGCGGTGCCGAGCTGAATTCCGGGTGAAACTGGCAGCCGATGAACCAGGGATGGGCATTCGCGCCTTCGCTCGGCAATTCAATCAGTTCGCACAGCGCCTCGACCCGGGTGCGCGCGGCAACCCGCAGTCCGGCGGCTTCGAGCCGGGGCAGATAGAAATTGTTGACCTCATAGCGGTGGCGATGGCGCTCGTTCACCACGTCACTTTGATAAATCCGCTGCACCTGGGTGCCGGGCACGATGTCCGCCGGCTGCGCGCCCAGGCGCATGGTGCCGCCAAGATCCGAACTGGCGTCGCGTCGCTCTACTTTGCCCTCACGATCCAGCCATTCGGTAATCAAAGCGACCACCGGGTGCGGCGTGTCGGAATCGAATTCCGTGCTGTTTGCCTCGGCCAATCCGGCCTTGTGCCGCGCAAACTCGATCACTGCAAGCTGCATCCCCAGGCAAATGCCCAAGTAAGGCACCTTGTTTTCGCGCGCGTATCTGATCGCCCTGATTTTGCCCTCGACGCCGCGGGCGCCGAACCCTCCCGGCACCAGAACCGCATCCACGCCGGCGAGGCAGGCCGTGCCTTCGCGTTCGATCGACTCCGAATCGACGTACTGAATATTGACTTTGGAGCGCGTATGAATGCCGGCGTGCAACAGCGCTTCGTTCAGCGATTTGTAGGAATCGGTGAGATCGACGTACTTGCCCACCATGGCGATGGTGATCTGATGCAGCGGGTTTTCCAGCGCCTCGACCAGGCGCTTCCACGACTTCAGATCAGCCGGCCGCGCCAGCAGGTGCAGCTTGTGGCAGACGATTTCGTCCAGCATCTGCTGGTGCAGCATGTAGGGAATCTTGTAAATCGAATCGGCATCCCAGACGGAGATCACCGCATTTGCGGTCACGTTGGTGAACAGCGCAATCTTCTTGCGCTCCTCATCCGGAATCGGCCGGTCGGAGCGGCAAAGCAGCGCGTCGGCCTGGATGCCGATCTCGCGCAGTTCCTTCACCGAGTGCTGCGTCGGCTTGGTCTTGATTTCGCCCGCCGAAGCGATGTAGGGCACCAGCGTCAGGTGCAGGTAGCAGATATTTTCCCGGCCCAGTTCCAGGCCCATCTGCCGGATGGCCTCGAGAAACGGCAG
>QYQC01000159.1 GCA_007280315.1 Betaproteobacteria bacterium | reverse complement strand
TCGTCGTTGTGGTTGAGCAGCAGGTAGGGATGCACGTCGTAGGCGGCGCCGGCCATGTGAGCGCCGGAAAGTTTGCGCGGACGCGGGTGCACGTCCATCCAGCGCTCCTTCAGTCCCTTTTCGACCGCGGCAACGTAGGCATCCCCCAGCGGCTTCACTGCGTCCAGCATGATTTTGTTGCTGGCGTCTATCGGAAACTTGAAATCGCCGCCGACCAGCGGCGGGTAGATATCGTAGTAGCGCATGTCCGCCACGCCGAGCATCCGGCCGCGCAGCCTGAAGTAACGATGCAGGGTCGGCAGGCTGGCGCTGGTCTCCCTTATCAGCGTGTCGTAGACCGCGGCGGGCACCTTGTTTCGATCGAGCGCGCGCGCGCGGGTATCCGGATAGTGGCGCACCCTGGAATACGCGGTGTCGGATTTGAGCGATTCGTAAAACGTGACGCCAAAGGTGCGCTCGAACTCTTTCCATTTTCCCCAGAAGGCGTCGAATACCAGCTTGCGGTCGGCGCGATTCGGCACCGCACGGTAACGCGTGTAGGCCGCCTGATCGAGGTGTACTGCCTTTCCGTCAGACAGCGTCACCGTGGGCCAGGGAAGATCGGCGTTGGACAAAGTGGTGTAGACCGAGCCGGCAGCATCGGTCGCCAGACTAAACGTGGCGATCAGCGCCTCGCCTGACGCATCGAGCGTATGCGGCGCAGCCCGCAGTATGTCGTCGAGGGAATGGCGATACTGTTTCAGTGCCGGCTCCTGCGCTATCAGGCGGCCGACCTCGGCCGCGCCAAGGCGCAGCACCTCGGGGCGCAGGAACGAGCTCGCCTGACTGAAGCGGTTGCCTAGCAGGTCGGCGCGCTGCTTCAGTTCGAGGCTGGAGGACGCTCCGGTGTCTTCGGCGTGCAATTCTCCGGCATATACCTGGAGGCGCGCGTAGCGCCGGCGAAGTTCCGAACCCAGATCGAGGCAGGCCCGGAACCGCTGGGCCGAGTCACCGAGGTGGCCGCGACAGTCGGTAAAATCCTTGATCCTTGCATCCAGTAGCGCCGCGTCGGCATTCCAGGCGGCGACGGACGGATAGAGATCGGCGAGATTCCACCGGTCTTCCGGTCTTTCAGCGGCCGTCGCTGAAATACAAATTAACGTAAGGGCAAGGATCAAACCTGGGCGCATGAGAGTCTCGCTGGACGCTTCGACGAAGCGATGGCAGATTATGCAACCATTCGCCTGCGCGTCGCAATTCGGCAGTGCGATGAATTTCTCGAGCACCGCCTGCGACGGGAATCAGAGCGAGTTGCGGACTTCGATTACACTTCACGCATGAATGCTGGAATTCACATTGCACCGCCGGGCTCCACGCTTGCCTCGGCACCACCGAGCCAACGAGCAGGGTAATCCGGTGAAAGCCCCGCGCCTTCCTTTTTTTTATGGCCGGGCCATGGTGGCGGTGGCCTTCGTCACCATGGGCGTCGGGGTCAACGCGCGCACCGCGTTTTCGCTGCTGTTCCCGCCGATACTTCAGGAGTTCGGCTGGGAGCGTGGCGTGACTGCCGGCGCGTTTTCGTTCGGTTTTTTCATCTCGGCGGTTCTGAGCCCGCTGCTCGGCCGGTTGATGGACCGCCATGGACCGCTGGTGGTGCTCGAAGCAGGCGTGGGCATCATGGGTGTCGGCATGCTGCTGGCGGCGCAGGTGAGCCAGCCCTGGCATCTGTATCTCACGCTCGGCGTACTTGTAGGCGCGGGCAGCGTGGCCCTGGGTTTCACCGGCCAGGCGCTGCACCTGCCGAACTGGTTCGTGCGCCGCAGGGGCCTGGCAATGAGCATCGCGTTCTCCGGTGTCGGCATCGGCTCCATCGTGCTGCTCCCCTGGCTGCAGTCGCTGATCGAGCAGGCAGGCTGGCGCGCCGCCTGCACCGGCATGGGCATCCTGGTGTTCGTTCTGCTGGCACCGCTCAATTTGCTCATCCGGCGCCGGCCCGAGGATCTGGGCACGGGTCCGGACGGTGATGGCGTCGCACCGGCCTCCTCGGCGGCGGCGAAACCGCATGCCAACATCGTCGACCATGCCTGGACGTCGATCGACTGGACGCTGGCGCGCGCCATGCGTACGGCGCGTTTCTGGTGGATCGCCGCCGGATATTTTTGCGGACTGTACGCGTGGTACGCGGTGCAGGTGCACCAGACCAAGTATCTGATCGAGTCCGGATTCGCGCCGATGTACGCCGCGTGGGCGCTGGGCTTCGTCAGTTTTGCGGCGATCCCCGGACAAATCGCGCTCGGTCACATTTCCGATCGCATCGGCCGCGAGTGGGTCTGGACCGTGGGCAACGCCGGTTTCGTACTGTGCTACATCGCACTTCTGTTGATGCAGGCCGCGCCCAGTCCGGCACTGCTCTGGTTCATGGTGCTGGCGCAGGGGTTTCTGGGCTATGGCCTGACGTCGGTGGTCGGCGCCATACCGGCGGAAATATTTCAGGGCCGCCACTACGGCGGCATCTTCGGAACCCTGATGGGCATCGGCATTTCCGGCGGCGCGCTCGGCCCCTGGGTCACCGGCGCGCTGTACGACGCGAGCGGCGGCTATGCGCTGGCGTTCTCGCTCGCGTTGGGATGCAGCGTCGCTTCGGCGGTGTGCATATGGCTCGCGGCGCCACGAAAGATACGCGCCGTTGCCGGCCGCATCGGGCGCGGATAGCAAAAGGCAGGTTGCGGAATCTTCAAACGGGCCTCACCCTCCAAAGGTAAACCTTGTCCCAGTCGAACTGAGCAATACGCGCCCCGGAAGTTCCTGTAACGCCGTCTCGTAGAACGTCGTCCCGGTGCAATGCATCGGAATCAGATAATCGGGATTAAACTCCTTCAGCGCGATCACGGTGCTGCGCACGTATTCCAGCGGCATCGGCATCAGGTGAAAACCGCCGATGATCGCGTGTATTTTGCTTATGCCCGATACCTTGATGGCACCGCGCACGGAGTTGACAACGCCGCGGTGTCCACACGAAGTCATGACCACCAATCCCTTGCCTTTGATGTTGTAGCAGGTAGCATGTTCGTGGTGAAAATCGTCGGGCACGATGGTGAGATTGCGTTTCTCCAAAGGCAGCCCCTCGGGCGCGCAGCCGATGCCGTCCTGCATGCCGATCTTCATGCGCGAGGGCTGCGCCGGTTTTTCGAACGACTCGAGGGGAATATGGCCGGTAGTGAATCCGTGATCGGCGAGCAATGAAGGCCGCTCCGCGAACAGGACCTGCAGCCCTGCTTCCGCGATCGCTCTTCGGCTCAACGCGCCGAAGTTGCTGGGTGCGCCGACCGCGCCGGTCTCGCGGCTGCAGAAGCACTCTTCACCGCCGAGGTAGAACGGCAGCGCGGGTTTCAGCTTTCGCGCATGCGCGGCGAGAAACCCGACCATGCCGCCGAAATGATCGTAGTGCCCGTGCGTAAGCAGCAGGGCGTCGAGTTTCTCCAGATCGATGGCGAGCAGGTCGAGATTGTTATTGAGCGTCTCGCCGGTGAAACCGAAGTCCACCAGCACCTGCCGCGTCTCGGCGCCGCGCGCCGACTCCAGGTGCAGCGCGAGGCCCCATTCGTTCTGTAGCGTGCGCGGCAAGCCAGTCGAGGGTGGGCGCTGGAAACGATCCACCGACACCGCGCCGACCTTGCGCGAGGGTTCGAGGTATTGGTGATACGAGTCGGTCACCACGCGCACCGACAGGCTGTCCACCTCGGGCGGCACGCCTGCCAGCGCCGGCGCCGGCGCGGTGCGGATGTTCGAAAAAACGCCTCCGGCAAGACCGAGTCCGCCGGCGCGCGGGGCGCTCATCGAATTGCGCCGCGCGGGGCTGTCCAGGTCACTCCCCATGCCCGCCTCAAGCGCTGCCGAAAGCTAACCCGGTGCGGCCAGCAGTTCGCGCATGCTCTTGTTTATTTCGGCGCTGCGATGGCGCGCTGCCTTGTTGCTCGGCGCCAGGGGTTCGTCGTAGAAGAATTCAGGCAGCTCGTCGTCTTTCTCGGTGAAGCCTGCGGCCTTGTTGAATTCCCACTCCATGCGCAGCGCCTCCATGCCCAGCGTCTGCAGGAACGAAGTATCGAGCTTGGTGCCGTGCGCGTCGTTGAGGGCGGTGACGATGAGTTCGGCGCTGACATTGGTGACCGAGCGCCCAAAAATGCACAGGCCGAGCGAATCCGCCGCGGCGCACGCGGCCTGAATTCCCAGGCTGGCCTCGACCAGTTGCGCCGTCGTCTTGTCCTTGCAGTTGAACACCGGCAGATTGCCGGCCGTGTGATCGGCACCTTGCGCCGTGATCATCATCGATATGCCGGTCACTTCGATCACGCGCGGGTCGTAGGCGCTGATGCTTTGTTTCTTGATCACCGGGATGCGGGCGACCTTGAAATGCGCGCCGGCGCGCGCCGCGCCCTGCGCGAAAATGCGGCCGCGCTCATTGCCCTGACGGATGTCTTCCAGCGCTTTCAGCATGAAGGCTTCATCGCCGAACTTGCCCAGCCCCGCTTCCATCAGCACCGCAATCGTCGCGCCCGCCTCGATGGTGTCGATGCCCAGATCGTTGGCGACTGCGTTGACCCTGGCCACCTGGTCCGGGTGTGTCAGGCCGCAATTGCTGCCCATCAATCCGAGGGTCTCGTATTCAAGCGGCGACACCAGCTCTTTGCCGTTCTCGTCGACGTAGACGTTGCTGCATTCGATCATGCAACCGGGCATGCAAGCATGCGAGATCTGGCCGCCGCGGCTCGAATTGAGTTCGCGGATAAAATCGCCGCCGAGCATCAGCGGACCGTCCGCGGCCTCCACCAGGCGACCAGCGCTGAAGTTGCGCACCGGCAGCCCGCCAATGCGGTTGGTGATGTCGCCCATCATCGCCGTCCCCGTCGTCTTGAACGTCGTGATCTGCGGCTCCTTCGCCAGCCGTGCGCCGTACTCGCGTATCGCGCCCATCACCTTCTTGCGATCGTGGAAAGTCGGCATCTTGTGTACATCGATGACGATGGCCTTGACC